>CAZVSA010000205.1:0-7684 GCA_964629955.1 uncultured Luteolibacter sp.
TCCACCATGGGGGTGACGTTGATGTCGTCGTAGTTGTCGTCGGCGGAGGCCATTGCGTTTTAGGGAACATCGAACGTCCAACATCGAATGTTGAAGGGAAGATGAAGAGTGTCCGGTGGAGGTTGATTTGGTGGGGGTGGATTTCTTTAACTTCGACGTTCAATGTTGGACGTTCGATGTTCGATGTTCGCCGCCGGAGGCGTAGGGGGAGGATTCGCCTTCAGGGGGGTAGAACTCGGCCATTTTGGCGACGAATTCGTCGATGAAGACGTGCATCTCGGCGGTGATGTTTTTGATGCGCCCGTTGAGGTAGGAGTAGATGAAGAGGGCGGGGATGGCGACGACGAGCCCGGCGACGGTGGCGAGGAGGGCGGAGGCGATGCCGGGGGCGATGGAGTTGACATCGACCTCGCCGGACTTGGCGATGATGGCGAAGGTGATCATGACGCCGACGACGGTGCCTAACAGGCCGACGTAGGGTCCGCCCGCGATGGAAATTGTTAGATAAACAAGACCGTTGGTGAGTTTGTGGGTGGCGCGGACGAGTCCGGCGTCGAGGGCGGCGCGGATGGCCTGGATGGAGCGGCCGGAGAGGCCTTTGGTGCGGTGTTTGTCGCGCTCGAGGCGGTGTTTGATTTCCTCGGAGCCGATGTGGTAGATCTGATAGAGAGGGGATTTTTCGACTAGTTCGATGGTTTCGGGATCGGCGTTTCCGCCGAAGGAGCGGACGCTGTTGTCATCGGCGTGGTCGATGGCGGTGAGATCGGAGGAGAGGCGTTTCCAGAGGTGGAGGAATTCTCCGGTGCCTTTCTGGATGGAGTTGAGATAGAGGAATTTCTGCGCGGCGACGGACCAGCCGACGATGATCATGATGACGCAGACGCCGATGGCGATCCAGCCGTCGAACATCATGTTGCCGGCGATGTCGCCGAAGAGCATGACGTGTTCGAGCATTTCGGAATGGCCTCCCGCGCCGCCGCCGGAGGATTGGAGTTCGCCGAGGAAGAGGGTGCGTGCGGCGGAGTCGGAGGTTCCCTGGTTGATGGCGGCGAACTTGAGGAAGTCCGGGGTGCGGGCGACAGAGGAGAGCTGGAATTCGTCGATCTCGCCGGAGAATCCGGCGTCCGTGCCGCCGAGGGAAAACGGTCCTGATAGAGCGGGCACCGTGGTGACGGCTTGCGCGGTTTGGGTGCCGTTCACATACAAGGTGACGGTGCCGTTTTCGGAAACCACGGCGAGATGGCTCCATGAAGCATCGGGAAGCGCTGCTTCCGCCGCTACCCTGACAGGGACGGCGGAGGCTTGGATCTCCACCGAAGGAACGCCCGAATCTAACAAAACTTTGAATGACTCCGCTCCGTCGCCACGGCTGAGAATCACTGCTCCGGGTTGCGGTGCGGCGGGCCTGACCCAGAAGGAAAGGGTGAACGCGGGGTTTTCGCTCCAGTCCGGAGCGTCGATGAGAACCGGTGCGGTGCCCGGAAGACGCAGGCCGCCGCCGATGAGGGAACCGTCGGCGATGGATGCGGGGCCTTCGGCGTTGTAGCCGTTGGATGTGGCATCGGTGGCGGAGCCGCTGAAGTGGTGGACGAAGTCCGTATCGCCATCGTACGCGTCCGCGGGGGATTTGGCCGGAGCGGAGGACGGATCCACGCTGCCGTAGTAGAGGCGGATGCCGGTTTGCCCGTTGGCTTTGATTTCCGGGATTTTCACCCAAACGAACGCCTCGTTGAGGAGGTTGTCGTATTTCTCCACGTGGTGGGAAAGCAGGGTTTTTCCGTCCGCCGCGACGAATCGGAGATCGCTGCCATCGTCCGCGGCGTTGAGGAACTGGAAATTTCCGTCGTGGAGTCTCACGAGCACCGTGGCATCGGAGATGGATTCGCTGGTGGCCGCGGCATCGGCTCCGGTATCGATGGTGATTTCCTGAAACTGCGGCCATGCGGGGTTCCACCATGTGGAATCCTTCGCGTGCAGGGGGAGGAGGATGGCCGATGCGCCCGCGGCGAGCGCAAGCCTGCGGAGGGAACGGGCCTTGGTTGTAGGGGTGGGCAACATGGTGAAAAATCAGAAGTCCCCCCAAAGGCGGAAGGTGTAGAGAAACTCGCGGCTGAGTCCGGTGGGGCGCTTCAACAGGGGATATGCGATGTCGAGC
This sequence comes from uncultured Luteolibacter sp., assembly GCA_964629955.1. Classification (GTDB taxonomy): domain Bacteria; phylum Verrucomicrobiota; class Verrucomicrobiia; order Verrucomicrobiales; family Akkermansiaceae; genus Luteolibacter. The sequence continues at coordinate 2,156 of CAZVSA010000205.1, forward strand.
GAGCCGTTGAAGTGTTCGAGAAATCTGCCGCGGCTTCCCACGCCGATGCTGGCGAGCGTTTCCGAGGATTTTTGCCCGGGCAGCGGCTTTTCGATCGTGGCGGCACCGCCTTCCAGAAAGGTGTAAACGCGGAAGTCGTCGCCGGGTTTGGGATCGGTGCCTAACAGATTCGGGCCGCGGAACTCGAAGGTGCCGAAGAGGGCGTTGTCACCGAGGGTTTCCGATTCGAGATAGCCGCGCACGGTGCCGAGGCCGCCGCCCGCGAATTGTTCGCTGTTGACGAGCGGCTGCCCGGCTGCCTGCCCCTGGATCTTCGCGAACCACTGATAACCGTTGGAGAGATCCCGTGTGTGGGACACATCGGCCCGGGTGTGGATGAAGCTGCCGTCGGCCCGGGATCTTTTGAAATCGAATTCCTGCGACGAACTTCCAAGACCGCGGAAGCTCCAGGTGACGCCGGCGTTGATGTCGGTGCGCCCGTTGTCCTTTTTGTGCGAAGCGGAATACTGGAGGCTGAACGGGTAATAGGTGATGGGGGAGGAAAGCGTTCCGGTACCGAAACGGAGATCCTCCCCGAAGTGCTTGTAGTCCGCGCCAAGGCTCAGCGAATGGAGGAAATTTTCCGACGGGGGAAGGTTCCTGATGGCCCGGAATCCGGCGACTTCCCCGCGTCCGGCGACGGCGAGTCCTCCCAGCGTGGAGACGTTGCTGTCCTGTTTGGTGCCCTGAAACAGGAGCGACCATCCGTCCGTCGATCGCAGGGGGGCAAGATAGTACGCGGAGAACACCCGGGCGTCATCGAGGTTTTCCGGGGCGATCTGGGCGTTGAAGCCAAGCGTGTGGTCGAGCTGCCAGAGGTTGCCATAGGAAAGCGCGGCGTTGAGCCTCAGCTTGCTGGTGCCCGCGCTGTAGCGGTTGTTCAGTTCAAGGCTGCCGTGCAATGGAAGTTCGTCCTCCACCTCCAGATCGACATCGAAGGTGCCCGGCTCGACGCCGGCCTTGAGGGAGGGGTTCACCTTGCGGTCGCGCGTTTGGTTGAGCGCGATGATTTCCTTGGTGAGCTTGTCGAAATCGAGGGGTTTTCCTTCCTGCAGCGATGGTGCGATTTTCTTGATGGCCGAGGGAGAGGTGAACTCCGCGCCGCGCACACGGACCCGCCCCACCGGATTTTCCTCCACCTGGAGGGTGACGACCCCGCGGCGGATTCTCTGGACGGGGATGACGACGGAGACGGAACGGAGGCCTTTGTCGTGATAGGCTTTCTGGAGGGCGGCGCGCGCCTGATCCACATCCGCGGGCAGACGCCCCGGACCGAGATAGGGATAAACGGCGGCCTGGACTTCCTCCGCCGGAAGGTGGCGCGCGCCCTTCACCAGATAACGGGTGATGTACATGGGGCGCGGCGATTCCTCCTGCGCCGGAAGCGGAGCCGCCAGCAACGGAAATGCCAGAGCCAGCAGGCGCAAAGCCGTGACGGGCTGTCGGGAGATCCGTTGACGGTGGGAAGGCATGGTCCGGCGGTGAAGAGAACCGGATGTCGCCCATTGGTCCGTTTCCTATCAACCCTCCTCCCGTGACGCTTCCGTCACAAACGGGGCGTTTGACCCCGTTTTTCCTGTGGAAACCGCTCCCATGTTACGGAAACGCCACGCGGAGGCGCGGGTGCTTGTCGGCGGGTGGACTGCCGGAGTTATACTTCCCGCATGAAAGTCCGCATGGGGTGTCTGGTTCTGATCGCCATCGGTGGCTGGTTGGCCGCGCTGGCATTGTGGTGGAGGAGCGGCGCTCCGGAGCCCTTGGTTTTCGAGAGAAATTTCCGCGAGGCTCCTTCCAGCGAAAATCCGGTGGCCGCCGCTTTCGCGAGAGAGACCGCGGTTCTTTCCGAAGCCGGTGCGGCAGTGGGTTTCTGTGTTCTCGATGAGCACGGGGAAATTCTTTTCGCATCGCCCCTCGCCGAAACCGCCCTCAGCCCGGCCTCCGCGCTCAAAACCCTCACCACCGGCGCGGCGCTTGCGTTGCTCGGCCCGGATTTTCGTTTTGAAACGCGGTTGGCGGCCACCACTCCGCCGGACGGGAACGGCACGATTTCCGGCGATCTCGTTCTCATCGGGAGCGGCGATCCCACGCTGACGTCCGGCGATCTGGATGCCCTGGCGGATGGTTTGCCCGGATTGAAGACCGTCACCGGCAGCCTGCTTGCGGACGCTTCCGTTTTTCCAGAAAACCCGGTAAGCGACCACTGGAACTGGGGTGATCTGGGCAACGCCTACGGAGCCGGGGCGTTTGGAATCAACCTCGGCTGGAACAGGATGAGCATCCGTTTCCGGCCGGGTGGAAGCCCCGGCGAACCCGCCGAACTCCTCGGCTCCGATCCGGCTCCCGGCGATCTTGAGTGGATCAACCATGTCACCACGGGCCGCGCGGGCAGCGGCGACGGCACCGTCGTCTATGCGGAACCCTATGGCCGCCGCGTCACTCTCCGTGGCACCGTTCCGGCGGGTGCGGACGTGTTTTCCGTTCGCGCCTCGCTGGCCGATCCTCCCGCATTTGCCGCCGGGCATCTTCGGGATCGTCTCGCCGGGCGCGGGGTGAAATTTCTCGGAGAGGCCGCCACATCCCCGGGAGTGCATGTTCTTGCCACGCACCGGTCCGCTCCTTTGGCGGAGATCGTCGATCACCTCCACTGCGTCAGTGACAATCTGGAATCCCAGTGCCTCTTCCTCACTTTGGGAAATCTCTCCGGCACTGATCCCGCCGAAGCGGTCCGGACCTACTGGGAAAAACAAGGCATCGATTTTTCCGGTCTCCGGCTTCTGGATGGCAGCGGTCTCGCCCGGGCAAACACCATCCGCCCGCTGGATCTGGCCCGGGTGAACTTCGCCGCACGCCACGGCCCGCATGGCCGGAGGTTTTTGCAAAGCCTCAACGAGTCCGGAAACGGCGGCTTCCGCGCCAAAGCCGGAGCGATGTCCGGCGTGCGCTCCGATGTGGGGTTCATTCTTTTTCCCGATGGCCGCGAATACACGTTCGCCCTCGTTGCCAATGCCGTTCCGCCATCCGAGGATTTCTGGCAGATCCGCTATCGTCTCCTCACCGCCATCCGCGGGAACCGCTAACGCCGCCGGGTGGATCCCGCCTGCCGATGTATCCTCTCTGGTTCAGGACGCGAGCGCGGTCACTTCGCGATCAATTTTCGCGCCGATCATCCGTTCCGCCTCCTCAAGATCATGTTCGGCTTGAAGCCCGACCCAGAACGCCGCGGAAGTCCCGAAAAACCGGGCCAGCCGCAATGCCGTTTCGGCCGTCACGCTGCGGCGGCACTTGGTGATCTCCGTGAGCCGCGATGCGGGGATGCCGGTGGCGCGGGACACCGCGGCGAGCGTCAGCCCCATCGGCTTGATGAATTCTTCGAGCAAAATCTCTCCGGGGTGGATCAGTGGCAAAAGCTGCGGGTGGCTCATGGCTTCAATGGTAGTCAATAATTTTCACCTGATGTTTCAAACCATCCTCCCATCGGAAGACGATCCTCCACTGCTGATTGATGCGGATGCTCCAGAAGCCGGAGAAGTCGCCCTGCAGTGGTTCCAACCGGTTGCCGGGTGGCACCGAAAGGTCCTGGACGGTTCTGGCTTGGTTGATCATGCGGAGTTTGCGCCTGGCGCGTTGCTGGATGTCAGCCGGTAATTTCGCGACCCGAAGACCGCGGTAAATGCTCTCGGTGCCGGAATCGCCGAAGCTCTCGATCACCTCCACAAGATGGCACGGCCCGCGATTACGGCAAGCGTAATTCCTGACACGATTCCTGCCAGCGTTCCACCGCCATCCGGATTCCCGCCGCCTTGTGCAGGGTTTCCTCGTACTCCCGCTCCGGTTCGGAATCCGCGACGATGCCCGCACCCACCTGATAGACGAGGCGGTTTCCCGTCCGCACGAGCGTCCGGATCGCGATGTTGAAAGAACTCTCCCCGTTGAAACCAAGCCAGCCCACCGCGCCGCAATAAATCCCACGCGGAGCTTTCTCCAGCTCGCGGATGATTTCCATCGCACGCTTCTTCGGCGCTCCCGTGATGCTCCCTCCGGGAAAGCACGCCGCCAGGGCATCCGGAGCCGTCACTTCCGGTCTCAAGGTTCCTCTCACGGTGGACACCAGATGATGCACCTGCGCCAGCGTTTCCAATTGCAGCATCCCTGTCACCTCCACGCTGCCGAATTCGCACACCCGCCCCAGATCGTTCCGCATCAGATCCGTGATCATCACCAGCTCCGAGATTTCCTTCACCGAGGTTTGCAGTTCGTAGGCCGACCGCCGGTCCTCGTCCGGATCGTGAAACCGGGGCCTCGTTCCCTTGATCGGGCGGGTTTCGATTCCCCTGCCCGAGATTTTCAGAAACGTCTCCGGCGAGGAACTCATCACTTCCCGGCCATCCAGCGCCAGCCATGCGGCCATCGGGGCCGGGCTCACTTCCCGCAGGATTTCATAAAGCCCGAACAACGATCCTCCCTTCACTTCGGCTGAAAATCCCTGCGAGAGATTCGCCTGATAAATATCGCCGGACCCGATCCACCGTTTGATCCGCCAAACGCCTTCCAGAAAATCCCCCGGCTCCGTTTCCGCGCGGAACTCCCCCACCTCCGCCGGTTCCACGGCGGAATCCGCGAGGTGCTGCGACAGTCCGCCGGTTTCCCACCACGTCCCGTCGTCGTGGCAATACACCAGCATCTCCCCGTACTCGCCGAAGACGAAATCCCCCTCGTAGTCCACCCACCCGCACAAGCCCCCCAGCGGGAACCCATGGTCCCCCGCAGGTTCCGGACGCCGTTCCAGCGCCTGATGCAAAATTCCCCTGTCCGCTTCCTGAAAAACCGAGCCTTTCAGAACCCGCGAAGGCCGGGCCGCGATCACCGAAACCGGACGGCCCGCGGCGGTCGGCAGGTTTCCCGCGGTGTCGAAAAACACCAACCCCGGCAAATGCCGCAGCCGGGCGGCCACCTGCACCGGCGGCATCCCTTCCAGCCTCACCGGCCTCGACAATGGTCGCATCGTGCTCCCAGCCATCGCTGCCGGAAACAAACCGGAAGCCCGCCCCGGTGCAAGCGGCAAAGCCCCTCCCTCCGCCAAAATCAACCCCCGCTCCGCCGGAACCTCCCCCATCCGCGGGCAGGCGGGCGATTTTCCTCTTCCCGGAATTCCCGACTCTAGTGTTGCCAAAAAACGATCCTCGACTAGCAATGCGCCCCGGCGCGAACCCCTCGCCCGCTAATCCGAAGACATCCACAGGCATGAAGGACCTCAGCAAATACCGCAACATCGGCATTTTCGCGCACGTTGACGCCGGCAAAACGACCACCACCGAACGCATTCTCAAACTCACCGGCAAGATCCACAAAATCGGCGAGGTTCACGACGGCGCTTCCACCATGGACTTCATGGACCAGGAAGCCGAACGCGGCATCACCATCCAGTCCGCCGCCACCACCTGTTTCTGGAAAGGCAACCAATTCAACGTCATCGACACCCCCGGCCACGTC
>CAZVSA010000206.1:0-6437 GCA_964629955.1 uncultured Luteolibacter sp.
CATGGCTCGCCGACACTGATGATAACGGAATCGATGACCTCACCCAATATCAATCCGGCCAGCCACCTGCCGGAGCAAATGGCGCGGGAACTCCGGGAAATCAACTGTATTCCGTGGTGTTTGAAATCCTTCAGGAAAGCCGTATGATGCCGAGGCATGTCGGTTTCCTCCCGCTGGCGGGACCGACGGCCACCCACCGCCACCTCACCATGAAGCGGACCGAGACCTACTCCGTCAGCGGTTCCCCGCTCTACCCCGACGTCTCCGGCGGCGTTTTCCAAACCACCTCCACCTTCCTCGACGGCTCCACCATCACCGCCGATGGCGAGGCGGTCCACACCACCACCGGCCAGCCGTTCGCCGAGTGGAAGGCCGCGAACGAAGTGGAGCTTGCCGAGGGCGAAGCCATCAGCTGGGACACTTCCCAAACCACCACCGAAACCCCTCCGGACGAACCCGACGAAACGCAGACCACCATCACCACCACCCGCAGCTGGGAGGTGGAAAAGGACGGGGACGTCATCCGCAGCGGTACGGAAACCATCGTCGAAAACACCCGCACCACCCTTCACGTCCAGGTCAACTGGCGGCAGTTCCTGGAGCAGCACGTCAGAAACCTCCCCTGGGTGGAAAACCCGCAGGGAGCCTCCAAATACGGCCCGCTTCACGGCGTGGAGATGAACCTGTTTTTTCTCGGTCCCGCCGCCGCCGCGGAAATCGTCCGCAGTCATTTCCGGCAGGACAGCTTCCCGGTTTCCGCCGTCATCAGCGATCCCTTCTTCGCCCCCTCCGCCCATGGCGGCAGCGAAGAGCGGATCAAATCCATGCGCTGGCGCTGGGTGCGCTTCAACCCGCGCAACCCCTTCCATTACGAATACGCCGTGCCGCCCGCCGAATTCCGCAAGACCTTCCGCTTCCCGGTCTGGCAGCACGACACGCTCTCGGAAGACTTTCCGCCCAATTCCCCGCTCCTGCACGAACGCGCGTTGGTCCGCGGAATCCTGCAGCTCGAATGCGCCGGCGGCGTCAATGGCTGGCAGGACGTCCCCGCAGCTCTCTACAACGCCCACGCCATCGAAGACCCCGAATACCACAACCTTTTCGATTTCGGGAAAAAGGGAGGATCGAGGGTGGATTTCAACTACCTCCTGCCGATGGAGTTCAAAGACTATTATGGAGGAAATCATTTCATGGATGGGTCCGCCCCGAAATGCTGTGGTGAGAAAGTCTCCAAAAGAATGCTGACTCACCTGCATCCCCAATTCGGCAGCGAAGCGTGCGTGTATATCCAAAACGGAGACACACTTGACATAGGCGTTCGCCTTCCGGATCTTCAGGGAATTCAATATGAGATGGTTTATGAACTTCTTGGCATGGAAATATTGAGAACCTCCATTCAGCCATCGCATGAAACTCAGACCATCAACTTTGATCCGAACATCGAGGAGATGAATCCTTGGAAGGCGGTGCTTGGAGCCCATGGATTCGAGATGCAGGCGACTCTCGAGATGTCCCTAAACGGAGAGGAACCGGTTAAATCCCCGCCTTACAAATTTCTGGTCGACAACGCCGTGCTCCGAAACGCGGAGTTCAAGACGAAAGTCACCCCGCTCGTCCCCGGCTCCAAATCCAAGGGCTCTTATTCCGAGGTCTTGATGGGTCTGATGCTCCACGAAGTCTCGCGGGAAATCGTCTCGCTCGTGGAACAAAACACCCGGGACCATACGGTTGATCCCGAGTTCAGGCTCAACGATCCCAGAGCAACCCAGGGAACGAACAGGCTGATCATCCGCACCCTTGGAGAGCAGATGGGCGTTCCCGGAAGCGCTTGGGATAACGCCGCAACCGAAGCTCTCGCGCTGGAACAGGCAATAGGACTCAAAGTCTGGCAATGGCGTGATGTGATTTTTAATCAGGCATTTCCAAAATTTGAAGCAATCGAAAATCAAATAAGAGGTGAAGGATGGGATATATACGGATGTCCTTGCGGTGGTGACGAAGCCGTGCTCAAACAAGCATCGCTGAGAGGTGTCAGCAGCGATGAAATAGACAAGTTTCTGACATCCTACACACCAGCTGGCGTAATAGGTTCCGGGGTAATTTCAGGAGAAACCGTTCGGTTAATCAAAGAGAATATTAAAAACGCAAAATTGCCGGATTTGGACAAGAATTTTTTGGAATCCTGGAATATAGGAAACTGTTGCAACTAAAACCAACATATTTTATGAAAAACGTGGTAATTGGATTTTTTATAGGAGGAGTATTGTCAATTCCTTCAAGCGCAGGTGAGATCACCGGAACAATCAAACAAATCATAGACAATCAGGAAGTTACCGCAAAAGGAACGGTATCGGTTGGACTTCGTCAGATCGAAGGCGCTGCGGCTAGCCCTATGATGTCGATTGGCGAAGCGATGATGTCCGGACGTGTTGCGAGATTTGAGGATGATGGAAGCTTTTTATTGGATTCCGTGCCTGAAGGGGTTTCGTTGTACATTTCGGTGTTCCTCGATTCCGGATATGGTAAATATTCCGTTACGACTTTGGAGGCTGGCCAAACACTGGATATTTCTCAAACGATTCCGGATTCCAAAGATAATGGAACCTCGTTCAAAGGAACGCTCGAATGGCCTGTTGGTGTGGAATTCAAGGAAAAGACAAGTCGCACTCTTATTCTGCTTGGAGAGGATAATACATGGAGCTACATCCCCATAAAAGAAAGAGGATTGGAGGATATTTTCTTGTTCGATCACATTCAGCCAGGAGCTTATCGTTTAGGAGTCTATAGCACTCTTGCAAATGGGGATGACCGGTATGACGAGCTTGAAATCACCGTGACAGCTGAAATGGAAACCCCATTGACAATCGAAATTCCAGAATGAAAACGGGCCAGCTTCGGGAATGTTGCAAGCAGCTTGGAGTGATCGCACCGAACTTTCGTCTGAAATAAATGGGGTCGGTCCTCGCGAATTCACATCCTTCCTGCGCCATCATTGCAAACCAGCTTCCCGCGTTGACCGGGTTTCCTGCCATGGCGCTGTTCTGATGGCGGGGAATCAGGGTGGCGAAACGGCGACCGGATCCTCCGCTTGAATGACAAGTCATCCAGAAGACGCAGGCATGCCGCTTCGTGGAAGCCCGCCGCCGCAAGACCGCATGTGCGGTGGTTACCGGCCCGCGCCGGACGCGGGGAGGGGTTTCACGTAGTCGTCGAGGAAGTCGATCGCCGCGTCCACGGCTCCGGATGGCATGAGAAACGCGGTGATGTGTCCGCGTTTGCGCAGCCAGAAGATTTCATGGGGCACGTTTTGTTCCACCAGCGCGTCGTGCAGGCGGAGCGTGTGTTCGGGCTGCACGAGCACATCCTTCCAGCCATGATAGAGGAAGACCGGGGCGCTGTTTTTCTTCACATGGTTCACCGGGGATGCCTCGGCGAACACTTCGGGAATATCGTCGTATTTTCCGCCGAAGAACCGGGCGACCACGTCGGCATTGGGATAGAGGCTCATGTCCAGCGGGGAACCGCCGGCGACGATTGCTTTCACTCCGTGGCCGCGCGGCCCTTCCTTCAAGGCGGCGAGGGTTCCCAGGTAGCCGCCGGCGGAATAGCCGAACACGGCGATGCGGTTGGGATCGATTCCCTGTTCCCCGGCATTTTCCCGCATCCATCTGAGCGCTTCCTGCACGTCTTCGAGCGGAGCGGGGTAGGACCAATGCAGCGACTGCCGGTAGGTGGCGTTCATTACGAAATACCCGCGCTTTGCGAGTTTCCGCGCGGTGGCGTTCATGTGCCAGCGGGTGTCTCCGCCGGGCCAGCCTCCGCCGTGCAGGAGCAATACCGCGGGAGCGGGTTCGTCCTGTTCCGGCCGATAGAGATCCGCGGGCACCCGCGCGGGCCAGTCCGGGGGTGTGAAGATCACATTCCGGGTCCGCTGGTGGTCCGCGCAGCCGGTGGCGGCGGCCATGATGAGCAGTGGGAGGAACTTGAGGAGAGCGGGCAGCGGCGCCATGGCGGCGACCATACATGGAGCCTTTCCCCCGCCAACCGCGGAAATGGTTGTCCGCGATGATCCGCGGGAGATCCGCAAGGGGAGCCCGGGCCGGGATGTTTCCGCCTGAATGACCACCCGGGGGCCGGTCGTATGGAGGAGGGATGAACCAAAGCGAGGCGGGTGTTTCCCGGAGGAAATTCATGAAAACGGCGGCGGGTTTTTCGCTCGCCACGGGCGTGTTGGGAAATGAGCCGGGGGAGCGGGAAATGGCGGTCGCCGTGATCGGTCACACCGGGCGGGGCGGATACGGCCATGGGCTGGATACGATGTGGCGGGGCGTTCCGGGAGTGAGGATTGTGGGCGTGGCGGACCCGGACGGGAAGGGGCTGGAGGAAGCGGGGAAGCGCCTGGGCGGGGTGAGAGGGTATGCGGATTACAGGGAGATGCTGGCGGAGCTGAAGCCGGAGATCGTTTCGGTCGCCCCCCGCCACATCGACCAGCATCACGCGATGTGCCTGGCTGCGATCGAGGCGGGAGCGAGGGGGATTTATATCGAGAAACCGTTTTGCCGGACTCCGGCGGAGGCGGATGAAATCGTCGCGGCGGCGAAGGAAGGGAACGTGAAACTCGCGTTGGCTCACCGGAACCGGTATCATCCTGTTCTTCCCCTGATCCGGACCATGGTGGAGGAGGGGAGAATCGGGCGGTTGCTGGAGGTCCGCTGCCGCGGCAAGGAGGATGCCCGGGGTGGGGTGTTGGACCTGTGGGTTCTGGGTTCCCATGTGCTCAATCTGGCGGTTTGTTTCACCGGAAAACCGGTGTCGTGCTCCGCGGTCGTTTTGAAGGAGGGGCGGCCTGTGGTTGCGGCGGATGTGATCGACGGCCAGGAAGGAACCGGCCCGTCGGCGGGGGATGAAGTGCATGCCCGCTATGAAACCGGGGGAGGGGTGCCGGTGTTTTTCGATTCGATCGCCCACGCGGGGAGGCAGGAGGCGAACTTCGGGCTGCAACTGGTGGGGAACCAGGGGATCATCGACCTGAGAATCGATGTGGAGCCGCTGGCCCACTTCATGGAGGGGAATCCGTTTTACCCCGCGGGGGAGAGGAAATGGGTGCCGGTGGGCAGCGGAGGCATCGGCGTGGCGGAGCCCGTTCCGGATATGGGCAAACGGATCTCAAGCCACCGGGCGGCGGCGGAGGATTTGCTGGAATCGATCCGGGAAGGGCGCGAGCCATTGTGCAACGGAGAGGAAGGACGGCTGACCGTGGAAATGATCCATGCAGTGATGGAATCCCATGTCAGGGGCGGGGCGAGGATCTCCCTGCCCTCGCCGCTGCGGGAAAATCCGTTCGGGAATTCCGGGGATTGGTGATCCGGGGAGGCGGCATGCGTCCGCCGGGTTTCATTTCTCCTTTTTGTCACATCCGGGCTTTACACCCTCAGCGTCCGGATGGGAAAAGAGTCATCAGTTACAGAGTTTTTTCATGTTCCTGGTCATCGGAATCCTCACCGGCAGCGCGATCTTCATTGTCGCCTGGTGCATTCTCGGCGGCATCTACACCGTGGAACAGAACGAGAGGGCCGTCATCACCAGCTTCGGCCGCGCCCTCCGGCTCAGGGGGCGCAGCTCTTTGGATGAAACCATCGCCGAGCATCTCGATTCCGAACAGCGCGAGCGCTACCGGTATCCCCAGCTCAGGGTGATCGGCCCCGGCGGACCCTACCTCAAGCGCCCGTGGCAGAAGGTTCACAAGGTCAACGTGGCCATCCACACGGTGAGCATCGCCTTCGATCCCGAAGATCCGTATGTGAACGAAGGCGGCACCCAGCTCGATGCCGTCACCAGGGACCAGCTCAACATCCGCATCACCGGCCAGCTTCGTTTCCGCGTCTGTGAAGACAATCTTTACGCTTATCTTTTCGGAGTCAAAAATCCGGAAGCCCATGTGATGGGATATTTCATCTCGGTGCTCCGCGAGCGCATCGCGAACTTCGAGGCACCCCGCATCACCCTCACTCCCGGAGACTCGCCCGAGGTTCCGGAAACCATCCGGATCGAGGGAGTTTCCATCAACGATCTCCGGAAAAACCTCAATTCGCTCAACGACCAGATGGAACGGGAGTGCCTTTCCTCCGCCGCGAGATATGGCATCATCTTCGACGCATCCCTCATCACGGGAATCGATCCTCCGCAGGAGATCGAAAGCGCGCTCGCGGCGATCAACACCGCGCACAACGAGGTTTCCGCGGACCTGAGCGTGGCCCAGGCAATGGCGGACCAAAAGATCGAGCAATCGAAACGCGCGGTGGAGATCGAAACCATGAGGGCGGAGGCGGAGGTGGAGCCGCTCCGCCAGCTTGCCGTCCAGTTGCGGGCCCTGGCGGATTCGGGCAAGGGAGCGCTCGACGCCTATCTCCGGAACACGCGCATCGACCTGCTCGGCA
>CAZVSA010000206.1:6447-7683 GCA_964629955.1 uncultured Luteolibacter sp.
AAGGCGTCCGCGGTGGTGAGAGAGGAGGGGAAGTCCTGATATGTTTTTCTTTGGTTTGTTAGGCGGCCTCATCGGCACGGGCATCGTGGCGAAGATGCTTTTCGGCATTGCCAATTTTCTGGGCCTTTTCACCATTGTCCGGGAAGGCCACTGCAAGGTCTTCGTCCTGTTCGGCAAGGTCATCCGGGTGATCAACGAACCCGGCCTGCATTTTCTGGTTTCCAGCATCGGCCCCCACGCGCTCCTCATCCCGTGGTTTGGCAAGGTCCACACCGTGGATTCCCGCCTTGATCAGGAATACCTCCGCAGCCAGCCGGTCAACTCCGAGGAAGGAACTCCGATGGGCATCGGCGTTTGGTATGAGATGAGGGTCAAGGAGCCTGTCGATTACCTTTTCAAAAACAACGATCCGCGCGGCTCCCTGCGGGCGAACGTTTCCAGTTCCACCGTCCGCTGCCTGAGCAACATGCCGCTCTCGGATCTCCTGGAGAACCGCCATGGCATGAGCCGCGTCGTCCGGCAGGAAGTTTCCCCGAAAGCCGAGGACTGGGGTTTCTCGCTTGGCTCCGTGTACATCCGGAAAGTTCATTTCCGCGACGATGCGATGATCCGGCAGATCGAAGCGAAGGTGGGCAACCGGCTTCTGCAGGTCACTTCCGCCATCCGGCAGGCGGGCGCGAACCAGGTGGATGTGATCAAAAGCGCGGCCGACAAGGAAGCCGCCACGGAATTCGCCCGCGCCGCGGCGATGCGCCCGCACATTGTCGGCGCCACGCTCGGCGAGATCGCAACGCGTCCCGACGTGCTTGCCGCACTGCTCGAAATCCGTGAAATCAAGCGGCTGTGCGACAGCCCCGGCGCTCTGACACTCGTGCCATCGGGCACCGGCGGGCCGTTGCTCTCCGCGCTGCACGCTTCTCCGGTGCCGGTTGACGCCGCCCCGGCTCCATCCCAGTGGAGCGGGCATCATGGCGGGCATGATCACGAGGAGACGCATCGTCCTCCCCAGCAGCCTCCTCCGCTGTATTAGAGCAGGGGAGGGGAGTGCTGGTCGCGTTTCGCGTCCTGCGGAATCTGGAAATGTGATGCAGCAGGGTGCTTGAGAAGCCAGGCGGCGGGCATTCCGCCAAACGTGTTCCGGGAATGATTCCGGCAGGTAGGGCGAGACCGCCGGGCGCGCCGTGACTGTCTCTCCGCGGCGGGTGGGGCTGTATTTGGCGGAGAAAGCGGAAGGGC
>CAZVSA010000207.1:0-7633 GCA_964629955.1 uncultured Luteolibacter sp.
AATCCAAGGCTTGCCGGGTGAGGACATAACGGGTGGCCGTCGTGGCTCCCTTCCTTGTGATCCACCCCTGTTTCTCCAGAGACGACAAACGGCGGTAGGTTGTTGCCCGTGAAGCCTTCCATAACCGCGACGCTTCGCGGGGAGAGATTCCACCCAAGCGCCGGGCGCGGTGGAGAAGCTCCTGCTCCTCCGCATTCAACGGGCAGCCTTCGTTGGCTCCGGTGCCTGTTTCGGCTGGGGGATGGCTTGCCACGATAGCGGGAATTTGCGCCCCGTTCCCTTCGGCTTCCCTTCGCGCCAGCGCCAGAATCGCCGCCTTGCACAACAGACGACCGATCCGCCGGAGCCGTTCTTCCGGGGTGATCGTTTCGTAATCCGCCAGTGGTGCCATACCACCAGCGTCCCATGACTTCAACGCGGTTTTGTTCTCTTCCGGGCGCAAAATAGAAGGCGGGGCAGGATTATCTCCCGCATCGCCGCATGAGGCGTTCACGGCGGATTTCCGCCTACGTCGCGGATGCGACCGATTTTTTTGGGGAGATCGAATAAATTCATTCCCTTGCGCGCCGCTCGGTCGCTCCGCCGGGGTACTCCGGCGCGCGGGCCGGGCATAAAATCTGTTAGATACGAGAAAGCCGAAAAACGGCAGGAAACATGATATTAGTTCTTGATTGTAAGTAAAGTATGAATTATGCTTTCTTCAGTTCCTGCCACCAGATCAGGACCATTTCACCGGGACGAATGGATTCCCCGCCTCTGACCCCGCTTCGGGTCCACCCGCTCCAAGTGGAGCAAAGTCCATGGCGGCTTCCCCATGGACGGCCACTGCGAGCATGACGCTTTGCCGGGGCCTTCAACTGGAAGCCTTTCCTTCGATCATCCCATGAAACCACTCCATTCCGTTACCGCCGCCACCAACGGCACCCGTTCCGCTTCGCTCGTCCGTTGCGCCATCTACACCCGTGTTTCCACCGATGACCAGGCGCGGGGCGATTACAGTTCGCTCGATACCCAGCGCGACATCTGCCAGCACGCCATTGCCCTTCATCAACATGAAGGCTGGTCCGCCACCCACTTCTTCGACGATGCGGGTTTCTCCGGCAAGAACCTCGAACGCCCCGGCATTCAGGCGCTGCTTCATGCCGTCCGGTCAGGGGAAATCAAGGTGGTGGTCGCATACAAGCTCGACCGCATCACCCGCTCACTGCCGGACTTCTACGACCTCTGGAAAGTGCTGGAACAGCATGGCGTGCATTTCGTGTCCGCAACCCAATCCTTCGACACCAGCACGCCCATGGGGATGCTGATGGTGAACATGCTGCTTTCCTTCGCGCAGTTCGAGCGTGAAACCACGGTGGAACGGGTGCGCCACAAGCTGGGCGAGCGAGCCAAGCGCGGCATGTGGAATGGTGGATGGGCGCCGCTCGGTTACTCGTATGATCCCGTTACGAAAAAAGTCGGGATTCATGAAGGGGATGCGGTGGTGGCGAAACGCATTTTCGAGTTGAGCCGTGACTTGGGCAGTCCCGCGAAAGTGGCGGCAATCCTCAATGCGGAGGGGCTGCGTACCCCGGCACGTCAGGTGCAAAGCCGTCGGGGTCGTCAGACCGTCGTGGGAGGCAAACGCTACATCGGCAACAAGATCACCTCCATCGTCACCAATCCCTTTTACAAGGGAATCATCCGGCACGGGGGAGAGGACTTCCCCGGCGAGCATCCCGCAATTGTCAGCGCCAAGCTGTGGCAGCAGGCCAATGACGCCATCCGCGGCAAGACGAGGCCGGGAGGCAATCCCAAAGACCGGCTGGACCGCAACGTCCATCAGTCGCTCCTGAAAGGGATCATCCATTGCGGCATCTGCGGCCACCGCCTCACTCCCAAGCCGGGCGGGAAGAAGGATCGGAACGGTAATCCGTACCTCTACTACACCTGCAACGAAGTCAGCAAGGACGGCAGGGCGGCATCCTGCACCGTCCGCAACCTGCCGGGGCGAACTTTGGATGAATTCGTGCTGCGGATCATCGGCGAGCTTGGCCGCCATCCCGGATTGATCAAATCGGCCATCGCCGCCTCCAATGAGGAGAAATCCCGCTCACTGCGTCCGCTCAAAAAGCGCCGGGCGGACCTTCAACAACGCCGGAAGGAAATGGCCGATTCACTGGCGCGGTATCTCATGCTCGCCCGTCAGCCGGAAGCCGGGCACTTCGGGGAAGAAACCCTTGCTGCCGCCGAGGATCTGTCGAAGCAGAAGCACGAGCTTGAACGGGAGATTGAGAAGGTGGAAATTGAGATCGCTTTCCGGGAAAGGGTGGTGGCCGATGAACACCGGATTGCCGGGGCGCTGCGGCAGTTCGATGATGCGGTGAAAGAGCTTTCTTTCGAGGAACAGTGCGAACTGGTCCGGCTGATCGTGCGGGGAATCCGGGTTAACCGCCTAGACCCCGAAAAGGAGCCGATTCCGGGAGGATTGAGCCCGGCGGAGCGGAAAATACGAACTCACTGGTATTCGGTTAACCTCGACGTTTTCACAAACGACTCTTTACCAATGATTTGCGAACCCTCTGGTTTGAGTTCGCATTACGTTCAAAATGGTCGGGGCGGCGGGATTCGAACCCACGGCCTCTTCGTCCCGAACGAAGCGCGCTACCAGGCTGCGCCACGCCCCGACTTGGATGATGGATGATTTTTGCGGCCCGCCTTCGTTGTCCGGGGGCACCCTGTGGGAGCAAAAAACAACGGATTCCGAAAGCGTCAACGGAACCTTGGGCAGGCCCGCGCCGACGGGGCGGTTCTACGTCCGCATTCAGGGCCGGGCAAGGAAATTCGCAGTTGTCCGAAGGGCTGCCAGGATTGCCGAAGAAGGTGATTTCGATTGAGTCACGGGCGATTCCGGCTTGTTTCTTGCGGCGGTGATCGCAATCCAGCCGCTCAATGTCCTGCCACGCCCGCCGATGGACGGGGAGTTCGTGCCAGCGGATTATTTCCGCAGGTTGGATCGCGGGGAAATTCTCAAAGGCGACAGGCCTCTGGAGGTCGATCTGGGCTGCGGAGACGGCTCGTTTCTGATGGGAATGGCCGGGCATTTCCCGGAACGGGATTTCATCGGAGTGGAAAGGCTTCTGGGGAGGGTGCGGAAGGTCTGCCGGAAAATCCGGAAACGCGGCTTGAAAAACGCGCGGGTCCTGCGCCTGGAAAGCCGCTACACGGTGGAATGGCTGCTGCCCGAAAGGGCGGTTTCGAGGTTGCATCTGCTGTGCCCGGACCCCTGGCCGAAGTTGCGGCACCACAGGCGGCGGCTCATGCAGCCGGAGTTCCTCGATGCGGTCCGCCGCTGCCTGGCGCCGGGTGGTGAATTTCTTTTCATGACGGATCACGAGGAATACTTCCGCTGGGCGGAGGAGCGGGTGGATGCGTTTCCGGGATTTGACCGCTTGGAGTGGGAAGAGGACTCGTTTTTTTATCCGAAGACGGATTTTCAGATGTTGTGGGAAAGCCAGGGGAAACCGATGTGGCGGCTGCGATGCCGGCGTCCTCCGGGGGATGCTTGAGGCGCAGGCTCGATCCATCCATGAAGCCATCGATCGCCAAACCGCCATCTCCGGTGATCCGCACGGTCACGCCGCCGGTTCGGGAGAGGTCCAGCACGTGAATGCCCAGGGATTTCCAGTAGTCCGCCTGCCGCTGCGGCAGGCGCTCTTCCTGAGGAAACGGGGAGTTTGAAGCGATGATGGCCCGCGGGGAGACCGCATCGAGGAAACGATCGCACAGGACAAAATCCCTGCAATGCCTGCCCGCGACGATGACATCCGCGGACAGATCCTTTCCCGCCGCCAGCAGCTCATTCTCCGTTTTCGTGCCGGAATCGCTCGTAAAAAGAATTTTCCACCCTTCCCAGTGCAGGCGGAGCACGACCACCCGGTCATCCGCCGCCGCATGGAGGGCAAGAGGATCCGGAACATGCAGGACTTCCAGGCGGGCTCCCCCGGGCATGGGGAAAACCTGCCCCTCCCGCGGCAACACCGTGCGGACTCCCGCCAGGGGAGCTTCCTCTGCCCATGCGCGGAATGCGGGGCTTCTGGCGCGATCCACCGGCAGCAGAACCTGCTTCACCGGCAACGATTCCCAAACCGGAGAACCTCCTCCCATGTGGCCGCCGTCCGGGTGGCTCAGCACGACGGAATCCGGCCTGACGCCCAGCTCGCGCAGAGATGGCAGAATCCGGTGTTTGAAAGCGAACGCATCCCCGCAGTCGATCAGCACCGCCCCTTCCCGGCCCGCCGAAAAGCACGCCGCTCCCGCTCCAAAGTCCAAATCGTAAACCAAAAGAAACGGCTCGGGGGTGCTTCTGGTCAAAAAATGACCGCCCGGCACCGCCGCAAATACCTCCGCGGACCAAACGCTGGCATCCGACAACCGGCCATTGCAGCGGTTGACCATCCGCGCACCGCCGGGAAACACCGGATAAAGCATCGCCGCAAACAAAGCGCACCCGAGCATATAGCCCGTCAGCGGCACCAACACCAGGGACGCCGGAATGGAAACCGGCGTGACGAGACCAAAGTGGAACGCCGTCAACGGAGTCGCGCCCACCCCGGCCGCCGTGGAAACCGACAGCATCCCCGCCAGCCATTTGCGAAGCTTCAGCCAAATCCTTTGCCCGAAGCTCCTCATGTCGAAGGGCAGATATTCCTCCGCCCTCGAAACCCAATCCAGCCTGCGCGACGCCCATTCCGTCCCGATCCCAATGGCCGTCACCACTCCATAGGAAAGCTGTACGCCCGCCTGGAACAACAACCGACCATCCCACAGCATCGCACCGAGCATCACCGCTCCCAGGATATTCAACAGATCCGGCGGCCGGCGGATTGCAAACGCCGACAGGAACACCGCCATCATCCAGGCCGCCCGCACCGCGGGAGGGCTGTTTCCCGTGATCCATGAATAGCCGAATGCCAGCGGTATGAGAAACAGCACCGCCACCCGCCTCGGCACACCCAACGCCCGCAGAACCAACCAGCCGATGGAGCCGACCAAGGCCACATGCAGCCCGCTCACGGAAAACACATGCAGAGCGCCGCTGTGCAAAAACGCCTCGATCACTTCCTCCGAATCCACCGGGCGCTGCCCCACCACCACCGCCAGAATCACCCGCGCTTGCCGGGACTCCGGCTCCAACCCCGTCGTGACCGCGGTGCGGAAACCCTGTTTCAGCCGGGCGGCAGTGCGAGCCCACTTTCCCGTTTCCACCTTCCCTTCCCCGATCCCGCGGAAAACCACCACCACCCCCCTGCTCCGCAACCAGGCCGCCTTGTCGAACTCGCCCGGGTTTCTGCGCACCGGCAACAGCTCGAAGTTTCCCGGCCCGCGAACCACAGCCCCCGCCACGGGAGGCTCCCCCCTGCTCTCCCAAAAAATCCTCGCCCCGGCGCCCGGCCCGTCCCGCAGCACGGCCCGCGCGGACCAGAACCCATTCCTGCCCGTCGCGTCCTCCAGCAGGCGCGCTTCGCAAACCCCTCCCCCTGCCACCAGCAACCTTTTCTCCGCGGATTCAGCCGCCCGCACCCTGCCCGTGAAAATCCCAACCGCCAGCAAACCGCAAATCCCCGCAACCCCCGCCCATCGCCAGCCCCCGAGAAACCAGCCGGACAACCCGCAGGCCAATACCGCCGCCAAGCCCGGCACCACCGACACATTCGCCGCGGCAACACAAACCACCGCGACCAATGCCACGGCGAACAACGGACGATGCCGCAAAATCGCCGCCGCCCTCGCTTTCATCCCCCCCTTACACCAATCCCCACTCGTGCAGCTTGTGCCGGGCGTTCGCCGAATGGCGGCTCTGCGGGAACTGCTCCATCACCTGATTCAGAATGGACACCGCGCTGTCCCTGTCGCTCTGGTCCTCATCGTAAAGCTCCGCCAGCCGGAACATGAAATAAGCCGCATCGTTCACCTGCCATTCCTGGCTCTCCAAAGCGGTGCGGATCGTCTGAATCGCCGCCTGCGGGTCCTCCAGATTCGTGCGCTGGATCTTCGCGATTTCCACGTAGGGCAGACGGTTCAGAGGTTCCGCCGCGGCCGCCGTGCGGAACGCGTTGATCGCCTCCTCATAATTTCCCTGCGCCACCAGGGAGCGCGCGTCGTGCATCGGATCGTTCTCCACCATCTCGCCGCTGTCGTACACCGCATGCGTCATCCGGTGGGCGATCACCGGCAGCACCTGCACCACGAAGAAAATGCCCACAAGCCCCGCGGTCAGGAACGCCAGCAGGATTCCCGCGAAAGTCTTCGAGCCCTCGATCGACTGCAGCTCGGCTCTCAGCCCGGGGACTTTCTCATCCGGATCGCCCTCCGAGCGCTCGATGCGAATCTGCTCCTCGATCGCCTTCGCCTTGCTGCCCGTATTCGCGAAAATCACCCAGCTTCCGACTACGAAAACCGTAAGCACCCCGAACATGATCCACTTCATCATGCGCGGCAGATTGCCCCGGGACCGCCCTCCGGCAAAAGAAAAATCTTCGCGCGAAAACCCCGTGATCCTCAGAGACGCCGCGCGTTGCGACCCTCGTCGATGAGCTTCCAGAAGTGCTTCGATCCCGCCAACGCCTCGTCCTCCGCCAGCGGCAGGCTCGAGCGGAAAAGAAAATCCGAAAACGTCCCCTTGTGCAGCACCCGGTGGACGACGACAGCCCCCTCCTTCACCTCGAAATAAATCCGGTAATCCTTCGCCCGGAAGCGGTGCAGTACCCGCCCGTCCCGCTCGATCCGGCCGAATTTCTCGTCATCCAGACTCTCCAGATCGGCCTCCCGCACCTTGAACTGATCGAACAGTTCAAGCTGTTCCAGCGTGCCCAGCCCGGAGATTTCGGCAGCGCTGATTTCATTGAAAACGATCTGGAGCACGCGCCGAGAGTAGCGGATCGGGAATTTCCCGCGCAATCCTTAATGCCAGACGGCCGGGCACGCGCATCTTTTGGAAATTCTCATTGGAATCCCGCCCGTTCCCCTGTTCCGTCACCCGCGGGATGCGTTGCTTCTACTCGCGGGAACTGGAACTCGAACTACCGTCAGGACATCCGTTCCCGATGGACAAATTCCGGATCTCCAAGGACATGCTCCTCGAAGGCGGCATCCTCCGCCCCGAGGAAATCATCGAAGTCCGCCCGGCGGACACCCACCTGCTCCAGCGCGTCCACGACAGCGGCTACATCGGAAAAATCGAATCCGGCCTGCTCGACCGCAAGGAACAGCTCCTCCTCGGCCTCCCCGCCTCCCCCCGCCTCTTCACCCGCAGCGCCACCGAGGTGGAGGCCACGCGGCTCGCCTGCCACGCCGCCCTCGCCGAAGGAGTGGGCGTCTGCCTCGCCGGCGGCACCCACCACGCCTTCCACGGGCACGGCGAGGGCTACTGCGTCTTCAACGACATCGCCATCGCCATCCGCGATCTCCAGGACAAGCAGCCGAACATCCGCATCATGGTCGTCGATACCGACGCCCACCAGGGCAACGGCACCGCAGCCATCCTCGCCGGAGATCCCCGCGTCTTCACCTACTCCATCCACGTCGGAAAAAATTACCCCACCCGGAAAATCACCGGCACCCTCGACATCGAGACCGTCCGCTACGTCGAGGG
>CAZVSA010000208.1:0-7617 GCA_964629955.1 uncultured Luteolibacter sp.
CACATGTCGATGATCCGCAGGTAGGTGTTCGCATCGAACCGCCCGACAAATTTCTTCCCCTGATGCAGCATGTAGCTCTGGAACTGGTCCCGCACCCGGTACCAGGCGAGCACGTCATCGGGCTGGATGACATCCTGGCGGGCGCGGCGCTCGATCGAATCGAGATGCACGAACGTCTTGTGGGAAATCATCCTGGCAAGGGCGAGCCCGTAGAGCGGCGGCTGGTCCGCGTAGTAATCGCCCCCGTTGAAATGCGGGTCGTTTTCGATGGCGAGGATCTGCTCGAACAGGATCAGGCGGTTGAGCACCGTCGTCTTGTAGCCCGCCGCGATGGAAATGACGTTCCTCACCCGCTTGGGAAACCGGGTGGCGAAGGTGAGCGCGATCAGTCCGCCCACGGACGGCCCCACGACGGCATTGAGCGTTTCGATGCCAAGCGCATCCAGCAGATGGGAAAACGCCTCCACCTGATCCGCCGCCGTGACCGCCGGAAAAGCCGAACCCCACGGCCTGCCGGTTTCCGGATGAATGGATGCCGGCCCGCTGCTCCCGTAACACCCGCCGAGATAATTCGCGCAAATGACAAAATACCTGTTCGTGTCGATCGCCTTCCCCGGGCCGATCATCGCCTCCCACCAGCCGCCGTGCAGCTCCGGCTGCCACAAGGCACCCACCCCTTCGATTTCCGGGTTGTGCCCCGCCGCATGGTGCGAGCCGGACAAGGCGTGACAAAGCAGGATCGCGTTTGAAGCGTCCGCATTCAGGTGCCCCCACGTTTCATACGCCAGGGACAATCCCGGCAGCATTCCGCCATCCCGCAGCCGGAAAGGCTGTTCCGGGCTTCCGGAATGAAAAAACTGCGTGCGGATCTCTGCGGACATGCGCGGAGGCTACGGCGGCACTCTCCGGCATGGCAAGGCCTCCCGCACCGTGGCGGCGATCACCGGTCGCCAACTCCCACACCGTAGCGGCGATCACCGGTCGCCGCCTCCCGCTTCGGAAGTTTTGCTAGGCCCCGCCGCCGCATCACGTAAACTGCCCGGATGAAAACCTTCGCAATGGCATGTGGCGGCATCCTGATCGCCGGATCCGCATCCGCCCTCCAACCCGCTCCCGAAGCCCGCTTCCGCGCGCAAACCATCGATGCCGAAGTCGGCATCGGCTATGGCATCGCCGTCGCCGACGTCGATGGCGACGGCCTCGATGACATCCTCCTCGTCGATGCGCGCGAAACCGTCTGGTACAAAAACCCCACCTGGGAAAAACACCGCATCACCGGCCACATCGGCGAAAGGGACCACGTCTGCATCGCCGCCCGCGACATCGACGGCGACGGCAAGGCGGAAATCTCCATCGGCGGCGAATGGAATCCCGGCGACACCACGGGCAGCGGCTCCGTCCACGTCCTTTTCCCGCAGGAAGACCGCTCCGCCCCGTGGAACGACCGCGCCCTCCACCGCGAGCCCACCGTCCACCGCATGCACTGGATCAGGGAGGAATCGAAAAACCACTTCCTCGCCGTGCTCCCCCTCCACGGCTGTGGAAATGTGGATGGAGAAGGCGACGGCATCCGCTTCCTCGGCTACCGCCCGGAGACCGATCCCGCCAAGGACTGGGAAACCTTCCTCATCCACCAGGGCTTCCACCTCGCCCACAACTTCGATCCCGTCGTCTGGGAAAAAGACGCCACCGGAGAAAGCATGCTCGTCGCCGCAAAGGAAGGCGTCCATCTCCTCCGGCCCGACGGCGATTCCTGGAAAGCCACCCAAATGACCGGCCCGGCCTGCGGCGAAGTCCGCCAGGGACGCCTGCCCGACGGCCGCCGCTTCATCACCACCGTCGAGCCCATGCACGGAAACCAGGTCGTCGTGAATCCCTCCGAAGAATCCGGCCTCTGGTCCACGAACCGCGTGGTTCTCGATGAAGCCCTCAACCAGGGCCACGGCCTGGCCACCGCCGATTTTCTCGGAGCGGGCTACGATCAGGTCGTCGCGGGCTGGCGCGCGCCCTCCGGCGACAACCAGAAAGTCGGCCTACGCCTCTACACCCCCACCGCCGCCGATGGCAGCCAATGGAAGCTTCACGCCGTCGTCGATGACAACACCATGGCCTGCGAGGATCTCAAGGCCGCGGATCTCAATGGCGACGGGAAACCCGATCTCATCGCCTCCGGCCGCGCCACGAAAAACCTCATCATCTACTGGAACGAGACCGGAGATTGATCCCCGGTCCCGATCCCGCAGCACGCATGGAAACCACGGCATCAGCGTCTCCGGCGGATCAACGAAAGGAAGCCAAGACCCGCCAGGGCAAGAGTGCTTGGCTCGGGAATGAACGCGGTATAAAGATCGTTCACCTCCGACCCGGACAGAGCGTGGCTGTAAACCCGCACGTCGTCGATGAAGCCGCCAAAATAATCCACGGGCCCCTGGGATGGGCCGGCTATGTTACGGCCCAAACGTCCGATTTCAAAGATGTTGTAATCAGCAAGGTTATTGTTGGCATGAGCTCCCGTCAAAGTTCGAGCCTCAACGAGATCCCCGTTCAAGTAGTGCGACAGCACGGGCCCCGTCGCATCGGACAAATCGAGTGTCATCACCACATGCTGCCACGCATCGGCGGTAACAGCGCTGCCGCTGAGGATGGACTGGATGTCATTGTTGTTATTGGGCCTGTTCCGAGTGTGGACTCGCCCCGCATCGACTCCAGCGCCGCCGTAATACGAGACATCCGTATACCTGTTCACCACCGTATTGTCTCCGGCAAAGGCAATGACGTTGACATTGCCGGACGAGGCCGTGGTGTTGGTGTTGAACCACACGGAGATGCTCAGCTGGTCGGTGACGGTCGCGTAAAGGTTGCCCGCGGACACGAAACCCGAGTTGGCCTTGATGAACTGGTAGGCATTGCCGGAGATCCCAGCCGCTCCGGTGGCGACGCCAGCGGCGGAGATCGTGGCATGGTGGCCGTTGCCACTCGAGTCAAACGCGGTGGAACCCGACGTTTCGTCGAACGTGTAATGCGCGACCAAAGCGGCCGGACTGGACATGGCGAGGCCGAAGATGCCGGAGGCGATCAATAGGGTTTTTCGTTTCATAATATGGGGTATTTCTCGTGACGGTCCGTCGGAGGCGGAATCCGCCCTTTGATTGGAAGAACGGATTCCACGCCGGAAACCCGACATCCTATTTTCCAAAAATGAGGATTTTTTCTCTTCCTTGTCCTTTCCCGGGATTTCTCCCGGCCATCCGCAGCGTTTCCTGAATGCGAATCCCGAACAGGTTCCGGAAAAAACGCGCCGGTCGCATCAACGATAAACCCACTTATCGGCCGGATGCGCCGGCGCTTCTTTCCCAGGAACCCACTTCCCGGGGAAAAAATCAGGGCTCCGGCACTTCCACGAGACTGTAGAATTGCCGTGGACGCCCGGGAACGAGAGGGATCGTGGCCGTGCCTTCGCCGTTGCCATCGGTAATGGCGGTGCCTTCATCCATACCGAAATCCCCAAGATCGATGGAACCGAGGATGTGGTAGGTGGCGGACGGGACACCGGTGAAGGAGATCCGGAAATCCGCTCCATCGAGACCGGCGGAGGTGATGGTGGCAGGCGGATTGACCGTTTTTCCCGGGTTTTCAAAAAGATACCGCACCTCTCTCCAGGTGAGGGCGCGACTGTAAACCTGCACGTCGTCGATGAGACCCTCGAAGGGATCGACCGGTCCCGAACCGCCCCGCCCGAGCCGCCCGATCTCGAAGTTATTGAAAGCAGGGAACGCGACCGCGCCGGTCATGGTTTGCTGATTGGCCTGAACACCGTCCACGTAGAGGCGGAGCTGGTTGGTTGCCGCACTCAAATCGACGGTCATCACCAGGTGGTGCCACTCGCCGTCATTCACGGGAGCCGCCGCGGGGGTGCTGAAAATCCCGGTTTGTTGCGGACCGCTGGCACCCACCGGCCTGTTGCGGGCGGTCGCGCCGCCATCCAATCCCGCGGCGACTCCGAGATCGGAGTAAACATTCATCTGTGTGTCGTTTCCGGCAAAGACAACCGTGTTGCGGTTGCCCGTGGTATCGTGGGTGTTGATCCAGGCGGAAAAGCTCAATTGGCGGCTGGCGACAATGGCCGGGAAAAACGAGGCATTCCCCATGTCCACGATGTCGTCCTGGGTGGCGGAACCTCCATGAAAGGCATAGGCCGTCCCGGAAATGCCTTCGATGCCGGGAATCACCGCGGCCCCCACGTCACCGTGATTGTTTCCCAGCTCGTCGAAAGCGATGGAGCCCTCCGTTTCGTCGAATTTGTAATGGGCGACCAGGTCGGCCCGGCCGGCGGCCATGGCAAGACCGAAGACGCCGCAGGCGATCAACAGGATTTTTTGTTTCATGGGTATTTGGTTTGAAAAACGGATTCCACGCCGGAAACCCGACATGCCATTTTTCAAAAACGGGAATTTTCCCGCCCGCGCCCGCATCATGCAAATCTCCGCGATTTCCTCCGCGACCTCCGCGTCTCCGCGTTTCGATGAATTCCGAAATGCCCCTTGAAAGAGTCATTCTCATTCCAGAAACGGGTATCACTCGCTTTTCCCGTCCAGCATCCCCTCCGCTTCCCTGAGAAGGATGCCCACGATCCACGGGTTGTGCCAAAGGCCCGCCTCCGGGTTGACGATCCGGGAGGATCCGCCGGTCCATTCGTCCACTTCGCCGCGCAAGTCCTTCAGCATGGTGGAAGCTTCCGCGGCGCGGCCCTGCCCGATGGCGATCATGGCGAGAATCAGTTGATTGGAAGCCCCGCGGTAATCGCTGTCGGAAGACATGGCGAGGCTGCGGCGCGCCCAGCCGTCGGCCGCCTCCAGGTCGCCCTGGCGGTAGGCCATCAGCGCGAGGGAGAATTTCCGCCACGCCGTCAGGTGCGGTGTGGCGGTGCGGGGACCGGAAAGCGAGGCTTCCAGGACGTTGCCCAACGGTACAAGTTTCTCCAGGGTCGCCGGGTCCGCGGGTTTCAGGAGCATCGCCTTGATCGCCTGCTCCGCCACGGTCGCGTTGGCGGAGCCCGCGAAGCGCCCGATCGCCAGCTCGCGCAGCTCCTCGTATTGTCCCGGCCCGCCCCACACGCAGACGGCGGTGGCGACGGAGAGATAGTCGAAGGAAATTCCCCCCCAGTCGAATCTGTCCACGCTGGTGAGCACACGCCCCAGCGAGTGGAAGCGGTTCGCCGCGACATTCCACCGCCCCTGGGTGAGATTCCAATTGGCCACCTTTTTCAGAGCCTCCGCCGTTTCAAAGGAACGCGGCATCCGCTCCACGGGCAGCCCGCCGAGCAGCTTGTCCGCTTGTTCGATCTCCCTGTATCGCAACAGCCACGCCGCCTGTCTCACCAGATCCACCGCTTCCGCATCCTCCCTCAAGCGCCTTTCGTTGGCGGTCGCCTGCTCCGCCATCACGCGCAATCTCGCCTGTTCCTCGCGCGCGTCCCGTTCCCGGAGAAACAACCACGTCGCGAAGCCCAGACCGGCGAGCAGGCCGAACAACGCGATCCCCGCCGCGGCGAAAGCGCCCCGGTTGCGCCGGACCAGCTTCGTCAGCAAATACCAGCGGCTGGGCGGACGGGCCAGCACCGGCTCATCCTGCAAATAACGCTGCACATCCATCGCCAGCCCGTTGGCGGTTTCATAACGGCGTTGCCGCTCCTTCTCGATCGCCTTCATCACGATCCAGTCGAGGTCCCCTTCGATCAAAGACGCCAGGCGCTGCGGATCGGCTCCCCTTCGATCCGCGATCCCCCCGATTTCCTCCCTGGAAATTTCCCTCAACCGCATCGACGGCACATGAATCCTTCCCTCCCGCAGAATGCCGCGGATCTCCTCCACTCCCCGCCCGCTGAATTGCTCGAACTTCAAAGGCGTGCCGCCTGTCAGCAACTCGAACAAAAGAACCCCGAGACTGTAAATGTCGCTGCGGGTGTCGATGTCCACACCTCCCTCCGCCTGCTCCGGGCTCATGTAGGCGGGCGTCCCGATGAGCTGGCCGTGTTTTGTCGCCGTTCCCTCCGCATCCAGAACCCCGGCCGTCACCTTGGCGATCCCGAAGTCGATCACCTTGGGCACCAACTGGCCGTCGTGTTCCCGGACAAGCACGTTCGACGGCTTGATGTCGCGATGGATCACCCCTTTCTGGTGCGCGTGCTGAATCGCCTCGCACACGAGGAGAAACAACTCAAGCCGCTGGCGCAGGCCGAGGCCCTTCCTGTCGCAGAAATCCGTGATCTTTTCTCCATCCGCCAGCTCCATCACGAAATACGGCCTGCCCGACGCGGTGGCGCCCGCATCCAGCACCCGCGCGATGTTCGGGTGATCCATCAGCGCCAGCGCCTGCCGCTCCACCTCGAAACGGGCGATCACGCTCTCCGTATCCATCCCCAGCCGGATGATCTTCAGGGCCACCTTCCGCCACACCGGTTCCTGCTGCTCGGCCAGATAAACCACACCGCAGCCACCCTCGCCGATCCTTTCGATCAAGCGGTAGCGGCCGATGAGCGTTCCCAATTCCTCCTCTTCCCTCCGCGGGCTTTCTCCGGCCTCCTGCGGCGGAAACGTGAAAAAATCCTCCGCCTCCGCCTGCACCTCCAGCATCCCGTCCAGCAGCTTCCGCATGTCCGGATCGTCCCGGCACGCATGATCCAGGAACACGCGGCGTTCCTCCACGTCGGCCAGGCCGGATGCCGCCGCGAAGAGCAGCTTGTCGATCGCCGCACTCATGCCGCGCCCGTTTCCTCGCGAATCATCCGGAACAACCTCGCCTTCGCGAAGGCCCACTGCCGCTCCACCGTGCGCTCCGTCACCCCATCCATCGCCGCGACCTCCTTGTTCGTCAGGCCTCCGAAAAATTTCAGGGTGATCACCCGCGCGCTCTCCGGGTCCGCCTTTTCCAAGCGGTTCAACATCTCATCCACCATCAGCACCCGCTCGTCGATCGTCGTTTCGGCGATATCCAGACCGGCGGCGTGAATGTCCACGATGTCCACATTCGAGCCGCGTTTCAGGCTCATCTTCGCCCGCGCCCGGTCCACCAGAATATGCCGCATGGCCTGCGCCGCCGTGCGGAAAAACCGGGAACGGTCGCTCCAGATCCGCGCCTCATCGCCCGAAAGCTTGATCCACGCCTCATGCACCAGCGCGGTTGCCTGCAACGTTCCCTGGAGCGGCCCCTTCGACATCAGCTTCCTCGCCAGGTTCCGGAGTTCATCATACACCAACGGCAAAAGCTCCGCGGAAGCGAGGCTGTCGCTGCCGCTCGATGTCTTCAAAACCCGTGTAAGCTCGTTCAATGGCCGGTGAAATAATGATTCCTGAAGGCAGCCCCCAGCCTGGCTGGAAGACTCCAAAGTCTGACAATTCCGGGGTCCGAGGATGGCCGGGGAAGTGTGACAGCCCGAAGTCGCACAAAACCAAGCGATCCGATGAACGGACAAACTCTGAATCATCCCCGGCGGGAATGCAATCCCGCGTCGCGCATCAAGGAGCGTGGGCGTCCCGCCAAAAGGCGGCAACGCCGGAGGCGGGTTTACCGGTAGGGATGGACCGCCGGGCCATCCCACTTTTTCCCGATAGGTATTGG
>CAZVSA010000209.1:0-6772 GCA_964629955.1 uncultured Luteolibacter sp.
CGCCATGGGCAAAGAGAAAAACTGGAACCTCGACCTCGGCAAGATCGCCGCCATCTGGCGCGGCGGCTGCATCATCCGCGCCCGTTTCCTCAACGACATCACCGACGCCTACCGGAAGGAACCGAACCTCAGCAACCTCATGCTGGCACCCTTCTTCACGGACCTTCTCAACGGCTTCCAGCAAAACTGGCGCGAAGTCGTCAGCCTCGCCACCCTGGCCGGCATCCCCGTCCCCGCCTTCAGCGCGTCGCTCGGCTACTACGACAGCTACCGCAGCGCCGTCCTTCCGGCGAATCTCCTGCAAGCCCAGCGCGACTTCTTCGGCGCCCACACCTACGAGCGCACCGACAAGCCCCGCGGCGAGTTCTTCCACACCGACTGGCCCGAGGTCATCGGCTGATTTGCACGAATGAGCTTCAAGTGGCTGCCGCGTCCCGCGGCAGGCCGTGATTGCGGCGTCCCGCCGCAATGCCACTGCCAACGCGGCGGCGGGACGCCACCGCCACGGCCTGCGACGAGACGTCGCAGCCACGACCATGGAGCATCATTCCGGCCTCTTCATCTCGAATACGGCATCCGTCGTACAATACCAGTCCGGCACCGACATCCTCCCGATGGGATGCAACAGATCGCCCCGCACCCGCAGCGCCTCCCTGTCGAAAAACTCATCCTTCACCCACACCCGGTGCACGATCCCCATCACCAGCCGATTCGTTCCGATCATCCGGATCTCATGCACCTTGCACTCCAATGCCGCCGGAGCATCCGCGATCCGCGGCGCAGCCACCACGGATGATTTCTCCGTCGCCAGACCCGCCGCTTCCGTCTCGCTCGTTCCGTAGGGAAAACCCGCCGCCGTCCCGTTCATCGCCCGCGCCAATTCCCTGCTCACCAGATTCACCACAAATTCCCCGGTCCGCGCGCAGTTGAGCGCGGTATCCTTCGGCGTCCCGTCCTCGCGGTCCCCCGGAGCGAAGATCACCAACGGCGGATCATCGCCGAACACATTGAAAAACGAAAACGGCGCTGCGTTCACCGAGCCATCTTCGTTCAACGTCGTCACCCAGGCGATGGGCCGCGGTGTCACCAATCCGGCCAGGATCGGGTAGGCCCGGTCCGCGTGTTCATTGAGAAGGTCCAATTCCATCACTCCGTTCTTTCTCCTGAAAACGCTTTCAACAGACGGAATTCCCCGCCTCCCCACACAGAAACATTCAATCCTGATTCGCGGCCATCTCCTCGTCCGTCGGAGTTTCCGAAGAAACTCCCTCTTCCGGGATTTCAAGGCCCGCAATCCAGACGGCCGCATTGAGAACCACCCGGCGGTGATCGTCGTGCTGCCAGTTCTTGTGGAAATGACCGCCGGTGAAACCGAAGCCGCGCCCTCCGCCAAGATTCTCCGGACGCTCGAACGCCCACATCACATGCTGGGGCTCCTTTCTCTCCAGCACCGCCTCGCGAACGTGCGGGTTGCCGGAGTGCGCCCCGTCCGGGCGGGAGAGACTGTCCCCGGGCGGGAGGTCGCTGAGAATCGGCGTGACCCCCTCCATGTCCTTGCGGAACCGCATGTGGTAATACCATTCGTCGCGGATGTCGAAATCGTTCACCCCGCGGGTGATTTCATGTTGGGGCAGCTTGAAGGAAGCGTCCCAATGCGGGTTCACGGACCAATCGGTTTCAAAGTAGCCGCCGATCAGATCGAGAAACGCGTCGCCGGGTTCTCCTTTGGGAATTTCCACCGCATAATGAATACAGCCGATGCCAACTCCTGCTTCCGCCATCTTCCGCAGGTCCGCGAGCTGCTGCATGGCCGGATGGCCGCCGCCACCATCGGAATAAATGATCACAGCGGACGCGCCGTCGAAGACGGACTTGTCCTCCGGCCAGCCATTGGTCACGACGACAGCCTCCACGGGCAATCCGCTTTTGTTGAGATGCTCCGCGAGAAGCATGCAGCCCGCCCGGTGTTCGTGCTCACCGGGGGCATGGCTCGCACGGCCGGCGACGAAAACGATTTTCTTTTTCGCTCCCGCCTGTTCCTCCCCGCGGCCCGTGCCGGTGGCGAAAAAAGCGGCCACGACAGCCAGCATGCATAAGATCGGAAGGAGCAGAGGACGAGGGATTTTGGCAAGTGCGCTCATGATGAAGTTCAGTCTGCCCGTGGTTACGGCATCCCGCCAAGTCTCTTTCACGGAAAGGGGGACCGCACGCGCCCTCGCGTGCTGTTTCCGGCGCCCTCGCCGGAAACCTGGCGGACATGGCGGGAAGTTTTCCGAATGCGGAGTGGTTTGGCCATACCGGCCGCCGGAGCACGAGAGAGGTGGCGACCGGTGATCGCCACCACGGTGCCCTGCGGAACACGCGGGGGCGCGTGTGCTCCCCATCACTGACGGAAAGGCAACATCCAACAAACCCGTGGAAGGATAGAAATGGACAAAAAGGCGACGTGCGGCAATTTCCCTTCCATGAGAATTTTTGTGGCCGCGTGTCTGCTGGTTTTTTCCGGCACGCTGGCACAGGGAACCGGAATCCGCGTTGCCACTTACAATGTGGGAGCGGCTTTCGATGCAAGCGACGGCTTCGTCTTCACCCACGGAATCGGGCCGAAAGGCGGACCCGATCATGACCTCGTGGCCGCGGTGCTGGCGCGGATCGATGCGGATGTGGTCGCCCTGCAGGAACTCCATACCGGGGACCTGTCCCAACATCTGCCCGATCTTGCGGCGACTCTCGGCTATCCGCATGTGTACGTTTCGAGTCTCACCCGCGCCTTCGACACCACGCTGCGGGTCGCGTTTCTTTCCCGGTATCCCTTCCTCAGCCAGACCTCCATCGCCGCCCCGGTGGGAACGAGGGAAATCACCCGCAACCACCCGGCGGTGGTCGTGAACGTGCCGGGCACGAACCGGAACCCCCTGATCATTTCCGCACACCTGAAAGCCGGCACCACCCAGGCGGACCGCTTCCGCCGGGCGGTGGAAATGCGGCGTCTGACGGACTTCCTGAACGCTCCCGCCCAGTCGGCCATCAACAACTGGGTGATCCTCGGCGACTTCAACCCCTCCTCGATCTCCACGGATTTCCCGAACCTTCCCGCGAATCTCCCCGCCACTTTCAATCTCGGGAACGACATCCAGCTTCCCATAAGCTACCACGTCAATCCGCTGCTCTACTTCAGCGCAAGGATCCCGTTCCTGCTGGATCCGCGGCAGCTCGACGGCTCGCCGAGCACGTTCAACACCTCGTCGGCGGGTGGCCCCACGCTCGATCTGATCATGATCTCCCCCGCGCTGGCGGCGGGTCCGGTTCTCCCGGAAATCTATAACTCGAACTTCGATCTCTCCAACGACTCCGGCCTGCCCAAATCCGGAAATCCCCCGGGCGCATCAACCAGCGCGGCCGCATCCGACCACTACGCGGTCTTCGCGGACATCACGCTGGAAACCCCTTCCCGTTATACCTTCAGCTCCCCCGGAGAAATCATCCGCGAGGACTTCACGGGATTTCTCGGCGTGATGCCCCCCGCCCGATGGACAACCGGAGGAGGAGAGTGGCTGGGCCGGGATGACGGCACCTCCTCCGAAACCGGTTTCCGTTCCTACAAGGATGGCGTCCACGGAGGAGCACTGGGATACCTCCAGGGAGACGATGAGGGAACCGCCACCGCCGCGTTCACCAATGGATCGGAGCGCCCGCTCACCGCCCTGGAAATTTCCCTGTCCACGGAAATCCGGCGGGCCGTGGAAGCGGGTTCCGCGGATGGTTTTGAAGTCGATCTTTTGTTGGATGGAGACGAAATCCCCCTGCCGGAGCTGGTCTTCACGGCAGGAGACGAAGGCGGATTGCAAGCCCGCGCACGGGGCCTCCACATCGCGCCCGGGGAAGACTTCGGATTGCGGTTCCGTTTTCTCAGAGCAAACGCCCCGCCGCTTCCCTCGGATGTTTTCATCAACGAGTTCCACTACGACAACACGGGCACGGATGTGGGCGAATTCGTGGAAGTGGTGGTGGGCCCCGGATATGCCGGAAGCCTGGCGGACGTTGTGGTGTATCCCTACAACGGCAGCAACGGGCAGGTATATGGCCCGGTCCAGCATCTCGGTCAGTTCAATCCCGGAGCGATCACTCCATCGGGACACAGGTTTTTCTCCGCGGATTTTAACGGCCTCCAGAACGATCACGAAGGTCTCGCGCTCGTGGCGGGAGGACAGGTGCTTCATTTCATCTCCTACGAAGGCACCGTGACCGCCACCAACGGCCCTGCCGCCGGGATGACTTCCGTGAACATCGGCGTCGCGCAAACCAGTTCCGAGCCGGTTGGGCACAACTCGCTCGGCCTGACGGGCAGCGGCGGAATCGCGGGGGAATTCTCGTGGACGAAATTCTCCGGACTTCCGCACTCCCCGGGCCAGCCGAACGCGGGCCAGACCTTTACCAACCTGCCGCCCGCACAAGGCATCTCCATCGACGATCTGGAGGTAACGTTCCTCCCGGACAACGACCTCGATGGCATTCCCGACGACGAAGATCCCGACGATGACAACGACGGAATCTCCGATGCCGACGAAGAAATTTTCGGAACCGACCCCTTCGATCCGAACTCGCACTACACGATCCGTTTCACCCGCCCGGATGCGAACACCGTCCGGCTCACATTCCCCACCTACCCGGGCAGAATCTACACGGTCCAGACCAGCGGCGATCTCAATGTGTGGACCGACACGACCGGAATCCCGGGCGACGGACTGGAACGCTCCATGGATTTCCCGGTCGATCCGCACGGCGGCCCGCGCTTCTACCGTGTCCGGGCGGAGCTGGAATAAGGGCGGGAGGATTCTTTACATTTGTCTGCCCCTTTATCTGAGCGTGGCAAGGACCTTTCTCCCGAAAGGTCCGGCGGGGGGCGGCTGACATGGGGAATGCGGGTGCGGAAGAGGAATCGGACCACCCCCCGCCGGACGACTGCGGAGAGCCGTCCCTGCCTCAAGAAAATTCGGTCGGCTCCATTGTCCCGACAAGCCGGGCTAAAAACCGGTGGCCAGCCTGGAAACGAGCGCCTCGCCGGCACGCTCCAGCGCGTCCGGAAGGGCGTTGTTGCGGGCCGTCTGGAGATTGGAATCGACGAACAACTGGCTGCTTCCGGTGCTGGTCCCGCGGGCCAGCACACGCGTGGGGTCCTTCGCATCGCGGAGCACCCAGCGGAGGGAAACCCGGTTGGTCAGCTCCTCCGGCAGAAGCGTGTCGCGCCGGGAACCGCGGAGAGAGGAATACTCGATCCGCGAGAGGGTTCCCTCCAGCACCGCGTCGGCACGGTCCCGGGTTGCAAGACGATAGGTGCCGTCCTGGACGAATGCATCGGTGACCGCCGAGGTGGCGAGGGCCTCCGCGCGGGGGTGCGCCGTATCGTTGGCAAACATCGGCACGGCAATGCCGCGTACTCCGTCGAGCTGCTTCGGTT
This sequence comes from uncultured Luteolibacter sp., assembly GCA_964629955.1. GTDB lineage: Bacteria > Verrucomicrobiota > Verrucomicrobiia > Verrucomicrobiales > Akkermansiaceae > Luteolibacter. Next base: position 5,459 of record CAZVSA010000209.1, read on the forward strand.
TGAGCCCGCCAAGCTGATAACCGGCGCAGGAAGCAAGCGCGAGCGCGGCGGCAAACGGGAGGAGCAATGATTTCATCCGGCGGCACCTTCCCATCGCATTCATCACTCGCCAAGCTCCTTGAGCCTGGCCTGGGCTTTGTTCCGGAGTTCGCCCGGGCCGGATTTTTTCACCACGTCGCGGAAGTAAATTTTCGCGGAATCGTGCTGGCCGGTCCTCAGATAATATTCGGCGGTTTCAAACGTGCGCTGCAACTCCCTGCCGCCCAGATTGGCGATGTTCGATCGGGCCTCCGCGTTGCGGCGGTGCCCGGGATACTGGAGGAGGTAGTCGTTGAATGCCTCGCGCGCCAGATCGAGCGTGGCCTGGTTGCGGTTTCCTCCATCCGCCTCTTCGGTGAAAATCACTCCGATCCGGAACAACGCCTCGGGAGCCTCCGGGCTCTCGGGCTGCTCGCGGACCAACTGGCGGAACGCTTCCACCGCCTCCTTGGTCTTTTTCTTTCCGTGGTAAAGCTCGCCGATGGTGAACTGCGCCTTGGCCGCGGTGCGGGACTTCGGAGCGTTGTCCCGCAGCTTGCCCAGCATTTCCACGGTTTTGTCCAGGGAGATCCTGGACCGCAGGCCCAGGAAGCTGGACTTCACCTCTCCGTCCGCGGCCGCCTGGGCCATCGCCGCCTGGCGGGTGAGCGCCTGGGTGTAGAGCCCGCTGCCCTGGAAGCGGGTGAGAAATTTCTGATAGGCATCGAAGGATTTCACGACCTCCCCGCGATGTTCTAGCAATTCCGCCTGGCGGAACCGCGCCTGCGGGGAGGAGGGGGCGGAGGGATAGCGGGTGGCCGTCTGGTCGTAGAGCCTGATGGCACGCGCGGTCTTCCCGGCATCGTCCGCCGCCTTCGCCTGCTGGTACAGGGACTCACCCCGATCGACCGCTTCGCGTGTGTTTCCCGAAGCAAGCGGCACGGTATCCCCTGAATTTCCGCAGGAGGAGAGAACGCAAACGATGGCGCCGAGCAGCGCGCTGCCAAGGAAACGGAACGTCATGTTCGGAATCATAGTCCTGCCCGTTGGCTCGGAAAGTGCAAAGTTATCGCCCGAGCTCGCCCGCCCGCCGGGTGGCCTCGCTCACCGCTTCGATCAGGGCGGAGCGGACCCCGCCCGCCTCCAGCACCGCCAGCCCGGCGATGGTGGTGCCCCCCGGGGAGGTGACCTGGTCTTTCAATACGGCGGGATGTTCCCCGCTTTCCAACACCATGGAAGCGGCTCCCAGCACCGTCTGGGCGGCGAGGCGCAGGGCATCCGCGCGCGGCAGGCCCA
>CAZVSA010000209.1:6782-7616 GCA_964629955.1 uncultured Luteolibacter sp.
GCCGAAGGATCGCCCAGCCGGTTGATCACGCGCGCGCGCGGCAGGCCCATGCGGACGCCGCCGTCCGCCAGCGCCTCGATCACCAGATAAACATACGCCGGCCCGCTGCCGGACAATCCGGTGACGGCATCCAGCAACCGTTCCGGCACTTCCACCGCCAATCCCACCGCGCCGAGCAGGGAAGCGGCGATCGACGCGTCGGCAGGACCGGCGCTGCTTCCCAGGCAATACCCGGCGGCACCATGGCCCACCAGGGCGGGAGTGTTCGGCATGGCACGGATCAAGCGGAATCCGGCGGGGGCGGCATCCTCCAATGCCTTCAGCGTGACTCCCGCGGCGATGGAAATGACCAGAGGGGAGAAATCCCCTGAAATTTTCCGAAGATCGTGAAGAGCGGCGGAAATCTCTCCCGGCTTGGTGCAAAGCAGCAGGACATCGCAACCCGCCAGCCGCGCGGAATCTCCGCTGGCCGCGGCACCGGTTTTTTCCGCGAAGGAAATCCGCGAGGGCTCGAAGGGATCGAAACCGGTCACATCCGAAGCTTCCACCACCCCGGCGCGAATCGCCCCGCCCACCAACGCCGTGCCCATTTTCCCGCAACCGATGACGCCCAGTTTCATGGCGGCGAGACTAGGCCGCCCGGCTCCCTTCGCGCCAGCGTCATTTTCCTTGGAGATCCGGCGGTGGTGCGGCCATGTTCCCGGCCATGAAGCCATGGTTCGCGATCTTTCTGGCGGCGGCGACCGTCTGTCTCCGGGCGGAAGAAGCATCCCCCGCGGAGGAAAATTCCCTCCCGCCGGTTGAGGACGCCATCCCCGCCGCCGTCGCGGCGGT
>CAZVSA010000210.1:0-409 GCA_964629955.1 uncultured Luteolibacter sp.
CGAGCAAGGCATCCTCCGCGCCCGCGTCACCGGGCCGAACGGCGAGGAAGTCATCTACTCGGGAGCCATGCAGCTATGAAAACGCGATCCCCGCTCCCGTCCCGCCGCAAGGGCTACGTCTCGTTCGTCATGGTGCTGACGACCGGCTCCCTGCTCACCCTGCTCACCATCAGCGCCTACAAGTACGCCGCCGCTTCCCAGACCGTGCAGGCCGAAACCCAGCTCCGCGCCGACTACGCCGACAAGGAGGACGAGGTTCTGCGCGCGATCGTCAACATCCTGCCGAACCGCGCCATCCGCGCGATGCAGAATAACTCCAACAGAAACGATGCCAACCGCAAGCCCCTGCGCTGGGAAACGATCCTTTCCGACGCGCTCGACCAGGCCAACGCCCGGACCTCCATCTCCC
>CAZVSA010000210.1:419-7603 GCA_964629955.1 uncultured Luteolibacter sp.
GTCCAGTTCGATGGCGTCGAAGTGGACCAATACTCCGGCGATGTTTCCCCCGGCCTGAACCGCTTGCTCGGCAACGGCTTCCCCCTTCCTCTCCAGACAGCCAGTTCCAGCGTCCTCGACCGGGACAAGGATTACCCCATCGTCTCCGACTCGAAAATCTACGGAGACCTCGCCTCCTCCGGCGTGGAGCTCTCCGTGTCGGACTATCCGAAGTGGAACATCATCCCCTATCCCGAAATTCGCTTCGGCTACTGCGCGCCCGGCCAGCCCTTCGTCGCGAAGCGGAACTGGTGGGCCTTCAGCATGAGCCTCGGCGAGCACGACGGCCTTCTGAAAAGCTACGCGCGCGGCGATGGCAGCATCGGCGAGCGGGACTTCATCGTCTCTCTCTACGAAATCCCCTCCCAGCTCGCGATTTCCGCGGAATCCTTCATGAGCCTGGGAGGGAATCTCATAGATGGAAAGCACGAACTCCCTGCGTCTGGACACCACGCCGGTGAGCCCGCGCTCGCGGGCGGCGGCATCGAGTGAAAAGGCCCACCAATTGCGCTTCGCCACGAACGGATCACCCGGCCTGGCATAGCCGAAGCCGATCCCCGGATACTCCAGCAGATTGAACCGCGGATAGATATCCACCGGCAAGCCGACCCTGCCGTTGGCATGGTTTCCATGAATCTTGGAGTTGGAAATGATGGGATAAAGCAAATCCCCGTTGTTCACGTTGTTGACCCCGGAGTTGAGCGCGGGCGGAAACCCCACACCCATGTTCCGGTTCAAGCCGGGGGTGACGAAATGGGCCGCATTCGTGCTGTCATGCAGGTCATCGACCAGGTCCTTCACCTGAGCCGGGGAAAGATTGGCTCCATCGCCCGTGTTGGAAACGATCGCACCATCCACTTCCAGGGTGTTCATCACCTGCTGCGAAATCGAGGTTCTGGCATTGGCCAGAACAATGGCTTCCGAAAAGATATTCCCCCATCGGAGGGAATCCCGGTTGTCCCCGGCGGCATTCGATGCGTGCTGCATCGCGCGGATGGCGCGGTTCGGGGCGATGGCGACGATTCCCCGGAGAATTTCCTCCTCCTTCTCCGAATAATCGACGCGAAGCTGCACCTGCGCCTGCGTGGCCTGGGAGGCCAGTGCCCGCCGGTACGCGTACAGCGTCAACGAGGTGAGCAGCACTCCTGTGGACAGCACGACCACCAGCGACACATAGCCGGGGGCTCCTTTTCTTGAACGGGGGGTATTCATTGTTGCATGGAACCTGAGTAAACGATGCGCTCGCCGTTCGTCCCGGCGAGCGTCATGCGGAGGATTCCTTCCTCCACGGAGAATGTGACATCCTGCGGCTTCCGTGTGATGCTCCACTCGGGATCCGACCACTGGTTGTTCGCGGATTGGACATAATAATAAAGCCCGTTGCCATTGCCCCGGTCCTCGAACGAAAGGATCGAAGCGAGCATCGGCCCTCCTTCCGGGCGGCGGAAATTGAGCACCAGCACGGGCGAGGGCGTGAGCCGGGGATTTCTTCCCGCCAGCGCGTCGTCCAGGTTGTCGTGCAAACGGAAACGTTCCGATTTCCCGATCAGCTTGCTGACATGGGAATAGATGACGGGGGCTTCCTCGGCGATGAAATTCTGGGTGCTGTAAATCCTGAGAAACGCCAGCTGCTGGTTGAACAATGCGAGCACCATCGCGGCAATCATCAGGCCAAGGCCCATGGCCATGGTCAGCTCGATCAGGGTGAAGGCCCGGGCCCTCTTCCGGAACGCGGTTTTCATTGGGAGCGGAGAACGGTTCGGGATTTGAGATACTCGCGCCCGCCCACACGATAGTGCACGATGCTTTGCACTTTCCATACCTCCATCGCGGCGGGATTGGTGGCGAGGGTGCCCGCGCCACCCGAGATCGGATAATTGCCGGGATCGGGAAGCCGGGTGCGGACAACGGTTCCGATGATGGGGGTTCCTCCGGGGAGCCTGCCCAGCTCCACCTCCTCCTCGCGCACGGCGGGATGCACGGGCCACGGGGAATCCCCGCCGGTAAGATCCTCGAAAGGGATGCGCTCGGCATACGCCCTCTCGTAGGTGATGTAGGCGTCGGTGATGGTCTGCTGGAGCGACCACTGGCGGGGGTAAAGGACGTTCAGCGACAACTTGAGAAGGACCAGCCCGATCACCGTCAGGAGGCTCAGCGTCATCGTGGACTCCACCAACAGAAATCCCCGGCGCATGGAAGTCTTCTTGCGACCGGGCCTGAAAACGCCGATCTTCCCGGAGTGTTCCGTCGCTCCACAGGATTGTCCGTCTTCCTTTTCATCGCCGCGGCCGCCTTTCCCGCCGCCGGCCAGAGCGTGCTGGAGCCCCCGTTCGGATTGCGATGGGGGGATTCTCCGGAAAAGTTGATTGTCTGGGCGGCCAAGCATTCCCTGGACGTTACTATTTCGCTCCCCGGAGATCAACCGGCATTGCGGGTGGTCGGAATTTCCGCGCGAAAAGGCCCTCTTCCCGAGTCCCCCGCCTCCGCCGTGGAGGGGCGCTTTCTCGGAGGCAGGCTTTATGAAATCACCGTGCATTATGCGGACCCCGAAGCTCCGGCGGACCTGATGAACACGCGCTTCGAGGCGCTCCGGACCCAGGTGGCCACCGAGCATGGAAAGCTTCTCGCCAACCAGCAGCAGAGGACGGTCGAAGATCAGTTTGTGACTCGCACTCGTTCTTTTCATCGGGAACCGGTGAAGGGGTTGTTCCTGCTCCTCGCGATTACCGAGGTGGAGGATTTGTTGAGGAAAACCAAGGAAGCGAAATTCTCGCTCATCTATCGGAACGAGAATTTCAGGGATGAACTGCGGGCTGCCTTGAATCAACAAATACCGGGGGGGGGGTAAAAGGTTCCGGGCTCCGTCATTCGATGGTGGTGACGGAACCGTTCATCTCGATGGTGCGGTCGAGATCGAAGGTGACATGATCGAGGCGATCGATCCCGAACGGGGTGAGCGTCACCAGCTCCACCGTCCACCTTCCGTCTTCGGTGAAAATGGAATCCCAGTTGGTGATGGGAAGCACCTCGTTCCACGGCACGGCCATCGACGGATTGCTTTTGTGCGAACCGGGGACCACGAACGCATCCACCCCGAGCTGGGTGTTGTTCCTGAGATTGCCCTTGTAGGCCTGCGCGTAAACCGAGGAACCCGGATAAAGATCGTTCGCCGCGAGCGTGATCGACGGCAGCTTGAAACGGATCAATTCGTTCTGGGAGATTCCCGTGATCGATCCGTCCGCAACCGGCCAGATCTGGATGTATTGGGAAGCGAGCTGCGATTCGGGCGCCTGGTAGTCCTCCAGGGAGAATATGGAGAAACGCTCCTCACCACGCACTTTGGCGCGGTTGGCCCCCGGAACCGCGTTGATCGCGAACGTCAGCGTCGTGCTGCCGTTCTGTTCGATCATCGTCTGGGTGTGGAGAATCGCCTGATTTCGGTTGATGTTCTGTCCGGTGCCATTCGCCCCGTAGGACTGCACGTGTCTGAGGAATTTGACACTCTTCGACGGCACCGGATCATCCTCCCCGGAAAGCAGCCCCGTTATCGTGACATCCACGAAAAACGGACGGTCCGCCCGGGTGCGCGGAATGCCCGACCATGTATTCTCCACGGCTTCCGGACGGACTGAAATCTGCGCGATGGGCACGTAGGAACCCACATATTTGGTATCGAGCAGAAACCCGGTGAAAGGCGTGACCGTCATCTGCGTGTGCAGCTCGAAACGGGCTCCTCCGGGATTGATCGCAAGGGCCGACAAACGCACTCCGCTGGCCGATACCGGAACATCCCATTCAAGCCCGTCCGGCATCTGCACCTGGCGGATGATATTGCTGTAATTACCCGCCACCTGGGCCATCGCCGGACCGGCGGCGGCAAGGGCGGCGGCCGCAAAGGCAATCATCCATTTCGCTTTCATAATTTATTTGACGGTGTTCGCGCTGCTGCTCCGGTCCGTCTCCGCGGACTCTTCGGTTTTGAGCGGAAGAACCGAGATCGGCCCCCCTTTGAATGTGGCGACGATGACATTGCCACCCGCCCCTCCAATCTGCTTCTCCATTTCCTCCCCGAGCGGCGCGCGGCCCGCCGCCTGGTCGCGGGTTACCTCCACCGTGGTGATCCACCCGCGGTTTGCCGTGTAAAACTGCTCCCATGGAAGCAAACTCACATCGTCACGGATGCCCATGCGTTCCTTCAGCTGCGGAGGGACGAACAGAATCGCCCTTTTGGGCACCATGGTCGCATTCCCTCCGAATGCAATGACATCCGACCGGCTCATCAGGCTCTCCGGCTGGTTCACCTTGGAAGGATCCTCCCCCGTGGACGGAGGCAGGTTCTTCATGGGATCCTCGTTTTGAGCCTCCTGCAACATCGCGGCCAGTTGCTCGTGCGTCATCGCATCACGGATCACGGGTGCGACGGCACCGCCCTCCTGGGAAGCGAGCGCCTGACCTGCAACCAATGCGGAAATCCAAAGAATCGTTTTCATAATAACAGCACCTGGTGAATCGCTCCGGGTTCAACGTTTCTTGAATGTCACCAGCAGAACCATGTCCTGAAGGTCGTATCCGGGATCCGACATCTGATTGTCATGGTGTGTCAGCTCCATGAACACGATCACGTCCATCGGGCCGATCTTCACCCGCCCGGAATCATCCAGATAAGGGCGCACGAATTCCTCCAGCGAAGGGCCGTTCATCGGAGTGAGAGTGGGCGGGATTTCCCCGTTCACGAGGGTCCGGATATTGTTGGTTCCGCTTTGGGAGGTGAAATGAGGGCCCCACGCGTTGTTGAAATAATAACGCCCTCCGAAACGGATCTGCCTTCCGGCGGGAATGTTGGTCCGGGTGTAGACCTTGGTATTGGGATTCACCTGGAGATTGGTTCCATAAAAAATCCTGCCATAGCTGCTTTCCGTGTGATACTTCAACTGAGCCTCCGTGGGAACGAACGCCCAGGTCCCGTTGGTATATTCCACTGTAACGCCCGCGCCAATCACCCGGACGTCCATGTCCACGTTCGCTTTGGTGACAAGAGTCGCGGGGGGCACCACCTCGACGAAGTCCTGCACGATCGAGGGATAGTTGATCTCCCAGGTCAAAGTCGGATGAGTGCCCGTGTGGACGATCGTGGGGAAGGCGGTGATATTACCGACCGGCACGGTCAGATTCTGACCTTGTGCGCGGACTTCAGGTGAGAGCGCACCCAAAAGGAATGCTGCCGCCAGGGCGGCGAAACGGCTGGTTTTCATGGCTGGTTGTAAGGGTGAGGCGTAAGGAGACATTCGTTTCCGTTTTGCGGACCGCGAGGAGGGACGCCTCGTGATCGAACGGATGGCCCGGATTCGGGCAGAAACATGAAAAGAGGAATTCCTCCTGCCATGTTGATTCGGGACAGAGCCCGAACCGGGCCGCCTGAGGAAAGACGCGGGACCGGCCTTCCTCAGAAAACAAATGATATGAATGCGATGGGAACTTCCTGGGTGTGAAGTGGATGGTTAAGGGTGAAACAGCAGTTGTCGGGGTGAATTTTCAGCGCACGGGCAAAGCCGGCCGGCCGGACCAGTTCAACCAGGGCCCTTCGGGAACCTGGTGATCCTCCACGAAACGCCATTCGACGGTCGCTCCGCTGCGCAGCCTGAGGTAATCCCGGATCGCGGGACTCAGATCGATGCCCGCATTCCGGTTGCGGTTCGGGCGGGGGGATTCGTTGCCGAAAACATATTGCCAGTGGTTGACCTCGAACGGCCCGACGTCCTCCCATTGGCCGTAGCAAACCCTGCCTTCATGGTGGATCGCGATCCAGCGCCCCTTGCAAACCGATATGCCATCCCCACGGTAGTGTTCCCAGAACCACGGGATCACCTCGGAGGCTTCCGGCTGGTGCGCTCCGCCTTTCGCCACGTCATTGTAGGGCAGGGCGATATAAAACGGATTGAGAGCGGGGACAAAATCCGCCGGAAGATAACCGGTGCGGCGGTCCGGATGATCGTAGCCGCCGAAATTCGCCATCCAGTTCTGATCCCACGCGCTCTTGATGTTCGGAGTCGGGTTGTTCTGCGTGGGAAGCTCCCCCACCCAGAAAATCGTGGCCACCACGTTGCGTTTCCAGGAAAAAGGCGCCCGGAAAGATTCCCGGGTCTGTTCCAGCACAACCCGCGCGGCTTCCGGCACGCCGAAAGGATCGCTCAAGCCCGGCAGCGCCTCACGCCTGTCATCCAGAAGCCCTTCATGCAGGCGCTCCAACCGCTCCCGGAGCACCGATGCCGGAGCAATGCCCGCCAAGGCCATGCAAAGGATTCCGGCTCTGATCGTGTGGCGTTTCATCAAATGATTCCGGTTCGCTTCAGTTAGAAAGCAGCCGGAGATTAAAATTCTTCAGAACTTAAGCAAGAACAAAACGAATTTTTGTTTGAACGAAATCAGGAAATTGTTGTCACAGAATTATTCTGTTTATTTTGAATGAGTTGCAAAAAATTAAATCCAGCACCAGATCATCTCTGGAAGCTGGAGATCATGGGGAAAATCAAAAAAACGAACTCTTTTTCTTTTTAAGAAAATCAATTTTCCCAAAGAATTGAAGCCTCAATTTCCAAAAAAAACAATCGCCCGCGTGGATTTGCGAAGAATTCCCGGCAGGAAAACAAGTCCCGCCGGGACACATCGAAGGCCCGGCCAATGCCGCCTTGAAGGGTTTCGGGGGTCAGGCACAACAGTGACACGCCGCGAGAACATCTGTTCCGCAAGCCGTGCGCTCACCTTGTGGAGCGCGGGGCGTTGCGATAACACCCTCCTTTTTCCCTCCCTTTGGTCCGGCCAACAGGTGTTTCAAAGTTGTGCGCCAAAAAGATTCTTGGCAAAGCGCTCCGAAAATTTATGCTTGTTGCTGATGGTTGTAGCATTGCCCGCCCATCCGATGATCCGCCCGGCGGTGTTTCAGGGTTCCTTGCCCGAGAAGCAGATTCCCAGCAGCCCTGCGGCGGCGTTGTTTGAAAGATGAACGGCGTCATTGTCATCGGCGGAGGAATCGTGGGATGTTACGCGGCGTATTTTCTGGCTCGTCAGGGCCGGACCGTCACACTCATCGAAAAGGGGGAAATCGGAGGCAAAGCCTCCGGCATCAATCCGGGAGGGCTCAATCCGCT
>CAZVSA010000211.1:0-7599 GCA_964629955.1 uncultured Luteolibacter sp.
ACCTGTTAACGATGTGACCGGTCTGTACACGGCGGTCTCGCCCTACCTGCCGGAATCATTCCCGGAACACTTTTGGCAGAATGCCCGCGCCACTTTTCAGAATCCGGGACAACTGCGAACTTTGATGGTTAAAACCGGCATTCCACACCGTTTTGTCCATCAATGATCATCCGGCCTCCGTTCCTTTTCCCCGCCTTCTTCCTTGCCTCTCTTTTCGCCAGCGCGGACATCCCCCTCACCCTCAGCCTCTCCGATGGCAGCGGGGAAAATTTCCGGGAAGCGGGCCCCGGCATCGTCGAAATCCAGGGAGCCATCTCCCTCCTCGCAACTCCCGGCTCTCCGCCGCCAGCAGGCGATCTCGTCCTCGAATTTGAATACTTCTGCGCGGGCGGAGTCCCGGAATTCGCCGTCCTGCCGGGACCGCCGTTCGAGGCCCGCACCGCCCGCAAGCTTCCACCTGCCGGTCACAGCGAGGCATGGACCACCTACGTCGCCCGCCTCAATCCCCCGGACAAACCCCTTCCCGAAACATGGAAGCAACTCCGGCTCGACCTCCCCCTCCCCGCCGGTCGCACGCTCCAAATCCGCAATGCAAACATCCGCCCCGAGCGTCCCGGAGATTTCGCCCGGGCCGCCTCCACCGCCGCGGATTCCGAATCGCTCGAAGCCTACCTCGATGGCAGCTACCCGGCAAACATCCGGCGCGTCGCCGTGGGCGCGGACTCCATCGAAATCAGCGGCACCAGCCCCTCCCCCCTTCTTCTCGCGGAAATCCCGATGGAGCATCTCCTCACCGATCCCGCCCGCTTTGAATTCACCATCCCCGTCACCCCCTCCGCCGATGGCGGCTTTTCCATCAAGCTCCCCCGCACCCGCGATCGGAACGGCCTGACGTATGACCGCCTCGTTTCCCGCTGGCAGCTCATCCGTGAAACGGACACCGCACCGGAAGTTCTTTCCCACGCCCGCTATGCCGACGAAATCGCAAGCCGTTCGCCGGATCTCCCGCCCGCGAAACCCTCCAGCAAAAAAGGCCTCGGAGGTTGGAACCACGGGCGCATCCCCGGCGAACTCGAAGCCCTGGGAATCACCGCCGTCACCGTGAACATGATGGTCCATTCCCTCATCTCCCCGGAAGCGGGTCCCGATACCACGCCCTATCAGTGGCAGGGAAAAACCTATCATGCGCGCAATGCCGCCGTCGCCCGGTTCGACGAAACCTTCCGGAAAGCCGCCATGCGCGACGCGATGGTTTCCGTGATCCTCCTCATCGCCAACCCGGCCAAAGACGGAGCCCCCGTGGTGAAAATCCTCGGCCACCCCGACGCCCACCGGGACGGTATCTTCGCCATGCCCAACGTAACCTCCACCGAAGGCCTCGACCTCTACGGCGGCATCCTCAACTTCATGGCCGAACGCTGGTCCCGCCCCGGCGGCGAATACGGCCGCGTCCACCATTGGATCATCCACAACGAAGTCGATGCCGGCTGGGTGTGGACCAACGCCGGGGAGAAAAGCGCCGTCTCCTACATGGACCTTTATCACCGCTCCATGCGCCTCACCGATCTCATCGCCCGCCAGTACGATCCGAACTCCCGCGCCTTCGTCACCCTCACCCACCACTGGGCCCACCCCGGGGAGGCCCGCTGGTACGGCTCCAAACGGATCACCGATCTCCTCGTCCGTTTCTGCCGCGCGGAGGGCGATTTCCCGTGGGGAATGGCATACCACCCCTACCCCCAGGATCTGTTCAACCCCCGGGCATGGGAGGACGATCAGGCCACCTTCACCTTCGACACCCACAAGATCACCCCGAAGAACCTCGAAGTCCTCGATGCCTACATGAAACGGCCGGAATTGCTGTACCGCGGGGAAGTCCGCCCCGTTCATCTGTCCGAAAACGGTTTCAACTCCAAGGACTATTCGGAAAAGGAACTGGAAGACCAAGCCGCCGGCATGGCCATGGCATGGAAAAAAATCTCGGAACTCTCCTCCATCGAATCATGGCAATACCACAACTGGATCGACAACCGCGGGGAAGGCGGCCTCCGCATCGGCCTGCGGAAATTCCACGACGAGCCCGGCGATCCCCACGGAAAAAAGCCCATCTGGCATCTCTATCAGGCGCTCGCCACACCGGAGGAGGACGAAGCCTGCGCCCCCTGGCTCAAGACCATCGGCATTTCCTCCTGGGAAGAAATCATCCACCGGGATGCCATCCGCTGATCCGCCCTTCCACGCACCGGTTTCCACCTCATGCGCGACAATACGACCAGCCTTCCGCAGGATATGCGGCGCGATGTTTCTTGATCAAAGCCCTTCCCCGGTCCACCCTACGGAAGAACTCTCTAACAGCCTTTATTGATGAAAAAGAAGATCGTCTGCGCCACTGATTTCTCCGCCTCCTCCGACCGCATGGCGAATGCCGCCGCGGCCATCGCCGCGAAACTCGGCGAGCCTCTGGTCCTCGTCCACGTGATCGAGACATCCTCCGCGGCCGGAGAAGCCCTGGCGGAATCCCTGCGGAACGCCGCGAAGGAGCGCCTGCACGCCAAGGCATCCCTTCTCCGGGAGAAAGGCGCCGTGGTGGTGGAAGAGCTTCTCGACGGCTCCCCCTACGAAGCCATCACCAACCTGGCCGCCGCCATCCCCGCCCGGATGATCGTCATGGCATCCCAGAAAAAACGCGGGCTGCTGGAGCGCTGGTTCTCCGGCGGTTTGGTCGAGAGGGTCGTCAAAAATTCCCAGGTTCCCACCCTCGTCCTGCGCGATCCCAGCGCGCTCGAACAGTGGACTTCCGGCGAAAAACCCCTCCGGATTTTCGTCGCCGCGGATCTTTCCACCATGCCGGACGCCCCCCTTCTCTGGGCGAAGGAACTCGCATCCATCGCCCCCTGCGAGATCACCGCGGCCTACGTCAACTGGGTGCCCGACGAAGCCATCCGGCTCGGCCTCAGTGACACACCGTCCTTCTTCCAAAGCTCGCACCAGCTCCAGTCCCTGCTTGAGAAAGAGCTGCGGGAAAAAGTCACCCGGCTGGTCGGCGATCTGCCCGTGACAATCAAGGTGGAGCCCCGCTGGGGCCGCGCCGACCTGCCGCTCATCGGCATGGCGGAACTCTCCGACAGCGATCTCATCGTCGCGGGCACCCGGTCGCGCGGCGGCCTCGCCCGCATGTTCGACGAATCCGTGTCCCTCGATCTCCTGCACCACGCTCCCATGGGAGTGGCCCTCGTGCCTCTTCTCGAAAACACCGTGGATGCCCCCCTGCCCTCCTTCGAGCGGGTTCTCGTTCCCACCGATTTTTCCGATCTGGCGAATCACGCCATCCCCTACGCCTGCGCCATCGCGGCGCGCGGCGGAAAGGTGTGCATCGCCCACGTCACCGGCCGCCTCGGCCTGACGGAAGAGGAAGCCACCGCCAAACTGGTCGCGCTCATCCCGCCCCAGGCCACGGAACGAGGCATCCAGTGTGAAACCGCGGTCTGGAAAGGCGAGGCGGACGCGGAAGGGATCGGCCACCTCGCCGCACGCTTCCGGGCGGACGCCATCTGCATCGGTTCCCACGGACGTTCCGGGATTTCCCGTGCCGTTCTCGGCTCCGTCACACAGGCGATCGTCTCCTCCAGCAAATGCCCCGTGATGATCGTCCGGAAACCCGTTTGAGTTTGAAAGTGGCCTATTCCAAAGCATGGCCCTGACTCCTTGTCGCCTTGCCCGCAAAGGTGACAAGTTCGTCTCATTTCTCCCATCGGTCGCAGGTCATCTTGACAGCCCGGCGGACACGGCGGAGCGTCACGGATCATTTTGTCCGTAAAACCCCGCCTGCCATGAATTGGAAAACCCTCGGCTGGCTGTTGCTCGCCACATCCGCCGCCTCCGCCCAGCGCGTCACCCACCGCTGGTCCTTCAACGAAACCGGCCCGGCCACCAGCGGACGCGTGCTGCCGGATGCCATTTCCGCCGCCCCCGCCGTCATCCGCGGCAATGGCGCCACACTGGAAAACGGCGCCATCCGCTTGCCCGGAAGCTCCAACGGAAACCAGACGCCCGCCCTCATCTCCGCCTACGTCGATCTGCCGAACGGCATCATTTCTTCCAAAACCGACCTCACCCTCGAAATCTGGGCCACCGTCCATGGCAACAGAGACTGGCAGCGGCTTTTCGATTTCGGTCGCACGACCGCCGGGGAAATCACCGGAGAAGGAACCTCCGCCCCCGGCGGCACACAGAGCACCGATCAATTCATGATCGCCATCCAGCGCGGAGGAAATCTCGCGCAGCAGCGCTTTTCGATCCGCCGCAACGGCGAGGGAGAGCTTTTCACCGACGGCAGCGTCTCCATGGCCCTCGGCACGCAGTATCATTTCGCGGCCATCTACCGGTCCGGCGTCGGCGCGCACGCCGCTACCGGCGGGCAGATGATCTGGTATCGCGACGGCACCCAGATCGGCACCGTCGATGTCCCCGTCCGCCTTTCCGAAATCCGCGACGTGAACAACTGGCTCGGCCGTTCCCAGTGGGCGAACGACAGCAACGCGTACATCTCCTACAACGAAGTCCGGCTCTACGATTGGGCGATGGCTCAGGGGGAAATCACCGCCAGCCGCAATGCCGGGCCGGACAAACAATTTCCCGCCCCCTCCGTCCATCCGGCCACCCTCACCATGCACCACGGCCGGAAAGCGCGGATCGACGTGCTCGCGAACGCCACCGGCGAAATTTCCTTCCCCACCCTCGCCATCGAAAGCCAGCCGCAGCACGGCACCGCGGAAATCACCGCGGACGGCGCGATCCTCTACACCCACACCTCCGGCACGCCGGAAAGCGACAGTTTCACCTGGCGCGTCTCCAACAGCACCGGCCAATCGTCCACCGCCGTGGTCACGATCTCCTTCGCCGATACCCTGCGCCTCGCCAACCCCGCCATCGACGTTCCCGCCGATCCGCCCGCCAGCACCTTCAGCCTCGTCAACGCCTTCGGCTCCCTCTCCTTCACCCGGCCCGTCTGCATCGTCTCGCCACCCGGCGACACCCAGCGCGTCTTCGTCTGCGAAAAAGGCGGGCTGCTCAAGGTCGTCCCCGACATCCACGCCGCCAACCCCTCCGCCACGACTTTCCTCAACCTCGCCGGATTGCTCAACGACCGCCCGCAGGAAAATATCAACACCAACAGCGAAGCCGGCCTGCTCGGCCTCGCATTCCACCCGGACTACGCGAACAACCGGCAATTCTATATCTTCTACTCCGTCAATATCAACGGACTTCTCCACCAGCGCGTCTCCCGCTTCACCACCCGCGCCGACAACCCGAACCTCGCCTACACCGGCCCCGACGCCGAACTCATCCTCATCAGCCAGCGCGACAATGCCGACAACCACAACGGCGGCGACCTCCACTTCGGCCCCGATGGTTATTTGTATATCTCCCTCGGCGACGAAGGAGGGGGCAACGACCAATACAACCGCGCCCAGATCGTCAACGGCGACTTCTTCTCCGGCATTCTCCGCATCGATGTGGACAAAAAGCCCGGCAACATCGCGCCCACCCCGCACTCCGCCATTCCTACTGGTCCGGATGGCGCTCATTTCTCCATCCCCATCGACAATCCCTTCGTCCACACCAGCCTCGGCGGCTCCTGGAACGGCACCTACAACGGCTCCTCCGTCAACCAATCCACCATCCGCCGGGAATTCTACGCCACCGGCCTGCGCAATCCATGGCGCATGAGCTTCGATCCCCTCACCAACGAACTCTGGTGCGCCGATGTCGGCCAGGGAGCCCGTGAGGAAATCAACATCATCGAAAACGGCAGAAACTACGGCTGGTCCTTCCGCGAAGGAACCATCAACGGCCCGAAATCCGGCCAGGCCCCCGCCAACTTCAACACGCTTTATCACACCCCGCCCATTTACGAATACACCCACGGCAGCACCACCTTCCAGGGCAGATCCGTCACCGGCGGCGTCGTGTATCGCGGCGACCGCATCGGCGCTCTTTCCGGGAAATACATCTTCGGCGACCACGTCTCCGGGCACATCTGGTCGCTCCAAAGAAACAGCGGCAGCACACCGCCCACCGTCGAGCGCATCGCCGGGCTCGGCGGCGTTTCCGCCTTCGGCGTCGATCCCTTCAACCAGGACGTGCTCCTCGCCGATTACAACGGCGGCCGCATCCTGCGCCTTGTCGCGAGCGACGCTCCCGGCAGCTTCCCCGCCACCCTCACCGCCACCGGCCTCTTCGCGGATCTCGCCGATCTTTCGCCCAATCCCGGCCTGCTTCCCTACTCCATCAACCTGCCCTTCTGGAGCGACCATGCCCTCAAGCGCCGCTGGTTCATGGTCCCGGACGGCTCCTCCACCTTCTCCTGGTCCCGCGAAAACCCGTGGACGCCGCCCGCCGGAGCCCTGTGGGTGAAGCACTTCGATCTGGAAATGGAACGCGGCGATCCGGAGTCGAAAAAACGCATCGAGACCCGCCTCTTCGTGAAAAATTCCACCGGCGCATACGGCGTGAGCTACCGCTGGAACGAGGACGAAACCGAAGCCTTCCTCGTCCCCGACGAAGGCGTGAACATCCCGCTCGCCGTCACCGAAAACGGCAACCCCGCCCCGCAAACATGGCGCATCCCCAGCCGCGCCGAGTGCATGACCTGCCACACCCCGCAGGCCGGGCACGCGCTCTCCTTCAATACCCGCCAGCTCAATCTGGAGCAATCCATCCTCCACTTCGGCGGCAACCAGATCGACATCCTGCGCGAGCACGGATTTTTCTCCAACACCCCGGAATCCCCCAATCTCCTGCCCCGCCACCTCCGCCCGGACGAAGACCAGGCATCCATGGAAGCCCGCGTCCGCTCCTACCTCGCGGTGAATTGCGCCTACTGCCACATGGACGGCGGCACCGCATCCGGCTGGGACGGACGCCCATCACTGCAACTCGACGACACCGGCATCGTCAACGGCCCCGTCAACAACAACGGAGGAAATCCGGAAAACCGCCTCGTCGTACCCGGCCACCCGGAGCTTTCCGTCATGCTCCACCGCATGGCCACAAGCGGCGGATTCAGCCGCATGCCGCCCATCGCCACCAACGAGATCGACCCGCGGAACATCGACCTCCTCACCGCATGGATCGAAGGAGAACTCGCCAACCGCCAGACCTACGCCCAATGGCGCACCGCGAACTTCGATCCCGAAGACCCCGATGGCGATCCCGGGGCGGACCCCGATAACGACGGCGCCAGCAACCACGCCGAATTCCTCGCAGACACTCATCCGCGGAACGGCGGCAGCTTCCTGCGTCCGCATCTCACCGCCGGAGAAACCTTGAACCTCAGCTTCCACCTGCCGGTGAACCGCTCGTTCACGATCCACACATCGGAAGATCTCGCAACGTGGACCCCATGGGACATCCCCGGCAATCAGGGCCTGCCCGTCGCCGGAGGGCTGATCGAATTCGAGCGCCCCCTCGAAGATGAATCGCGGTTCTTTCGTCTGGAAATTCGCGACAACTAGCTCTGCTGATAAGTTCGCTGCTTGCTCATGATAGGCGGCGGGCGGAATGCCAAAAGTGTTCCGGGAATCGCGGCGGCAACGC
>CAZVSA010000212.1:0-7595 GCA_964629955.1 uncultured Luteolibacter sp.
CCTCCAGCACGTCGCCGGGGCGCAGAATTACGGCCAGCTCGTGCTCGGTCTCGCCCGGCCCACCGCCCAGGTTCCCCGCACGGCCAGTGTGGAGACGATTTTCGGAACCGCCGCGGCCGTGGCCGTGGAAGCGATCAAATTCCACCAATTGTATCCGGAAGGAGAGGTATGAAGAGAAACTTTTTCCATTTCCGGACGTTAGATTGACGCTCCAGCCCGGCTGGTCTACGCCTTATCCGATGATGACGTTCCGGCTATCCGCCATTCTCGCCACCACCTTCCTCCTGCTCGGCCAGGCGGGCGCCCAACTGGCGACTTCCCTCCAGGTTTCCAAACGGCAATACATTCTCGGAGAGCCCATCCTCGTCTCCGTAACCGTCACGAACCACTCCGGCCGCGATCTCACCTTCGCCAGCGACAGCCGCCTCCAGTGGCTGGAATTTTTCGTCAAGGATGGCCGCGGCAACCCCGTCGCCGCCCACTCCAGAAAAACCTTCGGTGCCATGAAAATCGGTGCGGGCCAGTCCATGGCCCGCCAGATCGATCTCACCGAGCTGTTCCAGTTCTCCCAGCAGGGGAATTTTTCCATCTCCGCGGTCGTCCGCCAGCCGGGCAGCTCCCTCGAAGGTTCGGCCACCAACCGGGCCTCGTTCAACATCGTTCCCGGCAGAGCTTACTGGAGCCAGAAAATCGGCCTCACCAACCGCCCCGGCGAAACCCGCGAATTCCGGGTTCTCAATTCCAGCGGCAGCCAGAAAAACCAACTCTATGCCCAGGTCCTCGACGGTCGCACCGGCTTCAGCATCCGCACCTTCCTCCTCGGAGACTCCCTCAGCCTGCGGAAACCCGTCGTCACCGTGGACCGTGCCCAGCGCATGCACGTTCTCTTTCTCGCCACCCCGACCATGTCCGCTCATTGCGTGATCGATACCGACGGAAGGCTCGTTTCACGCGACATCCACCAGCGCGGCCCCGAAGGCGATCCCCAGCTCGTCAGCTTCCCCGATGGCAGCGTGAGGGTCTCCAACAGCATCCCCTACGATCCCCACGCCGTGGCGACCGCCCGCAGAAAAATCCGCAAGATTTCCGAGCGCCCGGCAGTCGTTTACGAATGATCCGGTGGATCATCATCCCTTCTCCATGGAATTCTCTTTACAAATTTATAAAAATTTAAGAAAACTTTACTGTTTTTAGAACCTTACCATTTCCAATGAAAAGCTTCATCAAATATCTGGCGGCGCTCGCATTCTGCGCGCTGGCCATGAAGACGGAAGCGGCGAATTTCCGCACCGTCATCATCGACGCCGGACATGGCGGTCACGACAAGGGAGGGCAATGGGGCCGGGTTTACGAAAAACACCTCGCGCTGGATACCGCCGTCCGCCTGGAATCCCATTTGAAGAAAATGGGCTTCAATACGGTGCTTACCCGGCGCAGCGACTACTTCATCTCCCTTCCCCAGCGGGTGGCGATGGCCAACCGCTACAAAAACGCCATCTTCGTAAGCGTCCACTACAACTACACGTGGAAGCAGGACGTCAGCGGCCTGGAAACATTTTACCACAGCCCGGAAAGCAGGGCTCTCGCCCAGCATATCCAGCGCGGCATGCTCAACCGGGTGAAAACCGCGGATCGCGGGGCGAAGTTCGCCCGCTATTACGTGATCCGGCACACCAAAATCCCCTCGGTTCTGGTGGAATGCGGATTTGTAAGCAGCAGCCAGGAGCGGGCCAGGATGCGATCCGCATGGTATCGGGACGCGCTTTCCCGCGGCATTGCCGATGGCATCCAGCGCTATCGCCGGGGAAGCTGATTCCGCCTCCGGTCTTTTAGAGAAAAGGAAGAAAAGGGGAGCAGGCATCCTGCCTGCTTTATTTTCCGCCACTTTTGGCAGAATGCCCGCGCCCCCTTTTTCATACCTAAATGGAAAGACAGAGAACCACGGAAGGCACGGAATCCACGGAAAAGGTGGGAAAAAAGTGATTCGTGATTGGGGAAGATGCATGGCTCCAATCTTCTGAAATTCCGTGATTTCCGTGCATTCCGTGGTTCTCCATTTTCCTTTCCAGGGTAAAGTTCCTCCATGGCGGCGGTGACAGTGGACGAAATGCGCTCGCTCGAAAAAGCCGCGATGGCCGCGGGATGGAGCGAGGAGGCCCTGATGAATCTGGCGGGAAAACGGCTGGGCCGCGCTCTTGCCAATCATTTTCCGCATCCGGGAACCGCGATCGCCTATCTGGGAAAAGGGCACAACGCGGGGGACGCGCTGGTAGCGCTCCGCGTGTTGAGGGACCAATGCGGCTGGAAAGTGCTGGTCCGCCCCGCGTTTCCCATGGAGCAATGTTCCCCCCTCACACGCCGCAAGTGGGAGGAACTTGGAGCGGATCCCCCGTTGGAATCCCTCCCCGATCCCGTGGATTGCCCCCACCCCTGGCTCCTGCTCGACGGCCTGTTGGGCATCGGCGGCAAAGGGGCATTGCTCCCCCCGCTGCTGGATCTTGCCGGGGAAATGCACGCTCTGCAAATAACGGTGGGAGCGAAAATCGCCGCCGTGGACGGCCCTTCCGGCGTGGATTGCGACAGCGGCGAAATCTTTCCGGGAGCCGTCCATGCCGACGTCACGTTCATGATCGCCTGCCCGAAACGGGGGCTGCTCACCTCATCCGCCACTCCCGCCACAGGCGCCCTTGCTCTCGTCCCGGTAGAGCCTCTCACCCGTGGCGGCGATCACCGGTCGCCGCTGCCCGTGGAACCTCTGGAACTCATCGCACCCCAGGCATCGGATTTTCAGAAAACGCCCCGCCCCTTTGATTTTCACAAAGGCCGGGCGGGAAAAATCGGAATCCTCGCCGGATCCACGCGTTTTGCCGGAGCCGCCGTGTTCGCCGTAACCGGAGCGCTCCGCGGCGGAGCCGGTCTGGTGACATTGCACGTCCCTCCCGGAGCCCTGCCGTTTGTCGCCCCGAGGTGCCCGCCGGAAGTGATCGTCGCCCCCTGTGAAAATCCCCGCGAGCTTCTGGAGCTGGAATACGACGCCTGGGTCATCGGTTGCGGGCTCAGCCACCCCGGCGGGGATTTCACCGATGGGCTTCTGAACCTGATCGCCGGCATCCGGTGCCCCGCGGTCCTCGACGCGGAGGCTCTCAATGTGATCTCGGAGCGGAACCGGCTGGACCTCCTCTCGGAGCGGCATGTGATCACACCGCATCCCGGGGAATTCCGGCGTCTCGCCCCGGATCTGAAAAACCTCTCCCGGGAAGAAGCCATCCGCTCCTTCTCCGCCCGAACCGGGGCAACCATCCTTCTGAAAGGCTCCAGAACCCTCCTCACACGCCGCGGAGAAGGCATCCGCTGCAATGCCACCGGAACCCCGGGCATGGCGACCGGCGGTCAGGGAGATCTTCTATCGGGAGTCATCGGCGCGCTGCTGCCGGGAAACGATCCACTGGACGCCGCGACCCTCGCCGCCTGGACCTGCGGCCGGGCGGCCGAACGGGCTCTGGACGATCCATGCATTTCGGAGGAATCCCTCCTCCCAAGCGATGTCCTCCGGCACATCGGAGGAGCCTTCACCGACTGGAAACGCGCGACGCGCTGACCGGATCATGCGAATTTCCAAAAATCATCCGGCTCACAACGGTGGATTGAATCGAACCGCCGAGACGCGGAGGTCGCAGAGGAAATCGCGGAGATCCGCATGAACCGCTTCGCGCTTCTCTCCGCGACCTCCGCGGTTCGATGGGTTTCGTCCAAGGAAAAACGGCGGCTTCCCGAGGGAGGCCGCCGTTTGTTTAAGAGAAAACCGCCGGTCGTGAACGGTCAATTCACGGCGACAGCCGAAGAACCGGTCTCCCCGGTCCGGATGCGGATCGCTTCCTCGACGGTGGAGATGAAGACTTTCCCATCGCCAATCTTGCCCGTGTTGGCACTTTTGACGATCGCCGCAGCCACCCCTTCGGATTGGTTGTCATCCACGACAATCTCGATTTTGACTTTGGGGAGAAAGTCCACGGTATATTCGGAGCCCCGGTAGATCTCGGTATGACCTTTTTGCCGCCCGAAGCCTTTGACTTCGGTGACAGTCATACCTTGCACGCCCACCTCAGCGAGGGCCTCCTTTACTTCTTCAAGCTTGAATGGTTTGATGATCGCTTCGATTTTTTTCATGATTCCGCGGATTGGTAGGGAGGCAAGAGCAACGACCGTGCCAACTGCCCGATGCATTTGTTCGTCCTTGCAAAACGACGCTAGCCCCGGACCACGCCGCTGACGAGCGGAAAAAGCGGCTCCACCTCCACCCGCCCCTTGAAATTTTTGCCATTCAGGGTATTGCGGCGGCCTGAAAGATGAGGCAGCTTCGCCGCCGTATAGATCCACGATCAATCAACCATGAAGAAATTCCTCATCCTACTCAGTGTCATTTCCGCAGCCCCTTTCGCCCTTGCCCAAAACGCGGCCAAAGTGGAGATCACCGGCAATGACCAGATGCAGTACAATACGAAGTCCTTCTCCGTGCAGACAGGCCAGAAGGTGACCCTTTCCTTCAAACACATCGGCCAGCTCCCCGCCGCGGCGATGGGCCACAATGTCGTCATCCTCAAACCCGGCACCGCGATTCCGATGTTCGCCGCGAAATCCGCGACCGCGAAGGACCATGACTACATCCCCCAGGATGATGAATCGAAGGCCCTCGTCTTCGCCCACACCAAGATGCTGGGAGGCGGCGAATCCCAGGAAATCACCTTCACCGCCCCGGCCCCCGGCGATTATCCTTTTGTGTGCACCTTCCCCGGACACTTCGCGATCATGCAAGGCGTGATGACCGTCACGGAGAAATAACCTTCCCTTCCATTTCCACCTCACACGCGCCGCCGCCCGATCCGGGTGGCGGCGTTTTTCTTTGCCCAACCGGAGCCGCCGGAAAAAAATTCATGATTCTGGATAATTTGTCTTGCGCCTACCCGCCGGATGCGGTTAATCTCCCCGCGTCGCAAGACAAAGGCGGTCCGATTGAGATGCCTTCCCGGGTTAATGGGTTTTTCCCGGGGGGATGATCAGTCGGGCCGCTTTTTTTTATTCAGCTGAGAAACCAAAATATGGGCGCTCCCGAGGATTCTCCCATCCCGCCTTCCGTCGCTGCCATATTGGCTGGCGGCAGCGCAATTGCGTGGATGCTCTGGCTGAATGGTCCCGGGATGTTCTCTCATTGGTTTTTTTACCCGAGTTTCTTATTTCTCGGCCTTACCGCTATGAGCCTCATGGTCGGCATTAGGTCGAGGTTTAGTCGGGTTATTTGGACGTTTTGCATGTGGTGGAGCGGGATTTGGAGTATCCTGTTTATCCTTGCGATGGCGATACCGCCATTCTCAATGATCATCATCGGCTCGTTGGTTCTGCCGATTCTGGAGGCGGGCAGAATTCATCCGTTCTTGGCTGGATTTCTCCACGTCTTGATTTGGGCTTGTGCCAAAGAAGTTTTAAAACTCACCTACACCAAAAAACCGAAGGAGGTGCTTCACCTTTGACGTTAAAAGCCGAACCGGCAGCGGATCAATACTCCTCTTCCTCTTCCTCCCCCGGCACCGGCGGAATCAGATCCTCCCGCATGAGGAGGCGGGCCGTATCCAGATCCTCCAGCAGGTCCGCGGGTGTGTCCCGGACGATCGCCGCGTAGGGAGTGATCCTGTCCAGTTCCGCAATGGCGCAATGCACCATCGAGGAAATGATGTCGGCGTCGTATTTCTCGCGCTCGAAAAGATTGGTGATCCGGAACACCAGAAACTCCCGGTCCAAATCATACTCGAAACCACCCAGCGTGAGCTGCTTGTTCGCCCGCGCCAGAAGCTCCAGCACCACCGCCCGCTGCTCATCGCCCAGACGCATCGCCGATTCCGAAACCACGCTCAGGGCGTTGAGCTGCGGATACGCTTGCGCCAGCAGATCGACTTTCGTGTGGTGGGCCTCGAAGCCCGCCCGGAGAACCTCCCTCCCCTCGACCAGCTCGCAATGCCAGCCGTTTTGCCCGAAGGCTTCCTCAACGGAGAGAATCTGGCGCGAATGGGGTCTCATGGATGTTCTTTCGGGGATTGGGCTGGAAACGGATGGCGGGATACCCGCCCGGACACCGCTTTGGCAAGCAGCGTCCGCTTTTCCCTCGGAATCGGCCGCAACGACAAACGGATGCCGGAGGTTTTCTCCACGTTGTAATGAAGCGTCAAACACTCCAGGGCATCGTCCGCCTCCGCATCGGAAATCTCCTGCCACGAAACCAATCTCATGCCCGCCGCCGGCCGGAAAAACGGAAAAATCTCAATCCCCAGCGGAGTCAGAATCAGATAGGCATGCCGCGTCAGGTGCCAGGCCAACTTCACGGCCAGCGCCGCCACGGCCACCGGTGCCAGCGCCCACAACGGATGCGGCAGAGCCGGATTCACATCCCGATATGCCGAGGATGCCAGCAGCGTAACCGCCCCCGCGACGCAAAGCGCCGCCAGAATCCAGAATGCCAGAGCCTGGCGCGAGCGAGTGAAACGCAACTCCTTCTCCGGTGATTGGATTCCCGCTGCCATGCCCCGATCAGATTTCCATCGAACGCACGGCGTCCTCCGCCGCGGCAAACTCCGTCTCGAACCCGGCGGCATCGAAACCGCGCTCCTCAAGCACCGGAGTCGATTCGTAATCCGTGATCAACGCGATCAATCGCTCCAACCCGAAAATCGACGCCCCTCCCTTGCAGCGGTGCAGCTCCGCTTTCAGGGCTTCAAAATCCCCGGATTCCCCCAGCTTCCCCCACGCGCCGAGCTTTCCGCGGATGTCGTCGAAAAACTCGAAGGAAAGCTCCTTCAGCCCAGGAATGTCGCCATGCGCCATCCGCTCGAAGGTTTTCCGGTTCATTGCCAGCAGTTCGCTTTTCAACACACGGGGAATGTCATAGTTTTCCCCGCCGTTAAACCCTAAAACTACGCCCCGCCTCCGGTTTCCGCCCCGCCAAGCTGCCGCTCCAGCTTTTCCGCAAGCTCATGCTTTCCGCTCGCCCGTGCGATCCCGATCCGCAACGCCAGCGCCCCCGGAGCCGAAAGCTCCTCTTCCGGCATCTCGGAAATCCACCGCAAGGCGGCCTCCATGTCGCCCGCCGCCCATTCTCCCTCGGCCCGCTCCAGCAAACCCACTTCCGCCCCATCCAGCGGCGGCGATGAATAAACCGCCCACCGCGAACGCTCCGGCAGATCCCCGGGGACCTCCGGACCCGCCACCTGCTCCAGATAAACGAACTCATCCCCCTCCCGCTTCCGTCGGAAATGATTGATCAACACGACGATCACCAGGCCCAGCACCGCGAACGACGCTTCCAAAATGAATGGCGTGGACATCAGGCCGAGCCCCGTTCCCGCCCACTCCCTCAAAAGCCCCGGCAGCATGCGCCACCCGATCAACGAACCAACTACCATCACGGCGATCGTCAGCAGCAGCGAGACTCCCGCCACAACCTGCCTGACCTGATTTTCTTCATCCCTTCGCATCCGGCGGCAATCTACCCCGCCACCCCGGAAAACCCAAATCCCAAGATTTTTAAAAAATGATTAACAAATATTGAT
>CAZVSA010000213.1:0-7552 GCA_964629955.1 uncultured Luteolibacter sp.
CCGCATCGTCCCATGCCATCACCGAAATCCTGTTCCTGATCGGGTGCAAAAACCGGGGTCTAGACGACCTTGGGAGGATGATGGAGGAGGAGAAGCCTGTCTCCTAAGCCGAGCTTAGGTGTGCCCGTGGTACGGACAACGATGCGGCAAATGCCGGACACGTATCGGACGACCGACGAACAGTCGTGCGACATGAATCTGCTACCACGAGCAACGAGCTGCCAAAAATATGCAAGGGCACAAGTCGCGACAACGGCCGCCCGACCGCTCCCAGCCCACCCTCATGTTTGGCGGCGACCCGCCGGATTAACGCGCCAATAAACCGCCGGAACCGCAAAGTCATGCACACTGCGACAGCATCGCAACGCTCCGAAGCAAGGGCGCGCCCTATCGTGCCATGCTCGAATCCTCGCCAAAGTGAAGATCCGGGTGTCGCTCGATACCCTCACGCGTTTCTGCCGTGAAACTATCGGACAGAAGCCCTAACGCAAAAGCCGCCGCAGTTACGGCACAGCGCCAGCATCCGGGCGTGCGGCAACTCCGCTGCCCGAAAGGCGAGGCCGCACGTAACGCCGGACAGTCCGGACCCTGCTAGGGACACGAACGCTACGAAACCCGCTGCGCCGCCACGCGGCAAAAGCCCGCATATCACCGATCCCACCAATATCTGATCCGCACTGAATCCTCACCACCACCGCAACCATGACCAAGCGTCTTGTGATCGTCCTCAATGGCAAGGGAGGCATCGGAAAGAGCTTCTTTACCACGAACTTCGTCCAATTCCTCAAGAACCGGACGCAACTCCATCACACCAACGACACGGACAACAAAAATTCGACATTGAAGCGGTATCGCCGCGAGGCGGATTTCGTCGATTTACACGACCCGTGAGGACTCGACCGCCTGCCAAAAAACGGAGAGTTCTTCGACGACCGCATCATCGGAGCCCACGATGACGCCCCGTTCAAAAAAACTGGACGACCTCATGCGCGTGCTAGAAATCAAGCAAAAGACCCTCGACGAGTTTCGCCCGGCGACTAATCTTGGCGGAAACCATCATGGCAAAGCTGATCAATTCGCTGAATCAAGGACGTCGCAATGTGACGACGGGCGAACGACGCTTCGCGAAACGATTGGAAACCCTGCTGGAAGACGACTATCTCTGCTGGTTCGACGTCCCCATCGGCCCGACCCGACACTATCCCGACTTCCTGATTCTTCATCCGTTTCGTGGTTTGCTGCTGCTGGAGGTGAAAGACTGGAAACTCGATACCCTTCACCACATCGACAAGATCTCTGCCGACCTCAATATCAACGGCGCGATCAAGAGGGTTGCGAATCCGCTGGAACAGGCGCGCAGCTATACGATGAACGTCGTGAACAAACTCGCCGAAGATCCCCAGCTCTGCGAAGTCGGCGGCAACTATCAGGGCAAACTCTGCTTTCCCTATGGCTACGGCGTTGTGCTGACGAACATCACCCGCAGGCAGCTCGACGGCGCGCTATCAGAAGAAGAGCAAGATCTTGTTCTCCCCGGCCGATTGGTGATCTGCAAGGACGAGATGACCGAATCCATCGATGCCATGGCCTTCCAAGATCGGCTTTGGGGGATGTTCCAGTATGATTTCAGAAGGCGGCTCTCCCTGCCGCAGATCGAGCGCATCCGCTGGCATCTGTTTCCGGAAATCCGGATCGGCGACCGGCAGACGACCTTGTTCTCGGACTTCGAGGAAAAAGGCGGCGGTAAGGCAGCACCGGAAACGATTCCCGAACTGGTCCGCGTGCTCGACCTCGAACAGGAAACACTCGCCCGGAATCTCGGCAGCGGTCACCGCGTGATCCACGGAGTGGCGGGATCGGGAAAAACGTTGATCCTCGGCTACCGCTGCGTCCACCTCGCCGAGATGCTCCGCAAGCCGATCCTTGTCTTGTGCTTCAACATCTCGTTGGCCGCAAGGCTGAGGTCCTTCATCGCCGAGCGAGGCCTCGAAGGCCGCGTCAATGTCCATCACTTCCATGAATGGTGCGGCGAACAACTCCGGACCTACCATGTGGAACTGCCCGATTCCGGCGGCCAGCAATGGGAGCGGCAGGTTGAGGCGGTGATTCAAGGCGTCGATGCAGGACGCATCCCGCGTGCCCAGTATGGAGCGATCATGATCGATGAAGGCCACGATTTCGAACCCGAGTGGTTGAAGCTCATCACCCAGATGGTCGATCCCTCCACGGACTCATTGCTGCTGCTTTACGACGATGCCCAGTCGATCTACCGGAAATCCCGCGGGCTCGATTTCAGCCTGTCGAGCGTGGGCATCAAGGCCGCCGGAAGAACCTCGATTCTCCGGCTCAACTACCGCAACACTCGCGAGATCCTCCAATTCGCCTGTGAGTTCGCCAGCAAGTTCATGGGCGCGAAAGCCGCGGACGATGACCACATCCCGATGATCCAACCCGAAACCGGCGGCGCATCCGGCCCCGGCCCCGCCTTCCGGCAGTTTGCCAGCATCGGCGACGAGATCGACTTCGCCACCCGCTGCATCAAGGCCTGGCACGAGCGCGGGGATTTTCTCGGAGACATCGCCGTGATCGGCATGAAACCGGACCACGGAAAACGGATCGCCCATCAGCTCAAAGCGCTCGGCATCCCCCATCTGCTCATGGCCACCCGCTCCGGCAAGCGGGCCTACGATCCCCGGAAACCCCAAGTCAATATCCTGTCCGTGCAAAGCAGCAAGGGCCTTGAGTTCCGCTCCGTGATCTTCATCGGCCTCGGCCAAATCGAAACCTCGGAAACCCAGGCAGCCCGGAACATGAAACTTCTCTATGTCGGCATGACCCGGGCGAAAGAACGGCTGCTGATCACGGCTTCAGGGAAGAATGAATTCACGGAGAGGCTGGAAACGATGCCGGGCATGGTCTGTGCTGTTGCGTAGCAGAGGTGCTGATCCGCCTTCCCTTCAAGCACTCTGCGAATCGGAGAATACTGATCTCAGTAATGACAAAGTGACGTCTTATACAAATCAATACGATCCGCTAGATCGTGTCGACCACGGAAGCGATTAAGTCGTGGTCGTCTTCAAAAAAGCCTTCGAAGGCAGACTTGAAAATACCGCCTGAAACCGGCGGCAAGGATGCACGACCAAGGGCAAAAAAGAGTTCACCAGTTAGAATTTTCTGATTCTGTTTCCCTATTTCCGAAATGAGCAAATCACGAGTTTTCATTCCTGAAAGCTGACCCCATTCGGCCCGCTGAACCAAACGTAGAAAAGCAGCACGAATTAGCCCCTCAGTGTAGCGGTTTTTCAAGGTGTTTGGATTCAACACGTTTCCAACGGGAAAACCAGGAAGCAGTTGCTTTTTAATGTCTTCGTCGTTTCTATGGGACTGTAACGCACTTGCCACGGCAAAAATCGTGACCATCGACGATGTTCCACCGGGACAAACCGGAGATTGATCTCCCAAGACCACAGACGTTACCCCTGGTAGTAAAAGAAGTGGCTCTTCAGTGATGCCAACGTGCCTGTTACGCAATTTGGCCAGCCGTTCCGACAACCACTGTGGCGGACGCGAATAATTTCTGGCGATGCGGGACACAAAATCGAATTCAGCACACCACGGACAGAGATCTTCGTTCCAATTAGGAAGCAGGATTTCTTCCACTGCATGAAACGCACCCTGCCAGCCGTGACCAGCAGTCAAAGAATTCGCCAAAGCGGAGAGATCCTGTGGCGTTGACGGGCGCGCAATAGCAACCAAGTAATTGAGGGACTCAAAGACCCCGTATTTGCCCTCTCGAATGAATTGTATGTAATCCTTGAGCCGAGAACCTGAATTCACTACGTCATCGACGATGAGGAGTCTCTTCACTTTTGACACGGCTTCCACTTCCTCAGGGCTCATTTTGCTTCGATCCAAAGAGTCGCTTATGATTACCGAACAGCCCAAAGCTTTGCCAGCTTCGCCCGCCAATCGTTTGCCTGGCTCATGATTTGGAGCGACCACCAGATCAACCTGGCCGGCGAGCATTTTCAGTTTGTCCTCGAAGCGTTTCACAAACTCCGGATGCGAAAGCAACTTCGACATGTTGATGTCAAAAGCATGATGGCGACCGTCATTGCCGTCGTCGTGATGGACAAGAAAGAGACCTGGAGTGTCAAGATATCGCTCAAGGAAAGGCCTTGCCGGCTTCAGATGCGGCTTCGAAAGGAACACCTTTGGTTCTCGCAAAAATTTCAAGTGGTAGGCTGCGGGATCAATGTGCACAGGAATGCTACCCTTCGCGCAAAGGTCGCATGAATCTTGGGAGAATGATTCACGGGCGGGAACACGGGCAAAGCAACTGACCTCCTCCGGGGTATTTGTAAATCCGTAGATGCTCAAACATTCAAAAGTGATTTTGCCCGCACCACGCTCCGCTATCATTTCGGAAATTTGATTCACAAGCCTTCCGCTGCCGCTGATGCTGACAAGTGCGACTAGCTTTCCGCTAGTAGGGATTTTCGAAAGCAACCCTTCCACTACCCTTCGACAAGCGATGCTATTATGGGTTGGGTGTTCAGGTAGGCAATCGAAAGGAATATCAATCTTATTGATTTGGAGTGTCCGAAGTATTGGCGAGGCGATACTCCAGCTATCAACAAGTATGGCTTGTGCTGTTCCGACATGCGGGCGTAGCCAGAACGCGAAGCGATCCAACGTGCAAAGATCACGGAGAAGATCGCCTATTCGCATGAACCGCGAGGAATGTGTGAGAGAGGGCGTAACGAAGTGGTAGTTCGCATGAGGCTCCAAAGCGCATGCTCCTCCATCTTCTTGGAGTAGCTGCAAAAAATCGGCTTCGCGCACCATTGAAATCACAGGCTCCCGCTCCAACTGAGAGAACTCATTCGCTGAAATAAGGTCTACCTCAATCGAAAAAGTTTTGTCGGGCGTGAGCAGGATGGTAGGTTTACCTGCTGCGTATTGCAGCAGAGGTGTTGCCGCGTCCGCATCGAAGGCAATCTTGCTTTTACTGATAAACGCGAATGCTGATGCAGCACGAAAATCATCCGCTGCAAGGCGACTGATTTGCTCACCTACGTCTGCAAGTGTGCTATGTTCGAGAAGGTGAAATACCCGCGGTGCCTCCAGTGAATTGAGGTTCCACTGTAGCATCACACTCCCAAGTTCAAGGTTTCTTGATCGGGATTCTCACCGCTGACAGGCCAAAAGACCGAGACTGAGGTGCCGCGTAGACCATGCGCGATCTCAACCTGTGACCAAGCGGGTTTTGAACGATCAGCTTCGTTTAAAGCTGCGAGTCCAGCAGAGTTCACAAAAATGCAGCCTCCCAGCCGTGCCGCAGCGTCTATTGTATTTGCCAAGCCTTGCCCACGGTTCGGGCTGCCGCTGGTCGGCTTTCTGCTGACACCCCGTTCAAAGGCTCGAATGAACCGCTCCCAATCGGATTCGCCGTGAAGAGGTGGCAAGGTGTTCTGAATTCCGGCACCGAAATCCGCCACTGTGACACATATCCAGAAAGCTTCCTTCTTGCGGAAACGTCGTGCCACAAAATCTCTGGCAAACTCTGGGATCTGGCCTCGGCGTGTGATCTCTTCCGCTGACTGAAGGATTACCTTTTCAATCAACACCCCCCAAATCCCCTCGCTATCAGGAATTGCATGCTCAATAGAATTTCGAAACGCCTCAAACAAAAAACTGGAGATTGCCGCCTCAGTCGAAGACCCAAAAAACTTCTTCCCAGCTCCAAGTCCTTGCCCCAATTGCCCAAGCACCAGTTCAAACTCTCTGCGACTCGGCAAACTATTCGTTTCTGAGGAGCGAACTGCTTCGGGGATTGGTGAATCAAACTCGCGAGAAACAAGTGCCTGATTCTTTCCATCGCCTACAATGCCCCCAGAGCTTGTGAGTAACTGCCGCCACATAGCGTCAAATGCGGTCGAGGAGAAGTCAGTGCCAGATGTGTCCAACACATGGTTTGCTGAGTTGAGCAAAGATACCCCGGCAAGTGTCAAAAAAAATCCAGGCCATTGTTGCATACTCCACGTGTGAATCGCTTCAGTTGGAAATGCAAAATCACATCGAATCGTGACGTCCGTAGCCTTCGCACGGAGTCGGTGAATAGCTGCAATCACAGCACCGGTCGCAAACAGCTCGACTCCTGATTCGCGTTTAATTCGAAATTCGACTTCATCGCCTGACTGACAATCCCACAGGCATGCGTCTTCTATTGAAATCCAATCAGGGATCCGAATGTGAATTTTATTCGCCATCGATTCAGGTTACTCTCATTGCTCTGACGGATTAATAATGTGGTCGGGGAAGGCGATGGAAGCCCAAAGACGGCGCGGAATTAGATTGCCAAAAATTGCCTTCAAGTTTCGTTCCATGATTCCATCGATTGAGGTCAGCCATTCGCCGACCACCACCATTTCCGGGCCTTCGTGGGGGGCGACGGGGATGGGGTCGCAGTTCGGGTTCAGGGGGAGAAGTTCGATGTGATCGTGTTACCAAGCGTCTTCGGTGACGGTCTTGCCGGAGTGGTGTGTTTTCACGGTAAAGCGGCCACCGTTTCCCGGTTCGCCCAAGAGTCTGGCGGAATCGCGGGCTTACGGCGGGCATTTCTCCGAGTCCATGAAATTGGCATCGCCAAGAAGATGGGGGGATCAACACTAGGCAACAGCAGGCAGTCGGTCGCACAGGCTGCCGTGAAAATCCGACCGCCCCGCCGCCCCAAGACTTCGCTCCAGACCGCTCCGGCTTTCACTTCGTCCGCCTCCGCTAACCTGGACCGAAGACTTGGGCTTCCCACCACCCCGCCGGCACGCCGCCACCGGAGATTCCCTCCGGTGGCCGCGTCAGGAAAGGTCGCTGTTCAGCAGCGCACGCCGCAGTTGCGTTTCAGCCCATGGGTGGGCGACGATTTCATTGAGGATTGAGATACTTAGAGCCCACCGATTTGGCGTTCCATGATGAGGATAGCATCGCCTCTTGAGGCGCATTTTTCGAAATTCGTGACCGACGGACAGCCATCCGCCGAAAAACTGACAAGGGCGCAAGCCGCGACAACGGCCGCCCAGTCACTACCAGCCCACCCCCATGTCTGGCGGCGACCCACCGGAAACGGAGGCGCCTTTATCCGAAAGGAATGCGCTCCGTCCGGGCGATCCCAAGCGCCTGAACGTCTGCGATCCGCTTGCCAATTTTTCGCCATTCCGCCGATGATATCACCGGAAAGCGGCCCGTTTGCAGGAACATCCTTGCGCCAGCATGTCTCTTTTTACCGATTGGACAAAAGCACCGCTGCCGGAACCCTGTCCATCTTTCTCGGGCTCCCTCTCACTTTGCCCTTACCGTAGCGGCAATTCCTCATTAGCGTCCGGGCGTTGAATTCCCCATCCACAGTTTCCGTAAGCGCCCGTCTGAGCCCCCTTCCTGGCGAGGTCGTCCGGGTCCGCTCCCGCGTCCACGTCGTGGAGTCCAGCGAATGGGCACCCTACGGCACCACCGTCGATCTCGCCTGCCTCGAAGACTCCGCCCAAGGCGAGCTTTC
>CAZVSA010000214.1:0-7482 GCA_964629955.1 uncultured Luteolibacter sp.
GCTTCCGCGCCTTGACCCCTTTCGCTTCGTCCACCAAATCCAGCAGCCGGTCCCGAAACGTTTCCCCGCCCGGATATTGGAATCGCAACGGCCTTGCCATGCCGCACAATCCCCCCACAAATCATCCCGGGTCAAGCTATTTTTGTTCCGTTGCGGGGACTGACCCCAGAGAGACCCCAGAGAGGCAAGCCGTCACTTCCGCTTTTTGAGCCATAGCCACAGCAGGCCAAGCGCCGCCACAACCACCGTCGGCACCAACGGCCACCGCGTCGGCGAAGGGGGTTTTTCAACAGGCGTTTGTGTGGCTTTGGGTGTCTTCGGCACTGGGGGTTGCGCGTCCGCCTCTGGAGAAGTTTTGTTCGGGGTTGTTTCATTTACCTTGCCTGCCTCGGTCGTTGATGTCGCCAAGTAGTCGATAACCCTTTCACTCAAGTCCTCCATATCGCCTTGCTCCTTCTTCCATTCAGTGATCGCATGATCGTCAGATAGCATTTGGAAAAAATCTTCTTTTCCAATTATCTTCAAAAATTCCTGATCAGTGACGGCGGCTGTGAACAATGGTTTTGTGGCGGTCAAAGTTGCAAGTGTTCCGTCCTGTAGTTGGTATCTTTCCTGTATCGCCGTGTAAAAAGGAGCAGGCCCTCCTATGGAGAAGAACGATTTTTGTTCCGAGGGTAATTGCTTCCCAATTTGGGCCATATGCTCGCTATAGATCCTTGCCTTACTTGAATCTATATTTTTTCCGCTATTTTTCCACTCAACTTGTGCGAGTTTCTCCTGTAAAAAACTATAATATATTCGATCTTCAGCTTCTCCTTCGGAATATTTCAGTTTAACGTTTTCACCGAAGACAATGTGACCTTCGCGGTTTCCATCAGCTTTAAATTCACTGGCGGTAAGTGGCTTTGCAGATTGGTTTACGGCACGAAACTCATCGACACTCATTCCCAACCTGATGTCATCAAGGACAGGAAACCATGGGAGTGATTGACGGATGCTGTTCGCTTCATTTGCCGCAGTATTGAATGCCAAGAGCAAAGAAATCAATATCCATAGTTTATGAAACGGGAGGTTCATTGTCGCGGGTAAATTGTGGTTTGATCTGACTTGCGGAGCATATGGTGGTGGTTCGACACGTTGTTGGCAGGAGGAGTCCATGCTCTAAGCCCGGCATTGTCGAATATCTGCTTCATGTGATTAAACCCAACCAACGTGTCCACTTGTGTTCCTCCCGGTTGATACAGGGCCGCACCTTCTGCGGCACCCCTTCCATTGTTGAACAAATCCATTGTTGTATTGCTGGAGTATGCCGCCTGATCCATCCTCCCGGTGTGTTCATTTGCGGTTGTAATTGCGATGGTTTTATCTAATCCAATCGCTGCCGCAGACAACATGTTCCAAAGAGAATGTCTCAATGCGTCTTGTCTTGTGCCTCCATTTTCCGGGGATTCTCCTGTCCATAATGCAACATTTGTCCTGGCTTTAACGCCCAAGGCTCCGCACAGCGCCCAGTTGGCAAGCCCTACATGATTTTTGAGAGCATCATCATGAAGTTTCATGCTTCCAGTGTCCGGAACATTGATCCTTATCAGGAACTCTTGACCTCCGATCTCCAGCTTCACCACTTTCAACCCGGAGTTATTCCAATGAACCTTGTATTCCTTCTCGTTGGTTTTGTTCGGCAAATCCGGCGCGCTCCACTTTACAAAATTCGCGGGCAGGTTTCCTGCCTGAATCAGGTCGGCCAATGCTCCCCCAAGGGTGACATAGGCTTCTTCGGCGGGCCATAGCGAAAACAATTCACCCACCGCGTTGCCATCGTCAGGTCTGGGTGTGGCATACATCGGCGGACTGCCGTGAGGGCCTGGAACATTGTCCTGTCTGACTCTTAACTCCATCGGCAGGAGGTTAAGGGTGTATTTCCATCCCGAAACCACCGGAGGAATGAGTTCAATCCAGTTTGACGATAATTTCGTCGCGGGAATACTGAACTGCTTCGATTCGATCTCCATGATTTCATGATAGCCGTTTGGTGAATTCTGGCGCGATAATATCTTCAAATAGTGGCGGGTAACCGCAGTTTCAGCCGGTTGCGGAACCACCATGCGGTGGCGCTGGATTCTGATTTCTCCCGAGTAGTTCGTGTAACCGGCATGGGGAGTAACCCAGAAACTCGAAAAGCTGGAATACATGTCATCCTCCCATGAATTCAGGAGCACTTGTGAGGCGAGATATTGCGGTTCAAGTTCGGCTTTCGCGGTAATGTTACGAGCGTCTCCATACCACCCATCATTCGTGTAAAGATAGAGGCCTTCATTCCTCTCGGCCTGGAAGCCGGTGGCAGGCACGTGCAAACCCCATGCCAGAATGTTTCTCTTGCCCTGCCACTGCCAATGGATTCCGTCCACCGGTTGTTCGGATGGCGGAAGACTGGCGAGCCGTGCGAGCTCTCCCGCGGTAATGCCTTCTCCCGTGTAATCCGTATCGGGATTCAGGTTGCCCGCGAGCAGGTCGGAATAGTTTGCGCCCCACGAATCGGGGGGATTGCCCAGTGCGAGGAGTGAGGCGGCAAATGACATTTCCCACCAATCCGGCATGCCATCACCATCCGAATCCATATTGATATCCGGATTGCCCGGATCCGTTCCGTTGAGATATTCGTCAAGATTACTGATTCCGTTACCGTTCGGATCGGCTTCCGGATCGATTCCGGTCTGGCCGTTGAAATAAAATTTCTGCCACCATTCGGGCAGTTGGCCGGGAGGAGCGGTAAGATCGAAGTCGAAGACGGTCTTGAGCTGGCCGAGGTTGGCGAGTTCGATGTCGTCGGGGGTGATGGCAAGCCACGCGGGCGGATCGTCCATGTAGCGTGCGTGGATCAGGCGTGCCGTGATTTGGTTTGCGATCCACTTGAGCTGCCCGGCGGTCATGGCGTGGAAGTCCGCGGGGAGCGGGTTCTGCGCGCTGTGGTTGCCGAGCTGGTATTCCTGCACCCAGCCATCCA
The DNA here is from genome assembly GCA_964629955.1 of uncultured Luteolibacter sp. Classification (GTDB taxonomy): domain Bacteria; phylum Verrucomicrobiota; class Verrucomicrobiia; order Verrucomicrobiales; family Akkermansiaceae; genus Luteolibacter. The sequence goes on from CAZVSA010000214.1 coordinate 3,005, forward strand.
CGAGGGAGTTGAGTTCCGGTCCGGCTCCGCCGGGGATGCGGGCGTTCAGCTCCTCGACGGCTTTTTGCGTGAAGTGTTTGAGCTGGCCCTGGGTGACGGCGGCGTGGTCGTTGGCGGGATTGGCGTTGGTGGCGCCGCGCTGGGCCCACCATGCGGGAGGGGATTGGGCTTCCGGCTGGATGGCGAGACAGAGAAGGCCGAGAAGCGTCAGAACCGGCAAGGAGAGACGGGGCATGGGATTAAAAAGAGGTCAAAAGTCTGAAGGTCGAAAGGTCGGAAAGAGTGTCCGGCAGGATGCCGGACACAGCCGGCGGGACGCCGGCGCTCCCCACGGGTTATTCGCCGAACATGGGAATGTCGCCGCCGGGGGCGCAGGTGATGGCTCCCTGGACGTCCATGTTGCCGTTTTTGTAAACGGTGATGGCGTTTGACCGGTTGGCGCTGTCGGTTCCGTTGCCGATTTCGAAGAGGGGGTCGGTGGGAACCCATGAAGTTGGATTTCCTCCTCCAATATTGGCCCGGCCAACGGCAAGCGAGGAGTGGGCGGCAGCGGATGTGTGCAATCCCATCGCAGTCGAGCCGCTACCCGCAGCTGTTGTCAAATAGCCCATCGCAGTCGAGCGGGTACCCGTAGCTGTTGTCGAGTATCCTGTCGCTGTCGAGTAGGAACCACTAGCCACCGCATGGTATCCCATTGCAACCGATCTGGCGCCGACAGCCATTGTGTAGGTTCCTATCGCTGTAGATCCATAGCCCGTCGCCATGTTGTTCGCGCCCATGGAATGCGCATAGGTGTTTGTGGCTTCCGTGTTGGTTCCCGAAGCATGCGAGTAGGACCCGGTAGCCATCGCATCAACTCCCATCGCTGTCGATCCAATACCCGATGCAATGGTCTTGTATCCTAAGGCAGTCGAATAATTTCCAATATTCGCGTCATCCCACTCGGTTGAGCTGACACGCCCTGCCCTGAAGGCGGCTTTTCTAGGGTGCCAGAGGAGGCGCGTGCCTGCTCCTTCGTCCGATGAGGCAAGAACCGGAGAGCTATTCATGGTGCCTTTCGCAATCATCAGGCCTCCGAGCCGGAGCTCCATGCCGCCGCCGGTGCCGGTGGTTCCTGTTTTGAAACCTTGGGTGACGGTGAGATCGCCACTGATGGTCTGGTTCTGCGCGTGGGCGAAGCCTGCGAGCATGAGGAGGGATAACAGGCAATGTGAGGGATGAATCGGGAGTGTGGTGCGATTGCGTTTCATGGCCGGTTGGGGTTTGGTTGAAGTCATGGTGAATGCTTTTATTCCTGGATATCGGTTGCAGCTTTCCGAAGGGCGTTGAGGCGGGAGAAATTGTTTTCATGCCAATCCTCCAGCGCCTGTTGGCGGGCTTCCGGGGTTGCGGATCGGTATTGGTTCAAAAGAGCGATTTGTTCTTTCATCAATGCATGGCGCTTTGTCAGGAAATCCTCCAATTCCGGGGAAGCGTCGGGCGGGATGTTCGGATCGGCGGCAATCTCCTGTTCTTCGGAAAGGAATCCTTCTTCGCTGATTTGCACGGCAAGCGCCCGCTGGACCTCCAGAGCTTCCTCATTTTGCGATTGCAAGGTTTCGAGAGCTTGTTGGCGTTCTTCTTCCGTGGCCTGGTGCAAACGGTTGAGCAATTCCACGCGGCTGTTGTGCAGCACGGCCCGTTGCAGGAGAAATTCCTCCATGTTCCGCGATGCTCCTTCCGGGAGTTGGATTTCCTCGATGAAGGGAAGCTCGGGAGGGGTTTGCCGGGCGGCCATGGCGATTGCCGCATCCCGGAGCGCCTGGTGGCGCGCGGCGTTGGCCTCATGCCATGTTTCGATTTCCTGCGGAGAAGCGCCGGATTCGACGAGGGCCATCATTTCGCGGGCGAGGGATTTCCGCCGGGCCATGAAGGTTTCTTCGATGGAAACATCGGAGACCGGAGCAGCATCGGATCCCCGGTCGGAGGTGGGCGATTCCGCGCCCGTGAGGGGAAGGGACGCGAGGACGAACACACAAACCGCACGAGGTGAAAATCGGGTTTTCATGCTATTGACAAATAGCAACGGAACTTGGAGAGATGTGTCGAGGAAATTTTCCTGTTTTTTGAGTCTTCGGAGGGCTGCGACAGAGAGGAACCCCGGCAGGACGGTTGCAAACCGCCGCCACGGGGTTTTCCCTGAATTGCGCGAGGCTCTTTCGCCTTGGAAAATCGGCACACCGCGCGATCTTCGGCCCGCATGTCCGATCTTGTCCGCGTGGAACCCATCGCCCTCCTGCCAACCCAAGCCGGTTGCGCCGTTTTCCTGGGCGACGGGGCGAAGGCCATCGTGTTCTACATCGATCCCTCGGTGGGCGCTTCCATCAACGCCTCCCTGAGCGGCCAGCTTCCGCCGCGGCCACTCACGCACGACCTCTTCGTCCTCGCGATGGAGGCGTTCGGGGCGAAAATCTCGCGTGTCATCATTATCCGCATGGATCAGGAGATCTACTACGCCCGCCTGATTCTTGAGGCGGAAAACGAGATCATGGAGCGGAAGATCGTCGAACTCGATGCCCGCCCTTCCGACTGCCTGGCTCTCGCCGTACGCTGCAACGCGCCCGTGTACGTGGTGCGGGAGCTGTGGGAAAGGCTGGAGGACATGTCCGCCGTGCTCCAGCAGATGCGGGAAAGCGGCGAGAGCGAAGGCGGGCTGGAACTCTGATCTCCTTCCCTCACCCCCGGAATTCGCCTCTTGCGGGGTCATGCTCCGGTCTTAAAATGGCGGAACCATGCCTTCCGCCGCCACCTTGCCCGATTACTTCCACGAGGAAATTCTGCTGCATCCCGAAAGACGGCGCTTCCCGGAATTCGACCTCACCCGCCTGCTCGGCACCGTGTTCGCGCCCACCCGGGGCTGTCGCGTCTGTGTCCTGATCGATTTTGACGAACCCGCGGAACTCATCAAAAACCACGCCTACCTCGATCACGAGGGGTTCCCCGTCCAGAAAAACGCCCACAAGCATTTCCATCAGAATCTGAAAAACGGCGCTCTCGACGCCCTCGGCATGACCGGCGGGGAGATGTTCGCCTTCCGCTGCACCCACGGATCGAACCTCGACCTCGCGGACGACGTGTGGGACACGCAGGGAAACCACCTTTCCCTCGATCGCGACATTTACCCGAATTACGACCTCATCCTCTGCATCTCCACCTTCTCCGCCACCGCTCCCCTCACCGCGAAATGCAAGGAATACGGATTCCGCGGCGCGACGCTCCACGGCCTCAACGACGTGATTCTCCAATCCGGCCTCGCCGTGGACTACCACGAGGTCTCCGCCGATGCGGAACGCCTCCGCCTCGCGCTGACCCGCGCGGATTCCATCGAGATCGATTTCACCCTGGAAGACGGGCGCGTGCTGACCGCCTGGCTCGGACTGGATGGACAGGAGGCCCAGAAATCCCACGGCCTTTGTCTGGGGAAAACCCCCGACATCGCGAACCTGCCCGCCGGCGAGGTGTACTTCGTCCCGGTGGATGCGAAGGGGCGGTTTCCCATGAAATACGAGGACGGCACCCTCGGTGTCCTGGACGTGGAAAACCGCTGTATCATCCGCTCCACCCTCATCGAGGGGAATCCCGCCACCATCGCCGCCCACAACGCCCGCCTCGCCGACGATCCCATGACGGGCACCCTCGGCGAACTCGGTTTCGGCACCCAGGTCCTGCCCGTATCCGGCGCGGACATCCAGGATGAGAAAGTCCTCGGCACCTGCCACCTCGCCACGGGCCGCGACGATCACCTCGGCGGAGACATCCTTCCCTCGATGTTCAAAAAACACGAAAACTCGACCCACGACGACATCCTCTTCGCCCCGCACAAAACCCCGAATTTCAACATCTCCCAGGTCCGCATGAAACGCGGCGCGCAGGAGGAAATCCTCATCGAAAATTTCCGCCCCGCCCGCTACCTCATGGACGCGCTGGCCTCGGGCCGCTGAATCCCTCCGTATATCAGAGACCCGCGCTCCGTGAGTTTCCCGCTTGGTGAAGCGGAAACGGACGGCTAACACACGGGCTCCTTTCCACCACAACCCAGATCCACACCTCTCCATGTCCGATAACAAAATCCGAGTCCTCTGTGCCGGTGCCGGCCACATGGGCCGCTCCCACGCCCTCGCCTATCATCGCATTCCCGGCTTCGAGATCTGCGGGGTCGTCACCCGCTCCTCCGGCTCCCGCGAGGCCCTGATCGAAGAACTCGGCGGCGGCTATCAGGGATTTTCCGACTTCCGGGAAGCCCTCGCCGCCACCCGCCCGGATGCCGTTTCCATCTCCACCTTTCCCGACACCCATGCGGAATACGCCGCTGCCGCCTTCGACGCGGGTTGCCACGTCTTCGTGGAAAAACCCCTCGCCGTCACTCTGGAGGAAGCCTCCCGCATGGTCGCGAAAGCCCGCGAGGCCAACCGCAAGCTCGTCATCGGCTACATCCTCCG
>CAZVSA010000215.1:0-7471 GCA_964629955.1 uncultured Luteolibacter sp.
GACAGCACCCTCACCATGGACAACATCCCCTCCTTCGGCGAAGAACTGGAAGGCATGCCCTACCTCCCCCGCATTCTGGCCAAGGGCCGCGCGAAGCTCGCCGGGGAACTCGACCCCGACCTCATGTTCTGCTGCGGCGGCGACCGGAACTTCCTCGCCAAACACGGCAACATCCATCCCGCAGATTTCCTCCGCCACCTCTGGGCCGCCGGCGGCGACGACGCGAAGATCGCCGCATGGATCAAAACCCGCCCGGCCTGAAATCCCCGGAAAAAACTCGGCGCTTGCACGGAACGCCCCCACCACCTATTCCCGGCCCTCCAAAACCATGGCAAGCACACCAGTCATCAACCTTCGCAAGGGACACGCCGTCCGCCACAACAACGAGGTTTGTCTCGTCATCGAACACGAGCTGAAAACCCCTCCGCGCATGGCCTCCTACGTGCAGATGTCCATCCGCAGCGTGGCCACCAAAAAGGTTTTCAACCTCCGCATGACCTCCAACGACTCCCTGGAAGGCGTCGTTCTCGAGCGCACCCCGCACGAGTATTCCTACAAGGACAGCAGCGGCTATCATTTCCTCGACCCGAACACCTACGAAGACGCCTTGGTGTATGAAGACCTCATCGAAGGCGTGAAAGACTACCTCATCGAAGGGCAGATCTACAACCTCCTCATCGCCGATGGCATCGTGGTCTCCGTCGATCTCCCCCTTTCCATGACCATGACCGTCGCGGAATCTTCGGAAGGCGTGAAGGGAGACTCCGCCAACAACGTTTACAAACCCGCCACCATGGAAACCGGCCTGGTCATCCAGGTGCCCCTCTTCATCAACGTGGGCGAGCGCATCAACGTAAAAACCGAAGACGGCTCCTATCTCGGGCGCGCCTGATTTTTTTCCGAAGAATCCACCCGTTTCTCCCGTCAAAGGGGCGATCCTCACCGATCGCCCTTTTTCTTTGTCCACATGACCAAATAGTTAAGAAAAATTAAATTTTTCTTGATTCTAATAAAATTTTTTGAAAAATCATCCCCCATGAAGCCAACGCTGTTGCTCGCCTCCCTGTCCTTGGTTTTCGCCTCACCCACCCTGCTCGCCGAGTCGGAACTCGAAAAACTCCGCGCTCTTTGTGCCGAGCAGGATCGCCAGATCCGTCTTCTGGAAGAGGAAAACTCCCGCCTCTCCTCGCTGGTCACACGTGAAAAAACCCGTGCCTACCCGGACGGATTGATTTCCAACACCCCCCGCCCCTCCGCCCCGACCCGCACGGAGAGTTCCGGCAGCTACACCGTCGTAGCCGGCGACAATCTGGCGAAAATCGCCCGCAAAAACGGAACAACCCCCGAAGCGGTCGCCAAGCTCAACGGGCTCAAGATGAGCACTCTCATCCATCCCGGCCAGAAATTGAAAGTGCCCGCCTCCCAGGCCGCCACCGCTTCCGCTTCCAGCAGCACACCGGCTCCGAAACCCTCCGCACCGGCCGCAAGCGGCGGAACGCACAAGATTCAGCCCGGAGAAACCTTCTACAGCATTTCCCGCAAATACGGAATCTCCTCCGACGCGCTCATGGCCGCCAACCCGGGAGTGAAATCCTCCGCCCTCCAGGTGGGCCAAACGCTCCGGCTTTCCGGCGGAAATCAACACGCCTCCACCCCCGCTCCCCCTCCGGCCAGGGAAACCGCGCAAAAAACAACCCCGGCTCCAACCGAAAAATCCCCCGACAACGCGGCACTTCCCGCACCCCAAGAGAAAAAGTCAGCAATCCGCTCCATCACCATCGAGAACGAGATGACGTACGGCCAGTTCGCCTCCACACACGGCACCAACGCCGAACGTCTCAACGATCTCAACGGACTGGAACTGACATCCGCGACCGTCCTGGCAAAGGGTTCCGAACTCTACGTTCCCGCCCAGCCATAAGCGACCCCCGCAAAGCCTCCCTGGCTTTCCCGGGACGACTCGAGGAAAAAACCCGTCCGGTGTGCATGCACCGGGCGGGTTTTCATCATCCGGAGCACCGGAACCCGCACTGCGCCGGGTGTGGAGTCGGGAGGAACATCGTAGCGGCGATCATTGGTCGCCGTCACGCCGCACTCCGTGGCGGCGGTTTCCAACCCCCAACCTCGGGAACATCCGGAATCAACGGGTAATCGCGACTTCCGTGCCCACCCTCACCACACTGTAGAGAACGGGGGCAAAATCGTTCGGCAGCCGGATGCATCCATGGGAAACCGCCACTCCGGGCTGGGGAATCGGCCCCGCATGCAAGCCGATCCCATAAGAAGTCAGCCTCATCCAATACGGCATGGGAGCGGGCACATACTTCAGCCCCGGCGGAACGCGCTCGTCGTATCTGGCACTGTTTTTTACAATTTCCCCGTATTCGTTCTCCCACCAGCCGTAGCGGTTGGAATACTTGTCCACGATTTTCTCCGTGATGCGGTAGCTGCCGGGTTTCGTGCCGTGCCCCTCCTTGCCGGTGGCCACGTAGGACCAGCCAATGTCACGCCCGCCGCGCTTGAACTCCGCGATCTGCTCGCTCAGACGGATGAAAACTTTCACTTCCCCCGATCCACCATCGTCATGCCACTGGTACATCACCCGCTCCGCCCTCACCGGAGGGGGCGGGGGTGGCAGGGGCGCGCAGGAAACGGACAATGCCGCCACTCCGGCACACGCAAACAAAAGGGGGGGAAAAGAAAAAAATCGCATGAAGTCGGGACAGGTTCGTTTGGCCTTCAGTCAATGGACGCGCCGCTATCTAGCTCCTCCGGATGCCTCCGGTCAAGATTCCTCGGACAAACTCTCAAAGCTGCCTAATTTTGAAGGCCGTGATTTCCAATGGCTGCCCTCCTTCAAGCGGCTGCCGCGTCTCGTCTCCGCCACGATCCAATACGATATTTTCAGGTGGCTCTGTTCCAGGACGGCCAAGGCGGCAACACGCAATCGTCCGGCAACGACAAAGTCTTGTGCCGGGACGTGCCTCCTTTCTCCAGCGCCACCTTCGATTTCGCCAGTCCGAGTTCCTCCGACAGGAACGCGCAAAGCGCTTCGTTCGCCCTCCCCTCCACCGGCGGGGCGGCCACTTTCACCCGCAACACCCGTCCCGCCCGGGGATCGTCCTCCCAACCGAGCACTTCGCTCCGGCGAGCGTTTGGCACAACACGAACGCGAATCAGCATGCCCCATAATTTCCGCCACGCTCAACGCTGTCCACCCCGGGATGCCGGGAGCGGTTTCATCCGGCGGCTTTCCCGAAGCCCCGCTCGATCAAGGCATACGCGCTGTGATTGTGGATCGATTCAAAATTCTCGGCCTCGATCCGGTAGCTTTCGATTCTCCCGTCCTCATCCGCGAGCGAGGCGATGTTGCGCACCAGGTCTTCGACAAAAACGGGATTGTCGTACGCGCGTTCCGTGACGGCCTTTTCATCCGGCCGCTTCAAAATGCTGTACAACTCGCAACTGGCGGAACGCTCCACCAGAGCGATCAGATCCTCGATCCAAAGCGGTTCGGTGGAACGGACCGCAAACGTCACGACACCCCGCTGGTTGTGGGCTCCGCGCTCGCTGATCGCCTTCGAGCAGGGGCACAGCGTGGCCACCGGAACGATCACCGTCAGCACGAAGTCGTCCCCGCCTCCCGCATCCGCATCGACCTCGAATTTCACCTGGTAATCCACATACCCCGCGATCCCCGAAACCGGAGCAGGCTTGGAAATGAAGTAGGTGAACTCATAGGTCACATGCGCGCGCTCCGCGGTCAGACGGGCCAGCAGGTTTTTCGGCAATTCCGCCACGCTCTTCACGTCCAGATTGCCTCCCGCCTCGTGCAGCGCCTCCACGAACCGGCTCATGTGGGTGCCCTTGAAATGGGCCGGAAGATCCACGGCCAGTGTCACCGTGGCCACCGTGCTCTGCTCATGGCCCGTCTTGTCTTTCACCTCCACCGGGAAGCGCAGCCCTTTCACTCCCACCCGGTCGATGGGAATCTGCCGCTCGGCGGGTTCGTTCTGTGTGTCACGGAGTTCCGGCATGATCGCTTGGAAATGCATGTTCGTGAGGAAACGAAAAGAGCCGGTCCGTTTTCCGCGGACAGGCTCCTTTGAAGGGGATGATGCTTGCGGAGCGGATCAGGGCAGCAAGTTGATGGCGCGGGACTGCTTGATCGCATTGGTGATCTTGCGATGAAGCTTGGCCGAAACGCCCGTCACACGACGCGGAAGGATCTTGCCTGTTTCGGAGGTGAACTTCGTGAGAAGCTCCGAATTGGTCGGCACCAGCTGATCAGCCGGGATGTCATGACGCCGGCGTGGCATCATGCGGTTCGCCTTGCGGAAGTTGATACGGCGCTGGATGGTCTTTGGCTCGGACATGGGAATTAGCGGAGTTCGCGGTGGAGGGTGCGGCGCTTGAGGAAGTGATTGAATTTCACTTTCTCCAGACGACCCGGGGTACGAAGGCTCTTTTTGTTGCGCGTGGTGACGTAACGTGAGGTGGGCTTGCCCTCGGCCTTGGCCTCGGTGCATTCAAGGATAATAATCTCGCGTGGCATGACTTGAAACTTGGGGAGGCGGACAATGCTTTAATCGTCGTCTTCGTCAAGCGAAACCGTTTCGGAATCCTCATCATCGACGTGTTTTCCACCGCTGAAGCCCACTTCGTTGGACGGGCGGAAGCGGCGGTTGCCGTATTCCTTCTCCCATTGGGCCTGGCATTCCACCGTCAGACGGGCGAAGGGAATCGCCTCCAGACGGGCCGTGGGGATCTTCCTGGAGGACATTTCGCAGATTCCATAGGCACCTTTGTCGATGCGGCGGAGGGCCTGCTCGATTTCGTAAAGCGCGTCCTGCTCCTTCGCGAGGACGGAGAGGGCGAAATCGCGGTCATACGCGTCGCTGCCGGCATCCCCCTGGTGCATTCCGCTGCCGGAAGCCTCGCTGCCCTCGGGGGCGTTGCGGATGGTGTCCCGGGTCATGCCCGACATGGCGTCGACCAGCTCATCGCGGAGATCGAGAAGACGCTGGCGCTGCTTCTGGATGAAGCTGGGGCTGTGGCTCCCATTCGCCCCGGTGGCCACGGGTTCCAGCGCGGCGGGAGGCTTCGGCGGCACGAACGGCGGCTTCACGGGAGCCGGAGGAGGAGGAACATTCACCAGAGACGATGTGGGCCTTTGCTTCGTTGCCGGAGATTTCTTGGAAACAGTCGCGGCCTTCGCGGGGGCCGCGGGAGATTTTGGTTCCTCCTTTGCGGGTTTCGCGACCGCTGGCTTCACCGCACTCCGTGCGGTTCCGCTTTTTGGAGAGGATTCCTTGGAAACCACCTTCGGGGATTTGGGAGCCACGGGAGCCTTCGCCGTCGCCTTTTTCGCGGAAACGGCTTTCTTTGCAGCGGCTTTCTTCACGGGAGCCGCCTTCTTTGCCGGAGGCGCTTCTTTCTTCGCCGGGGCCGCCTTCTTCGCGGTCGTTTTGCCGGAAGCCGTTTTCGCAGCCTTCACGGCTGGTTTTGCAACAGGCTTCTTCGGGGCTTTTTTCGATGCGGACTTGGCGGTGGTTTTCTTCTCGGCCATGGGCGGAACTGGTTGACGAATGGGGCAAATCTTTCCCTCCCATGTGGGCGTAGGCCCGGGGGAGTCATGAAGAGCGCGGTGGGTTAGCCCTTGTTTCAGACCCCAGCAAGGCGAAAATTCACTCTTCTCAAAATAAATCCATATCAGGACTCCCGGCAGCGGGCTTGAAATGCCCCGCCCGATCCCTACGCTGCCGGTCCGCCATGCAGCTCAGCGCCATCGTAGAAGCACTTCTCATCGCCTCCCAGAATCCTCTCTCCCCCGATGAGATCGCGAAGCTTGTCCGCGCCAGGGTCGCGGAGGCCGATGACATCCGCATCCGCGAGACCGAGGAAGGAAAACCCGCCGCCGAGCTTCCCGGCTGGCTCTCCGCGCTTGCCGCCACATCCTCCGAAGAAGTCCTCGCGGCCATCGGCGGGCTGAATGCGAGCTACGCGGAAAACGGCCGCTCCTTCACCATTCTCGAACGCCCGAAAGGCTGGAAAATCTTCACCCGCATGGAATTCGGCGAATTCGTCCGCCAGCTTTTCCCCGGCCGGAAACCCGAGCGCATGAGCGGCCCCGCCATGGAAACGCTCGCCATCATCGCCTACCGGCAGCCGATCACCAAAGCGGCCATCGAAGCCGTCCGGGGGGTCGCCTGCGACGGCATGATCCAGAAACTCCTCGACCGCGATCTCATCCGGATCGGAGGCCGTGCGGAGCTTCCCGGCCGCCCCCTTCTTTACGAAACGACCGATGTTTTCTTCGAGCACTTCGGCATCCGCTCCATCGACGATCTGCCGAACGCCAATGAACTCCGGAAAGTGAAACTCCCCGAAGCACCCGAAGAATCCCCTCCCCCGGCCTCCGAACCCGAGCAGCAACTCGCCCTCAACTCCGGCGCCAGCCCCGCGGCAGCCGCCGCCAACGAAGCCGACGAAGCCCCCGCCAGCGACACCTGACACTCCCCATCTCCCGTGAATCTCGACGACATCCGCACCCAGATCGACGCCATCGATCACGACCTCCTCGATCTCCTCTCCCGCCGCGCGGATCTCGTCCACCAGGTCGGACTCGTCAAAAAACGCGACGGCCTCCAGATTTACGCCCCGGAGAGGGAGGAAGCCCTCCTGCGGCGATTGGTCGAACTGAACCAGGGCCGCCTCCCCGAAATTTCCATCCGCGCCATTTACCGCGAGATCATGTCCGCGGCCCTCGCCCTGGAGGACGATTTGAAAATCGCCTATCTGGGACCGGAGGGCACCTGGACCCATCAGGCGGCGATCAAGAAATTCGGCCACTCCGTCACCTACGCCCCGCAACCGAACTTCTCCGATGTCTTCGATCAGGTCGCCCGCCGCTCCGCCCACTACGGCGTGGTGCCCATCGAAAACTCCACGGAAGGAGCGGTCTCCCACACTCTGGATCTGTTCGTCGATTCCCCTCTCCACATCTGCTCGCAGATCCTCCTCCGCATCGAAAACGGCCTGATGGCATCCATTCCCCGCGAGGAAATCAAAACCCTCTACTCCCACCCCCAGGTGTTCGGGCAATGCCGCGCGTGGATTCTGAAAAACTTCCCGCACGCGGACCTCGTAGAGACTTCCTCCACCACCAAGGCCGCCCAGCTCGCCCGCGAAAACGCCGCCCAAGGCGCGGCGGCCCTCGGCGGAGAACTCGCCGCGGAAATGTACGGCCTCACCCTGTTGGAAAAAGCCATCCAGGATCGCGCCACCAACACCACCCGTTTTCTCGTCATCGGCGAAAAAACCTGCCCTCCCACAGGCAACGACCGCACATCGATCCTCTTTTCCATCCACGACAAACCCGGATCATTGGTAAATGCCCTCAAGAGCTTCGACCAGTTCCACATCAACATGTCGAAGATCGAATCCCGCCCCTCCAAGCAAAAGGACTGGG
>CAZVSA010000216.1:0-2586 GCA_964629955.1 uncultured Luteolibacter sp.
GCCATCCTCGTCACGCTCGTGCCCTTCGCCGTCTCCGGCCTGGTTTTCTCGCTCACCGCGCTCGATTACCTCGGTTTCGGCCTGCCGCCGCAATACGCCACCTGGGGCCGCCTGCTCAACGACGGCCTCGCCAACCTCTCCGCGCCATGGCTCGTCAGCGCCACCTTTGCCTTGCTGGTTTCCCTGCTCGTGCTCATCACCTTCGTCGGCGAGGCGGTGCGCGAGGCGTTCGATCCCAAGAAATTCACCTACTACCGTTGATGCCCCGCCTTCTGAAACAGGCCGCATGCTTCGCCGCGGCCCTCGCGCTCACCTTCCTCGCCTCCTGCCGCAGAGGCGGGGACGAAACCTCGCGCACGCTCGATCTGGAATCCTTCATCCCGCAATACAACCGCTACATCGAAAACTGGGTGCGCGATCAACGCGCCGCCACCCTGAAGGAAATCGCGGCCACGGAGGAACAGACCGCCGCGGCGGAAGGCGAGAAACTGGAGCTGCTTGAAGCACAACTCGAAGGCCACCGCCGCAGTCTGGAAAAATGGGATTTCCGCCTCTCGCTCGGCGGCTATCTCAAGATCGGCACGCCTGATGAAATCCCCGGCGACCTCGTTTGGGAAAACGGCATGGACCAGCCCGAGATCGGCGATCCGCGGGCGCGGAAAGGCGGCGTGATGCGCCAGCATTTCCTCAACCTGAGCTTCCCGCCGACGCTCCGGCCCATCGGCGAAAACGCCAACCATTCCTTCCGCAGCAACCTCTACGACGACATCGACATGCCGCTCGTGAGCCTCCACCCGGAAACGATGGTGGAAATCCCCGGCATCGCCAACGAGTGGGCCGTCGGCCCCGATGGCCGCACCGTTTACATGCGGATCGATCCGGAAGCCCGCTACTCCGACGGCTTGCCCGTCACCGCCCGGGACTATCTCCTTTCGGTTTATCTCCGCGTCTCCGACAACATCTCCGCCCCCTACCAGAAACAATTCTACCGCGAACAAATCGCGCAGGTCGCGATGTACGACGAGCGCACCGTATCGGTCTCCCTGCCCGAGCCGAAAACGTTCACCGCCGCCTACGCCGGAGCCATGACACCCTCGCATCCCGGTTTCTACGCGGAATACGGCCCCGATTACGCCGAGCGCTACCAATGGCGCTTTCCGCCCACCACCGGGGCCTACGAAGTGCTCGGGGAAGACATCGTCAAGGGCGTCTCCATCACCCAGACCCGCGTGGAAAACTGGTGGGCGAAGGACCGGAAGTACTACAAACATCGTTACAATCCCGACAAGATCGTCACCACCGTCGTGCGCGACGAGGCGAAGGCCTTCGAGCTTTTCCGCGCCGGGGAACTCGACACCTTCCTCATCACCCGCCCGGAACTCTGGTACGAGAAATCCGAGATGCCGCCCGTTTTCGACGGCTACGTCGAACGCGCCACCGTCTTCAACGAATACCCGAAAGTCCCCTTCGGCCTTTACCTCAACGTCACCAAACCGCTGCTGGACGAGAGGGACGTGCGGATCGGCATCCACCACGCCATGAACTGGCAGAAGGTCATCGACGTCCTGTACCGCGGCGACTACACGCGGCTCAACGCCTTCAACGAAGGCTACGGCCCCTTCAGCGATCCCTCCATCCGCGCCCGGCCCTACTCGATCACCACCGCCCGCGAGGCCTTCCGCCGCGCCGGTTTCACGCAGGAAGGCCCGGACGGCATCCTCCGCAGACCGAACGGCACCCGGCTCTCCGTATCCGTGACCTACGCGGCGATCCCGATCTACGACCGCATTTTCTCCATCCTGCGCGAAGAGGCCCGCGCCTGCGGTTTCGATCTGCGGCTCGACAACCTCGAACCGTCGGTTTCCTTCCGCAAGCAGTTGCAGAAACAGCACGAGATGTCCTTCGCCGGCTGGAACACCCCTCCGCCGATTCCCGATTTCTATCAGTTCCTCCACTCCACCAACGCCTTCGACGAAAAAGGCAACCCGCGCCCCCAGACCAACAACACCTTCGTCTGGGCGCGGGCGGATACCGACAAACTCAGCGAGCAGGTCCGCACCGCGCGCACCGTCGCGGAACTCGCCGCCGCCTCCCGCCAGCTCCAGCGGATCATGCACGACGAGGCGTTCTTCGTGCCCGGCTTCGCCACCGGCTTCATGCGCATCGGCTCGTGGCGCTGGATCCGCTGGCCGGATTCCGAACTCACCGGATTCAGCCCGAGATATGTGTATGATCCGCACGAAATCCACGTCCTCTGGGTGGACGAGGAAATCAAAGAGGAAACGATGAGCGCCCGCCGCTCCGGCCAAACCTTCCTCGAAGTGAACCGCACGTTCCGCCCGCTCCCCCTGCCCGAACCGGAGCCCGAACCCGCCCCGGAAGAACCCGCCGAACCCGCCGGAGAAGACGAACCCGCCCCGCCGGAAGACGAAGAACAGGAGACCGAGGAACCATGAGCGGACAGCCGGAAAACATCCTTGAGGTGGACAAGCTCATCACCTCCTTCGAGACCGACCGCGGCCTGCTCCGCGCCGTCGATCAGGTTTCCTTCTCCGTCCCGCGCGGAAAAACCGTCGGCATTGTCGG
>CAZVSA010000216.1:2596-3079 GCA_964629955.1 uncultured Luteolibacter sp.
TCGGCGAGTCCGGTTGCGGGAAAAGCGTCACCGCCATGTCCATCGTCCGCCTCCTGCCGCAGCCCGCCGGCAAGATCCTCGGCGGGCAGGTCCGCTTCAAGGGGATGGACCTCGCGCGCTGCTCCGACAAGGAGATGAGAAAAGTCCGTGGCGGAGAGATCGGCGTCATTTTCCAGGAACCGATGACCGCGCTCAACCCCGTCCACCGCATTGGCAGGCAGGTGGCGGAGACCTTCCGCATCCACAAAAAAATGTCCAAAGCGGACGCCTGGGATGCCGCCACCGAAATGTTGAAACTCGTCCGCATTCCCGCGCCCGAGCGGCGGATGATGGATTACCCGCACCATCTTTCCGGCGGCATGCGGCAGCGCGTCGTCATCGCCCTCGCCCTCGCCTGCCGCCCCTCGCTCGTCATCGCCGACGAACCCACCACCGCCCTCGACGTGACGGTGCAGGCGATTCAACAGATCGAGGATCTGCGCC
>CAZVSA010000216.1:3089-7425 GCA_964629955.1 uncultured Luteolibacter sp.
GAACTGGGAATGTCCACCATCCTCATCACCCACGACCTCGGCGTGATCGCGGAAACCTGCGACGAAGTCGTCGTCATGTACGCCGGCCGCGTCGTCGAGCGGGCGCCCGCCGGGGAGCTTTTCGCCCACCCGCTGCACGCCTACACGAAAGGCCTGCTCTCCTCCATTCCCACGCTGGAGACCCCATCGAAATCCATTCTCAGCACCATCCCCGGGATGGTCGCATCGCTGGCGGATCACGCGCACGGATGCAGATTCTGCCAGCGCATGGGCCGGACCGCGCCGGTCAGCCGGGAGCGTCCGAAGTTCGCGGAAGTTTCGCCCGGCCACTGGGTGGAGAAATGCCCCGAATGCGCGAAATTATGAACATCGAACGTCCAACATCGAACATCGAACATCGAAGTGAAGATTCCGCATCGGAGTCTCTTCCCTCCACTTCGACGCTCGATGCTGGACGTTCGATGTCCGATGTTCTTTCCACCGATAACCTTCGCGTGCATTTTCCGGTGCGGGGCGGCGTGATGTTGCGGCAGACCGGTTCCGTCCGCGCGGTGGACGGGGTGTCGCTTGAAATCGGCGCCGGGGAAACCCTCGGCCTCGTGGGGGAATCCGGTTGCGGGAAATCCACGCTGGGCAAAGCCGTGGTCCGCCTCCTCAAGCCCACGTCCGGAAGCATTCACTTCGATGGCCGCGAGATCACGCGCCTCAGCCAGCGGCGGCTGCGCCCGCTCCGCCGGGATTTCCAGATGATTTTCCAGGACCCGGCGGAATCGCTGGACCCGAGGATGAGCGTGCGCGCCATCATCGAGGAACCCTACGCCATCCACGGTCTCGGCAGCGGCCGCGAGCGGCGGCAATGGGTCGATGAATTGCTCGACCGCGTCGGCCTGCCCTCCTCCTCCGCAGATCGATATTCCTTCGAGTTCTCCGGCGGCCAGCGCCAACGCATCGGCATCGCACGGGCACTGGCCCTCAAGCCGAAGCTGATCGTGTGCGACGAGCCGGTTTCCGCGCTCGATGTTTCGGTGCAGTCGCAGATTCTCAATCTCCTCGTGGAGCTTCAGCGGGATTTCGGTTTGTCCTATCTTTTCATCGCTCACGATCTCTCCGTCGTGAAGCACGTCAGCGACCGCGTGGCCGTCATGTATCTCGGAAAAATCGTCGAATCGGCGACGGAGGAGGAAATCTATCTCAACCCGCGCCACGCGTACACCAAAGCCCTGCTCTCCGCCATTCCCTCCACCGATCCCAATGCGAAGCGGGAAAAAATCCTCCTCGAAGGCGATGTCCCCTCGCCCATCGATCCCCCCGCGGGCAGCGCCTTCGGGCACCGGATCGGCCACCAGCGTTACGAGGAAACCATCGGCGCGGATCTTTCCCTGAAGGAAATCTCTCCCGGGCATTGGGTCGCCGCGGACCCTTGCTGCCTTGTGGATTCCGATTGGGAGCTTCTCCGGATGGCTCCCGCAGTCGCGGCGGACGCGTGACCTTCAAAGGTAGGGCTCCACCCGCGGCTATTCCCGTGCCAGCACCTCTCTTTATAAAGGGACAGACAAATAATACCATTGAACCGCCTTATGAACATCACCAACACACGCATGCGAAACGCGATCATATTAATTTGTGCGACATGCCTTTTAGGCATTTCATTCTTGCTTCTTCAATCGAAGGTTAATGTCGTGGCGGATCCGGTTGAAGAAAAGAGATTGACCCAAAAATCGGCCAGGAAAGAATCTTTTGGAGCGCTTGAAAGTGGTCACTCCCCTCTAGTGATACGGGAAGAGGTTGAGGGTAAATCTTTAGACCCTTTGTCCGCCAAGCAACTGATGGCTGATTTTTGTGCGGCGAATAGCAATCTCCGCGAAAGGGCGGATTACTGCGCACAGATGATTGCCGACCTTTGCAAAGCGGGCTATTCGAACGAGGCTTGGGATCTGATCGACGAATCGCATGGGATGGTGAGGATAAAGCAGCTGGCTGAATTCTTCGGATACGCAGCACTATCACCGGACGACCTTATGGATAAGATGGCATCTTTGGATCCCAAGTCTGATTTTAGAGCTGCCTTCAATGGCTTTGCGCTTCGGTACAGTCTTGGCGAGCTGGAGGGTCTTGTAGCGTCGGAAAAGTTTTCCTCCTCCACCAAGGAATTCAAAAGAAATCAAATAAGCGGAACCTTGTCAGGAGCGTTACAGTTGGCCTTGCTTCGATCAGATCCCAAAGATATAGATAGCGTGATTTTTTCCGCGGAACGTTGGCATGAACAAGGGTGGCTTAACACGATAGGTCTCATGGGATTTCTACGGAGTAAAAAAATCGAGGATCCTTTCAAAAAGTGGGATACGATCAAAGATATTGTAGATGAGGCGCAATGGGACGGAGAAGCCAAGTTGCAAAGAGCTTCCTTGATCGGGGATATGGTTACAGAAGACGCATCCGGTGCATTGGGTCGGTTCTTGGAAGTTGATGGAAGATTAGCATCTGATGACATTTATCGTGCTGTTTCCTATTGGTCAAAATTGGACTCTGAGGGATTGGCATCCTGGTATCGATCAAATCAAGAGAGTTTTACCCCTGGACAGATTAACTCGTTGGCGTCGGCATTGTCTTCAGTGGCTATGGCGGCGGAGGAATTTGAGAGCGCGAGGTTATGGGCCGAGCAAATTCAAGATGATGGCTTGAGAGAGAGGCAATTGAAGTCATTGGAAGAAAAACTGACGCATCTTCAAGATGAGTAAAATAGAATCAATCTTAGCGGATTCACACGATTCAATGCTTTTTACGAAAAGGCCGCCCCGCAAAGATGCCAACCTCCGCCGAAATGTGAAAGTTGCCCGCTGACGCCATCAATCATGTTTTTATCCGATCCGGATTCATCGCAAGGCTCCGCATTGCTCGCATGCGGAATCATGCGCTCGGCCTTCACCCTCGTTTGCAACATCGCGAAAGCGCTTCAGCCATCGCGCATGGTCGTCAAGACCCATGCGGCCTGTCCGGCGCCGATGGACCGGCAGGTCATCCTGAGTTGCCGCGATCCCCGCGATGCCGTGGTTTCCCTTTGGAGGGCGTAGGCCAACCCCGATGCGGGGCGGAGAATGGAACTCGCCGATTGGGGATACGAACCACACAGGTAGCAACGGACCGCCGGACCCTACCCGGGATCAACCAAAAGCGGCTACGAAATGATTGAAAATGCTCCGGCCCGTGGCGGGAGCGCCGTGACGGAGGAAAAGATCACTCCACTTCCGGGGTGCCCGTCAGTGCGGCGATGCGGCTTTCGATCGATTTCGCCCAGATCCCGTAACCGGCCGCCTGGGGATGGAGGAAATCCGGCATGATGTCCTTCGGCAGGACGCCGTCTTCCGTGAGGAAGGCCGCGCCGGCATCCAGCCAGTGGATGGTCTCCCCGTCCGCGAAGGTTTGAATGCGTTCGTTGATCGCGTGGTTGATCCGGCGCAATTCGCCGTCCGGGTTCTCGTCA
Organism: uncultured Luteolibacter sp.; assembly: GCA_964629955.1. GTDB lineage: Bacteria > Verrucomicrobiota > Verrucomicrobiia > Verrucomicrobiales > Akkermansiaceae > Luteolibacter. The sequence goes on from CAZVSA010000216.1 coordinate 6,571, forward strand.
CGGGGGAAAATGGAGAGCAGAAGGATTTTCGCGTCCGGCTTGCGGTCCCGGAGCAGTTCCAGAATGAGCCTGATGCCGTCGGCGGTCTGTTCCGGCGGGTCCTTGCGGTGGCCGGTGTTGTTCGTGCCGATCATCATCACGAAGAGCTTCGGATCGACGTTCTCCAGCTCGCCATTCATGAGGCGCCACAAAACATGCTCCGTGCGGTCGCCCGAGTAGCCGAGGTTCAGGGAATTACGGTGTGCGTGGTATTTTTCCCAGACCTCCTTGCCCGCTCCTTCCCAGCCCTGGGTGATGGAGTCGCCGAGGAAGACGAGATCGTGGCCGCCTTTCCGCGCTTGTTGTTTTTTCTGCTCATGACGCTCCTTCCACCAATTCTCTCCCAGGCGGTGCCCGGGCACGGTGGCGGGGCTCATGCGATATTGGCTTCGCAGGTCGTCGTAGAGTTTTTTCATTTCGGCGAGAGTGTCCGCGTAGGCGGGATCGTCGTGGACGGATTTCATTTCCTGCGGGTCTTTCTCCAGATCGAAGAGGTTCCATTCGTCGGTTTTCGGGAAATGCATCAGCTTGTGGCGCTCGCTCCGGACTCCGTCGTGAGCGGCCACCCGGTGGGTGGCCTCGCCACTATAAAAATAGTAGATGGCCTTTCTCCAGTCGGCGGGCGTTTCCCCCTTGAGGACGGGAACGAGGCTTTTCCCCTGAATGGCGGCGGGAATCTCCACGCCCGCGGCTTCCAGAAAGGTAGGAGCGTAGTCGATGTTCTGGATGAGCGTGTCATTGCGCGTGCCGGGCTTCACGATGCCGGGCCAGCGGACGAGGAAGGGCATGGCGAGGCTTTCCTCGAACATCCAGCGT
>CAZVSA010000217.1:0-7325 GCA_964629955.1 uncultured Luteolibacter sp.
TGATGGAGGCGGAGCGGGTGAAGGTGGCGCTTTCGGAGGCGGAGGAAGCGGTTTTCCGGGTTCCGTTTTTCGATGGGGAGAGGAGCGTGGAAGAAAAGATTTCCCGGGAGGAGCTTGAGAAACTGGCGGGGCCGTGGATTGCCCGGACCATGAGGCATTGCCGGCAGGCGATGGCGGACGCGGCTTTGAAACCGGAGGATCTGGATGCGGTGGTGTTGGTGGGGGGGAGTACGCGGATGCCGGCGGTGCGGCGCGCGGTGGCGGGGCTTTTCGGAAGGCAGCCGGACGTTTCCCAGCACCCGGACGAGGCGATCGCCCTCGGGGCTACGATTCAGGCGGGTGTGCTGGGAGGGGCCTTGCGGAAGATGGTGCTGCTGGACGTGACTCCGCTGAGCTTGGGAATCGAAACGTTCGGTGGCTTGATGAACGTGCTGATTCCCCGCAACACGACGATTCCCTGCAAGGCGGGGGAGATGTTCACGAACGCGGCGGACGGGCAGGAGAGAATGCGGGTGCGGGTGCTTCAGGGGGAGAGGGAGATGGCGCGGGACAATTGGGAGTTGGGAAACTTCGAGGTGGAGTTCGAGGCCGCTCCCAAGGGCGGGGCGAGGGTGGGGGTGCAGTTCAGGATCGACGAAAACGGCTTGTTGGAGGTGCTCGCCCGCGATGTTTCCACCGGGAAGGACACGGTGGTGGAAATCGGGAGCGCTGCGGTGGATGTGGATGACGAGGCGGTGGGCGAAATGGTGGGTGCATCCGTCGAGCATGCGTTCGCCGATATGGCGGAGAGGATTTTCACCGAGGCGAAGCTGAAGGCGGACGAGTTGCTGCCCGCGGTGGAGGCGGTGCTTTCCCAAGGGCTGGTGGAAGAGGCGGAGAGGGAAGAAATCGAGGCCGCCGCCGAAGAAGTGAGGGCGGCGATTGGGACAGGAGCCGCAAATCCCCTGAAGGCGGCGGTCCGGAGGCTTGATCTGGCGACGGAGGCATTGGCGGCGAGATTGGTGGAGCGGGCGATGGAGGAGGCGCTGGAACGCCGCTTTGGTGAAAAGTGACCGAGGGTCGTCACTTGCAAAACCGGGTGATTGCCCGCACTGTTCCTTGCTTTTTCACTATGCCGATAGACCCACGCATCCCTGATTCCGACAGCCTTCTTCCGGGACCTTCCGGGGATGAATTCAGGGATCCCGACGATCCGGGGAAACCGGATGTCCCGGACCAAACCGCGCTTCCGGTGAAACACTCCGGGAAATCCCGTGGCGGGGAAAACGTCCGGCGTGGGGAAAATCATGTCGAACTCAGGGTCGCCCCGGAGCCTGGGAAGACTCCGGAGGTGAAGGGCGTGGTCCGGCTTGAGGCGCCTGTCCGGGAAAAGGCGGGGGAAGCTCCGAGGGCTGGCAGGCCGGTCGCGGCCCGCCAGGTAATCGGTGCTCTGGAAAAGGATGAGCCCGTTTCCGGGTGGCAGGCGGATGAGGGCGAGAGCCGCGAGTGGGGGAAGGCGTCGGCGCCCGGTTCGATGCGCTGGATGGTTTACTGGGGTTTGGGGGTTTTCGGCCTGTTGATCGCCGCATTTGTTCTCAAGCCGGTATTGATCCGTCAGGAAACCACCGTGCGGGAGGAACGCACCATGCGGATGGAGGAAACCGCCGCGGATGTCGATGATTCCGATCCGAGCCTGGTGCTGGGCAGCCGCGGCCGGGAGGTGTTTTCCTCTTATGTGCGGGCGGCTTCCCCCGCCGAGGCTGTTCCCTTCGTTCGCGATGGAGAGAAGCTGAGGGGGATTCTCGAAAAAGAGTGGAGCCCGGCCGGGTTTCCGGCGGGCTGGGAGGCTGACATGAAGACGGATCTCAGGGTTTTCCAGAATGAGGGCGTTACGTACGGGGTGATTTCGGTCCGATTGCCGGGATCTCCGTCTTATACGGCTTATTTGATGCCCGTGGGCGACCGGGTGCTGGTCGATTGGGAGGCCAGCACCGCACGCGGCACGGCGACTTTCGGGGAGCTTGGCCGCGGGGAGGGGGATGGTTCGCTCATTCGCGCGGTCATCGCGCGGGCGGACCATTATACGTTCGCGTTTCCCGAGAGGGAATATCAGTCCTACCTTTTGGCCTCCATGGACTCAAACCAGGTGACATGGGGGTATACCCGCCGGGGGGGGGAGGCGGATGAAGAGATCGGGAAGCTTTTCCGGAGAGGGGCGATTCTGTCCGCCGTGCAGAATGATTACCGCGTCTGCCTGAGGCTGGAGCGGGGAAGCGCGGATTCCCTGCCAAATCAGTGGTTGATCGGAGAGTTGCTTCACATCGACTGGGTTCAACCCTAAGCTGCCGTTCGTGAGCGAAGAAAAGATGATTTGGTTCCATTGCGGGCGCTGCGGTTCGCTTTTCAAGGCGGTTGGCGGAGATTTTCCGGACCGGATTTGTGTGGAATGCGGTCGCAATCCTTCCCTGGGATTGGAGCCGATCGTGGTTGCCGGTTCCGGGCCGGCGGAGGTGCTTCCGTTCGTCCGCCGTTCCACGGAGGATCTGCCGAAGGAGGCCGCGCCGCATGAGCACAAGAGGAACCGCCACGGCAAGGGGCGCAGGAAGGGTTCCTACCTGGTTCCGCTGATCATCGGGGGGTGGATGGTGTTCATTGTCCTGATCATCCTGGGAGCGCGTTTGATCTGGGGGGGCGATCCCGAGGTTGCGGAGCGGGGAAGCGCCGCTGCCTCTTCGCAAAATGCCGGACCAAGCGGGGAGGACCGGCTTTTTCTGGAAATGGAGCTGCAGGATTCGAGGCAGGCGTTTGCGAATTTCCTCGCCGCGGCCAGTCCGGAATCCGCGAGCCAGTTTGTGGTTCATTCGGCCGTGATGGCGGGCAGGATGGCACGCTTTTTCCAGCACAACCCGCTGATCCGGCTGGATGCGGCCACTCTCAGCAGCGAGGGGGAGGGAGTGCTTGCGCTGCCGGACGGGCGCGGGATCGAGACGCGCTGGCGTTCTTCCGACGGATTGCGGGTGGAGGCGGTGTTTCTGCGCGAGCGCAACGAGTGGCGTCTCGATTGGGAGCATTTCGTGAGATACAGCGATTATCCGTGGCCGCTTTTCCTGGCGGGGGGAGGGGAGCCCGTGGGCGAGTTCCGGCTTTTTGCGAGGGAGCGCCTCGCCGGTGCGCGGACGGAGAACGGGGACATGAGCCTGGTTTTCCATGCGCCGCGCTTCGGCGATCCCGGGGCGACCACGGCCCAATCGCCTGAATTCGTGATTTTACGGCAGGATCCCGCATGGGATTTGCTCGATGCGGCGTTCCGGATGGAAAAAGAAGGGGTTCGCCCGTTCGGCGGGGCTTTGCCCGGTGCGGACCCGGGCGGGTTGATCCGGGTGAGGGTGAGGATCCGCAGGAATGATGACGATGCCGGCCAGCGGTTTGAAGTCGAGGAGGTGATCGCCTGTCATTGGCTTTCCATCGACGATCCGGGGATCGTTGCGGAGCGTGGAGAGAACCCGGATCAATCCCCGCCGTCCGAATGAGCCATGGCCGCCCGCATCACCGGCAGCGGATCGGTTTGGGGAAACCAGTGCTGGAAAGCGAGGACGCCTTGATGGAGCAGCAGTGAGAGGCCGTTGGAGCGCCGGCATCCCATTCCACCGGCCAGGGCGAGGAGGGCCGTCACCGGCGGCTGATAGATGGTGTCGCAGACGAAGTGGCGGGGTGCCAGGCAGTTTGCGGGAAGGATCGATGGATCGTCCGGCTTCAACCCCACGGAGGAGGTGTTCACGATCAGATCGCAGTCCTGGCATTGCCCGCCAAGCGCCGGATCGTCGAAGGAGAGGGCGACCACTTCGCAGGTGGGGCCGACCGCCAGAAGGCGGTTCACCAAAGGGAGGAGTTTTTCCCGCGTGCGGTTGACGATCACGATTTTTTCCACTCCCTGCATCGCGCACTGGGTGGCGATCGCCTGGCCGGCCCCTCCGCCCGCGCCGGCGATGGCCACTTTCATCACGGAGAGCGGGGTTTCAAAATCATCGGCGATGGCGCGGACGAATCCCGGCCCGTCCGTGTTGAAGCCGCGTGTGAGATCCGGATCGAAACGCACGGTGTTCACCGCGCCCAGGGTGCGGGCATCGGGATGGACCTCGCCGCAGGATTCCATGGCTTCCAGCTTGTGGGGCACGGTCACGTTGCAGCCGATGAAGCCGAGGGAACGCATCCGGGAAAACGCTTCGGAAACCTGCCCCGGCCTCACCTCCACCCGGATGTAGCGGGCGTCGATCCCGCAGGCATCGAGGGCGGGCTGATGGAGGCGCGGCGAGGCGGAGTGGGCGACGGGGCAGCCGATCACCGCGAGCTTGGCGGGTTTCGATGCCCCGGCATCCAGTTTTTCCCGGGAGGTGAGATCTTCAAATGTGTAAACCTTGCTCATGAAAAATTGTCAGGATTCCGCCATCGCGTTGAAACGGGCGAGCCGCGCGACGGTGCGTTCTTTCCCTAACAGGTTGAGGATGTCGCCGATGTCCGGGCCATGGGCGCGGCCGGAGAGGGCCACCCTGAGGGGAAACATCAACTGCCCGGGTTTCGTTCCGGCGGCCGCCGCGACTTCCGCGAGCGCTTCCTTCGCCGCATCCGCCGACCAGCCGGGAATGGCTTGGAAAGCAGCAGCCACATTTTCCAGCAAGGAGGAGTTTGGATTGCCGCGGGCTTTGGCGACGGCTTCGCCATCCAGGGGGAATTCATCCTGGAGCAGGAAATCCACCGCGGCGGGCACTTCCTCCAGCAGGCGCACCTTCGGTTTCACCGCGGCGGCGATTTCATCGAAATCCGCGGGGATGGAAAACCCGGCGCTTTCCACGAAGGGACGGGCCAGCGACGCGAAGGCCCCGGCGTCGAGCTTCGCGATGTGCTGCTGGTTCATCCACCCGCATTTCTCCAGATCGAAACGGGCGGGGGCGCGGTTGACCCCTTCCAGATCGAAGCGGGCGACAAGATCCTCCATCAGGAAAATCTCCTCCTCCGTTTTCGGATTCCAGCCTAACAGAGCCAGGAAATTGACGACGGCATTCGGCAGGAACCCCTGCCTCGGATAATCGCCGACCGCCGCGCCCGCGTCGCGTTTCGACATTTTGGAACCGTTAGGATTGAGGATGAGAGGAATGTGCGCGTAGCGGGGGGCTTCGCCGCCGAAGGCCTCGATGAGCTGAAGGTGCTTCGGCGTGTTCATCAGGTGGTCCTCGCCCCGGATCACATGGGTGATTCCCATTTCGAGATCGTCCACCACGTTGACGAAATGAAACACATAGGAGCCGTCCGAGCGTTTCACCACCATGTCGGGCGTATTCGATTCGTCGCGGTAGTCGATGGTCACTTCCCCGCAAACGAGGTCGTTCATGGTGACCGGCTTGCGGTCGAAGCGGAAGCGCCATGCCCCGGCGTCCTCGTAAACCCTGCCGACGTCACGCAGTTTTTCAAACCACGCGTCGTAGATGTCGCGCCGCTGGCTCTGGAACCAGGGGCCGTGGTTTCCGCCTTTTTGCGGGCCTTCGTCCCAATCGAGCCCCAGCCAGTTCATGCCGTCGAAGATGGCCTGGATCGCCGCGTCCGTGTTCCTCGCTTCGTCGGTGTCCTCCACGCGCAGCACGAAGGTTCCGCCGTGATGCCGGGCGAAAAGCCAGTTGAAGAGGGCGGTGCGCGCGCCTCCCACATGCAGGTAGCCTGTGGGGGAGGGGGCGAAGCGGGTGCGAACGGACATGGGCGTCATTTAGGGTCCGGCGGCAGCTCCGTCGAGCGCCCATGCAACCGAATTTTCCATGCGGCTTTTCCGCGCCGGGGTGGCGCGGTTCAGCTTTGCAGGTGCCGGAGAGCGCCGCGCACCAGGGTTTCCACGGTTGCGGAGGGTTCGGCGTCCAGGGCCTTGCGGACCGCCTTTCTGGCATCCACCTGCTTGTAGCCGAGGGCGATGAGCGCCAGTTCCGCGTCGGCGGCGCTGGCGGTGACTTCCCCGCTGGCGGCGTCCTGCCAGGTATCCGTCACGCCGACCTTGTCCTTGAGTTCCAGGATGATGCGTTCGGCGGTTTTTTTTCCCAGCCCTTTGATCCGTGAAAGCTCCGCCACATCCCCGGCCACCACGCAGGTCTTGAAGCGCGCCACGGGCAATCCGCTGAGCACGGCCATCGCGATCGCGGGGCCGATGCCGCTCACCCGCTCGATGAGCATGAGGAACACGTCCCGCTCCTCTTCGCTGGCGAAACCGTAGAGCGTATGCGCCGTTTCCCGGATGTGCAGGTGGGTCCGCAGGTCTACCAGCAGGCCCTCCGCGGCATGCAGGCGGTCGAACGTGGAAAGGGGGATGAGCACCTCGTATCCGATTCCTCCCACATCCACCACCAGGCGGTTCGGGTATGCTTCGATTACTTTTCCGCGAAGTCGTGCGATCATCCGCCGTTGAGACTGGCCGCCAGGCTTCCACCGTCAATTCCGGATCGTTTCATGCGGCGAATGGAAAACTCCGGGTCAGAATTCGCCTTGGGCGCCGGAGACCGATTCGCGCTCCGCGACGGATTCCAGCAATTTCTCAAGGCCGTCGAGCACCCGCAGAATCCCATCGGTCCAGTTGCGGACGCTCCATGCGGGAGCGGCAAGTTCGAGCAGGTGCCCCAACGCTTCCGGCTTGAGCAGCGGCTCCAGCCCGTATCCGGGCATCAGGGCGGATTCCCCGCGCACCGGGTCCAGCGCCAGCAGGATCGCGTGGTTGTCCTTGCCCCGCCGCTGGTCCCCGGCGAAGGACCCGGCGTTGAACAGCCAGAAAACGTGCATGTTGAAAGGATGCTCCGCGGGAAACCGGTGGAGCACCACCTGCACGACGAGCTGGGGGAAGCGCACCTGCATTCCGGCGATTTTGCGCTTCAGGCGCTTCTGGTCCACGGGGCGGAGCGTGCGCGTGGTGTCCGCGATTCCCGGGGAAAGCCGGGGCATCGCGCCCAGCAGCGTGCAGGTGCGTGAAAAGGTGAGGCGGCAGGCCGGGCATTCCACCGCGTCCGCAGCCACCGGGTTGTCGCAAAAAGGGCACCGCATGCGCCCGGATGCTAGGCCCGCCGGACGAGTGCCGCGAGAGCGAAATCGCCCCGGTGCGGTTCCCGCGCAAAAACTTTTTTCCCGCATGACCCGCGGCAGGAAGAAGCATGCAAAAACCGTAACGATTACGGATTTCTCCGGACCTGGCGCATCTCACTCGTGCCGGGTTCTGAAGGGATGAATCGAAACGCGGAGGCGCGGAGGTCGGGGAGAGAAACGCTGAGTCCTTTCATTCAAGTCTCTGCGAATCCCTTTGCGACCTCCGCGCCTCCGCGTTT
>CAZVSA010000218.1:0-1969 GCA_964629955.1 uncultured Luteolibacter sp.
GCTACTTCTTCCTCGCTTACGCGCTCATCGCCCTGATTTTCGTCGGCATCCTCGGATTCCGCGGACAGACGTTTTCCAAGCCTCCGCTCCGGGTTTTCCCGGACATGGATGAGCAGGACAAACTGGGAGCCCAGGAACCGAGTCACTTCTTCGCCGATGGGCATGGCAGCCGCCTGCCCGTGGATCATACCCAGCCGCTGGGTTTCAACGAAACGGGGGAGCGGAACATCGGCGGCATCCCGGAATACGAATTCGGCGGGCAGACGGGTTACTATTATTCCGGGCAGATCGGCGACTACTACGGCACCGGCATGCCGGAGGAGCTGGAGCTTACCGCGGAAAACGCCTCCGCCCTCATTCTCCGGGGCAAGGAACGGTATGGAATCTATTGCGCCATCTGCCATGGCAAGTCCGGCGACGGCATGGGCATCACCGGTCAGTTCGGCGTGCCGGCGATCGCCAATTTCCACCTCGATCTCTTCCTGCCGGAAAGCTACCCGGACGGCCGCCTGTTCGACGTGATCACCCATGGCAAGGGGCAGATGGGCGGATACGGCTACAACATCCCGGTGCGCGACCGCTGGGCCATCGTCGCCTATGTCCGGACCTTGCAGGTTGCCAAGGCGGACGAAGTTCCGGCACCATAAATTTTTCCAAGAACGTTCATCGAGATGGCACATCACCTGGTCACATCCTCCGACATCGCAATCCACGGCGATCACCTCGACAATTCCAAGGTCGCGAAAGTGAAAACGATCGCTCTTGGCGTCGCGGGAGCGGGCACGCTTGCGAGCCTGCTGTTTTTCACCGGGCTTTTTGGTGAAACGGCCCGCGGAACCTATGCCTATTCGTGGCTGTTCGCGTTTTACTTTTTCCTCACCCTTTCCATCGGCGGGGTGTTCTGGACGCTGCTTCACAATGTTTCCAACTCCGGCTGGGGAACATCGGTGAGGCGGACCTTCGAGAATCTCGGTTCCACCTTTCCGTGGATGTTCCTGTTCGTGATTCCCCTGCTGTTTCCGTCCGTGAACCAGTATCTCTACGAGTGGATGAACATCCATCGCGCGGCGGAAGGCTCGGTGAAGGAACACCTCCATCACCACGACCACTTGTTGTATAACAAATACTGGTATATGAACCTCCCGTTCTGGTGGTTCCGGGTGCTCTTCTACGGGGTCGGCCTCTCGCTGGTGATCTACGGTCTCCGCAAGCTTTCCACCGATCAGGACACGGACCCGAATCCCGGAACCGCGCGCCTGTTCAAGGCCCGTTTCCATTCCACCTACACCCTCATCATTTTCGCGCTGACGATCACCTTCACGGGTTTCGATTTCCTGATGGCGCTTGATTACAAGTGGTTCTCCACGATGTGGGGTGTGTATCTCTTCGCCGGTTCCGCGCTCAACTCGATGGCGGTGATCATCCTCGTGGTCAGTTGGCTGAAAAGCCGGGGGCATCTCAAGCACGTCACGGGCCCGGAGCATTTCCATATCATGGGCAAGCTGCTCTTCGCCTTCACGGTGTTCTGGGCCTACATCGCCTTCTCCCAGTTTTTCCTCATCTGGTATGCGAACATCACCGAGGAAACCTCTTATTTCCTCATCCGGAACACCGGAAACTGGAACACCGCGATGATCGCGCTGGTCTTCGGCCACTTCGTCGTTCCCTTCGTGATCCTGCTCCAGGCGTGGCTGAAGAAAAATCCGAAATACCTCTCCCTCGTGGCCGTTTACACCCTGGTGATGCACGCGCTGGATCACTACCTGATCGTGATTCCGGAGCGCGGGGTTTCGCTGGGGGGCGTGCACATGAGACCCGATATTTTCGAACTTCAGGTCTCGATTCCCGGCGCGTTCTGGGGTGACATCCTCGCCTTCGTGACGATCGGCTCCGCTTTCCTGTTTTTCCTTCTCCGCGCCATCGGCCAGCATTCGCTTTATCCGAACCGCGATCCGCGCATCCTCGAATC
>CAZVSA010000218.1:1979-7289 GCA_964629955.1 uncultured Luteolibacter sp.
AACTGAGCGAATTCTTTCCCGGCAATTTCAGACTTTCCCATGGACCCAACCCGAGACAATCCGATCATCCGCTTCAACGCCTTCTGGTGGGGCATCGGCGCGTTCCTGATCTTCGCCCTCCTGCTGGGGGTGATTTACGCGTTCAACCGCAACCAGCCGGAATCACTGGAAGATCACGCGGCCAAGGCCCGCTACGAGGTCCGCGCGAAGATCGAGGAAGCGCAGCAGGCGAGCCTTTCCGAGGAAGCGCTCGAAGCGGCGATCACGAAGGTGGGCGGCCTGTTGGTTTCCTCCAAGCCCGCGGCGGTCGAAACGCCCCAGCAGATCGTGCCGGGTTCCGCGACGGCGGCGGCGATGGCGGATGCCCCTGCCGCCGACACATCCGCGGTGGATGAGGCCGCGGCTGATCCGGACGCTCCGATCGATCCGGCGGTGATGGAGCTTGGAAAAGCGCAATTCCTCGTCTGCGGCGCCTGCCACGGCCAGAACGGCGAGGGCGGCCCCGCCGGTCCTCCGCTGGCGAAATCCGAGTGGGTGACGGGGCCGGTTTCCAATCTGATCCTGATCCAGCTCCGCGGTTTGACGGGGCCGATCACCGTGGACGGCGTGGAATACAATTTCCCCGCAGGCATGACCGCGATGAGCTACCAGACCGACGAGCAGGTGGCCGCGGTGCTCACATTCATCCGAAACAGCTTCGGCAACCAGGCTTCCGCCGTCACGCCGGAGCAGGTGGCCGCCCTGCGCGGGGAAGTGGGCAAACCGCAAGTCACTGTTGACGAACTGACCCAACCCTGATCCTCCCTTTCCGACGCTTTTCCCATCCAGCCGATGTCATCCTCCAATCCGACCACTCTCTCCCAGGACGCCTTGCTGCGGGCCGGGATCGACAAATCGCTGCGCCATCCGGTCATGTTTTTCATGACGAGCGGCGCGGCCTGGCTTGCGGTTTCGATCATCCTCGGCCTCATCGGTTCCGTGAAGATGCACAGCCCGGGCTTCCTCGATGGCGCGGGCTGGACGGGCTATGGCCGGATCAATCCGGCGCACATCAACGCCCTCGTCTACGGCTGGGGTTTTCAGGCGGCGTTTGCCGCGATCATCTGGCTGATGGCCCGGCTTTCCCGCCAGGAATGCCGTTCCGCGGGAACCATCCTTGTGGCGGGCCACCTCTGGAATTTCGGGGTGTCCCTCGGGATTCTCGGAATTCTCGGCGGTTACGGGTCCGGAATGCCCTGGATGGAATTTCCCGCCTTCGCCTGGCCGGTGCTGCTGGTCAGTTATTTCCTGATCGTCATCTGGTCCTTCATCCAGTTCCGCGTCCGTTCCACGGAGCACGTGTACATCACCCAGTGGTATCTGCTGGGGGCGATGCTCTGGTTCCCGTGGATTTACCTCACGGCGCACACTCTCCTGTTCGTTCTTCCCGGGCATCCGGTGATGGGGGCGGCGATCAACGCCTGGTATCGTTTCGGGCTTCTGTTCCTGTTCTTCACCCCGGTAGCCATCGGAACGGCATACTATCTCGCGCCGAAAGTCACCGGGCGGGTGGTTCACAGCTATGCGCTGGCGAAACTGGGTTTCTGGTCGCTGGCGATCATCGGCCCCTGGGCGGGGATGCAGAAGCTGATGGGAGCGCCGGTTCCTTATTTCCTGCCCTATGCGGGTGCCGCGGCCACGGCGCTGTTCTTCATCCCGGCGATCACCTCCGCGTTCAACATCGTGAAAACGGTGATCTCCTCCCCCCACACGATGGAGCAAAGCCCTTCGTTGCGATTCATGCTGGCGGGAATCGTCGGCCTCGTGGTGATGGGAGCGGCTTCCGTGGCGTTGAATCTTCCTTCCTCCAGCCTGCCGCTCACCCAGTTCAGCCTCTCCGGATACGGATATGAGATTCTGGCTCTCTACGGGTTCTTCAGCCTGGTGATGTTCGGGGCGATCTATTTCATCGTTCCCCGGGTGACGCGCCGCGAGTGGCTTTCCCGCCGCCTGATCAAGATCCACTTTTTCTTCTCCATCTACGGAATCATAACGATTGCATTCGTCGCGTTGTTCGGCGGTCTCCAGCAGGGTCTCGGCCAGGAAAACTGGAAGGAGCCGTGGGAGGATGCCGCGATCCGCGCCACTCCGTATGCGGTGGCGACGACCATCGCGTGGTGCTTCATCCTGTTCTCCAATGTCTTTTTCTTCCTCCACCTCACGCTGATGTGGCTCCGCCTGGGCCGCCGCAGCTCGCATCCCACGCTTTTCGATTCCGGCCACGGGACCAATCCGCACGGCGAAGAAGGTCTCATCGACAACGCCGGTCCCGGCAGCGCCCACGCCCACTAAGCCTTTTCCTCTCTCCCATTCATGAGTTTCCGACATTTCATTCTGGGTTTGTCCGCCACCTTCGGCATTGCCTGGCTGGCGGTGGTCATCGTGCCGTATTTCAAGATGCGGAACCTTCCGCCGATCGTGCTGACGGAGGAGGTCGATGGCGTGTCGGGCGTCTATCATCCGAAGCGCGCGGGCCGCATTGCCGACGGAGCCAAGGTGTACGGGGAAAACGGCTGTTATCTCTGCCACACCCAGGTGGTCCGCCCGACGTATGTGGGCAACGATCTCTTCCGTCCCGACTGGGGGGGATTGGCCGCCGATCCGGAGCGGGGGGATACCCGCCGCGAAACCAACGCCTACGACTTCGGGAATGAGAAGTTCGCCCACATCGGGGTGATGCGGATGGGGCCGGACCTTTCCAATCTCGGCCGCAGGGTGGAATCCCTGTACGCGGCGGATGGAAATCCCGAGCAGTGGCTCTACGCCTATCTCCACGATCCCCGGGGAGCGCCGGACCGCCGCCATTCCATTTGCCCGTCGGTGAAGTTTTTGTTCGAGGAGCGCGAGGTCAAAGGAGTTCCTTCGCCCGGAGCCGTCGTGACCGGCGATTCCCGGACCGTGGAAATCGTTCCGGGGCCGGACGCACGGGCCTTGGTTTCCTACCTGCTTTCCCTCAAGAAGGATCAGCCGGTCCCCTCCGCACTTGATTTCGCCCCGCGCAAAGCCGGTGGCGACAGTTGATATTTTCCCCGATCTCTTTCCTCTATCCAACCATGTCCCAGCACAGCGAAAAGCCAGACCTCGACGACACGATCAACGTGTCGGACACGCATGGTCGCCTGGTCCGTGAAGCCGCCGCCACGGCGCGTGAGAAGCGTGTTTCCGACAACGGCCTCGAACCCGTTTCCCTCTGGATCTTCGTGGTTTGCGGAATCGTGCTGCTCGTCGCGGGAGGAATTCTGGGCGAGGGCGGGAATCTGTTCGCATACGGAAGCACCTTCCGCCCCTCCTACGTGCGTGCGGAGCCCGGCGGCGATGGCGAAGTCGGTTTGCAGCCGAAAGCGGCGCTCGCCGCATACAGCGCGAAGGGGAACCGGATTTATTCCGCCAGGTGCCAGGGCTGCCACGGCCCGGATGGCAGGGGCGACGGAGCGAATTACCCGTCCCTGGCCGGCTCCTCGTGGGTAACGGGGGAAAGCCAGGTTCTCGCCATGGTGATTCTCAACGGCCTCCAGGGCCCCACCAGCACCGGCAAAACCTACGGAGCGGGGATCATGCCTCCCCAGGGCGCGGGCATGAGCGCCCAGGAACTCGCCGGCCTGATGACCAATCTCCGCAACAGCTTCGGCAACGAAACCGGAGACGTGATCACCACCGAAATGGCGGAGGCCGCGATTTCCGCATCCGCCGCACGTTCCAATTCCGGCCAGCCGATGACCGCCGATGAAATCGTTTCTTCCCACCGCCAGCCGCTTCCGGGCGAGCCGCTCGATCCGGCCACGATGGTGGATCCCGTTTCGCTGGCTCCCGCAAACTGACATTTCCTAACTCCACGACCGCCGCCAGATCTACCTATGAGCGCCCATTCTCCCGCCGCCTCCGGTCATGACGATCACCACGATCATCATGATCCGGGATTTCTGAGAAAATATTTTTTCTCCACCGATCACAAAACGATCGGCCTCCAATACGGCATCACCGCTCTCCTCTTCCTTGCCTTCGGCTTCTACCTGATGATGGTGATGCGCTGGAGCATCGCCTATCCGCATCAGCCGCTGCCGGAGTGGATGAGCTGGGTGTTCACGGACGGCTGGAAAGCCCGCTGGCTTCAGGACGGAAAGGTTACCGGGGAAACCTACAACATGTTCGGCGCCATGCACGGCACCATCATGGTGTTCCTCGGCATCGTTCCGCTCGGTTTCGGCGCGTTCGGAAACTACATCACCCCGCTCCAGATCGGTGCGGTCGATATGGCGTTCCCGAAGCTCAACATGGCGAGTTACTGGATCTATCTCGCCGGCGGCATCATCATGTGCGGATCGTTTTTCATGGAATCCGGCGCGGCGAAATCCGGCTGGACGAACTATTCCCCGCTGGCGGGCTTCGCCGATGGACAGGTGGTGAATCAATTGATGGCGGGCCAGACGCAGTGGCTGATCGGCCTGGTGCTGCTGATCACCTCGTCGCTGCTCGGCTCGGTGAATTTCATCACCACCATCATCAATCTCCGGGCCCGGGGGATGACATGGATGAGGCTTCCGTTTTTCGTATGGGCGATGCTGGTGACCGGCTTCCTGCTCCTGCTGGCCTTCCCACCGTTGGAAGCGGCGGGCATCATGCAGTTGATGGACCGGGTGTTCCACTCGTCGTTCTTCATGCCCTCCGGCCTGTTCACCAAGAGCGAAGGCCTGGCGGATCTGTCCGGCGGCGGTTCCCCGCTCCTGTTCCAGCACCTGTTCTGGTTCCTGGGGCATCCGGAGGTTTACGTTCTCCTGCTTCCCGCGTTCGCCTGTGTGGCGGAGATCATTCCCGTCAATACCCGGAAACCTCTCTGGGGATACAAAATGATGGTGTATGCCGTGCTCATCCTCGGCTTCCTCTCCTTCATCGTGTGGGCCCACCACATGTATATGACCGGCATGGGGCCGATGGTTTCCGCGTTCTTCCAGACGACCACGGTGCTGATTTCCATTCCCTCGGTGATCATTCTCACCGCCATGATCATTTCCCTCTGGGGCGGCTCCATCCGGTTCACGCTGCCGATGCTCTGGGCCTGCGCGTTCCTTCCGATGTTCGGCATCGGCGGGCTCACCGGCCTGCCGCTCGGGTTCAACCTCACGGACATCCACCTGCATGACACCTACTATGTCATCGGCCACTTCCACTATGTCGTGGCGCCGGGGATTCTGTTCGGCTTCTTCGCGGGAATCTATCACTGGTATCCGAAGATCACGGGCCGCTACATGAGCAACATGCTGGGGCATCTGCACT
>CAZVSA010000219.1:0-7267 GCA_964629955.1 uncultured Luteolibacter sp.
CTCAGGGGAGTAGGGGGAAAGTGCATGACCATGAATGGGGGGAATGGATGGCGTGAATTTCCGCCGGATCAAGCGAGTCTGGGAAGAACGCTGATCGGCGATTGGCGGGAGTTATGGATTCCGGAATCCGTCACGGAGGAAATCTTGTTGTAGCTTGCGGTCACCACGGGTGCGCCCGGCGAGGCGTCACGAGGCAATTGGTTCCAGAGAAAACCACGGAGATCGCCGCCGGAGGAGCGCACCAGATCCGCGGCACGGCGGAGTTCGCGCTGATCGCTTTTCGCGTCCTTCACCACCAGGCAACAGCCATCGGCATAACGCGCCATTGCCGGGAGGTCGCCGGAGGCAACCGCCGGAGGAGAATCGATCACCACGCGGTCGAACCAGCGGAACGCATCCTCAAGCAGCGCGGGAAACCTCGTGCCGCGAAGCAGCTCCGCCGAATCCTCCCGAACGGGGCCGGAAGACAGCATGTAGAGATTCGGCAAAGCCGTGGCGAAACAGGCGGATGCCGGATCGTTTTTTCCAGAGAGGTAGCCTCCGAGACCCGCTTTGGTCTCTCCGTTCAGATGGTCGGCGCTGAGTCCCGCGCAGGTCATGTCCGCATCGAGCAGCAAGGTGCGGTGGCCTTGAATCGCAAGGGCGGTGGCATAATGGAGAGCACAGAACGATTTCCCCTCACCTTCCTTCGCGCTGGTGAAAATCACCGTTCGCGCCGCTTTCTCCGGTTGTTCGGGCGAGGAAAGCAAGGTCGACAGCCGCCGGAACGCTTCCGCCGTGCCCGAGGAAGGTTCCTCCAGCGCCACCATCACTCCGGCTCCGCCCGAGGACGGCGGAATGGTCACCAGCAGCGGAGAACCGGTCGCGCGCGCCGCCGCATCGGGGTCCTTCACGGAGAATTCACGGCTTGCGGCCATGCCCGCCAACACCACCACACCCATCAAAAACCCACCCATCACTCCGGACGCCGCGTAAACCTTCTTGCGCGGACCGCTCGGTTTCTCGGGCAGAATCGGCTGCGCCTCCCAGCGCAACACCGAAGCGGGCACCGACATGGCGAGACTCGTCTCGCGCAGACGCTGCGCCACCGACTCATGCAGCGTGCGGTGCGCTTCCGCGTCACGGCTGAGACGCCGGAACTCCTCCCGCAGGCTCTCCACATCGATCGCCGACTCACGCGCGAAGCCCACCTCGCCGAGCAACTTCGACTCGTTTTCCATCGCCACACGATAGCGCTGTTCCAACGCTTGCCCGGCAGAGCGCACGGTTTCCGACAAGCTCCTCCTCAACTGGCCGATTTCGTTTTCGATCTCTTTGTAAACAGGGTGTTTTTCCAGATAACGCTCCTTCACACGCCCGAATTCCGCCTCTTTCTGCTGGATCGCGCGGACCTGTGCCAAAACCTCCGCCGCGCGCTCCGATCCTTCGAGACCCGCAAAGGAATTCGGATCGTCCGCATCGAGTTTTCCGAACGCCTCGAATCCCGATTCCAGACGCAGGCGTTCCGCCCTCGCCTGGGTGAGCTGGGAAGTCAGCGTGCCCAGTTCGTCCCGCACATGGCCGTCTCCCTCCAGGCCGGGAACGGGATTTTTCTCCCGGAATTCCCGCAGTTCCCTCGCGGACGTTTCCATCCGCTCGCGCAGCGTCGCCTCCTCGCGGGCAAGCCCTTCGCTCGCAAGCCGGGTGATGCCGAGCTGCCGCTCCTTCGTAAACTCTTCGTATTCCTCCACCAGGGATTCCACCAGCTCACGGGCACGCGCGGGATTCGTGTCTTCCACCGCAAGATCGATGATCCTCGTGCCGCGCCGGAGCCCCACTTCCACCCGTCTGGAAAAGGCGTCCAGCATCGCCTCCTGCCCGCTGCCCGGCAGCACGAAATCCGGGTCCGCCGCCAGATCGTGCTTTTCGATCACACGCAGCAGCAATGTGGAGGCCCGCATCCCCTGCTCCACCGAGCGCATCTGCTCAAGATCCCTCGATTCCTCGGGGGCCACCGCCTGGATGTTCAGAATTTGCGGAGCCTGGCTGCTCACGTAAACCGACCCCCGCGCCTTGTAGGTCGGTGTCAGCTCCTTTGCGTATTGGTAAAGCGCCGCTCCACCCACCGCGGCCAGCAACACCACAATCCAGCCCCTGCGGACCAGATAGCCCGCCACCTTGCCCGGC
Organism: uncultured Luteolibacter sp.; assembly: GCA_964629955.1. Lineage (GTDB taxonomy): Bacteria > Verrucomicrobiota > Verrucomicrobiia > Verrucomicrobiales > Akkermansiaceae > Luteolibacter. The sequence goes on from CAZVSA010000219.1 coordinate 2,167, forward strand.
TGCACGGACGGAAGATGGCACGCGGGGTCCGCGCCGCCACGCTCCCGGAGATGCAGGGCTCTGGATGTGATCGTATGGTTGTCGGAAGAACGGAACATGGGAACAGAGGGAAAGGAGTGGAGCAAAAAATCAGAACAGGCTCTCGGGAATCGTGATGACATCCCCGTCGCGCAACGTGAGGTCCTTGGCCTTGCCGCTGGTGATCGCGGAAAGATTGACCGAAATCACCTCCGCCGCCCCTCCCGGGCTCTGGCGCTTGAGGTTGATTCTCTTTGAATTCGCAATCCGTGTCACACCGCCCGCCATGCCGATCGCCTCCACGAACGTAAGCTGCCTGTGCACGGGAAGCTCGAACACCCCCGGCCGCTGGGCCTGGCCGAGAACCGTGACCGTCCGCCGGATTCTCGCCTCGATGGAAACGCTCACCTGGGGATCCACCAGATAGCCGTCCGCCAACCGGCGCGTAATCGCCGCCGCCGCCTGATCGGTGCTCAATCCCTGCACCCGGACCGCTCCAATCAAAGGCATGGAGATCGTTCCATCCGCGGAAAGCTGGCCACGCGTGGTCAGCTCATCCTCACGAAAAACCCGGATCTCGATGGAGTCGAAACGCCCGATCACACCGGACGAACCGCTCCCCTGAGCTTCCGCAAACGCAGGAAACAGCATTCCGAAGAGCAAAACGATGAAGCAGGTGATTTGAAGGTTCATAAGAAACGATCGTTTGAATAATTTGCTTAAAACTGATAATCGAGACGCACGCCGATGAGATGCTGGTCATGCGAGAAATCCCCGATCGTGGAGTTGTTGCCGGAAGCCCTGTAAAACAATTCGACCATCACTGCATCGTTGATGCGGTACTCGGCGGAGGGCCGGATGAACCAATACCTGTCCTCGCGATCGCCTCCTCCCGTTCCGGAAACCTGCTGGTAATCCGCCGTTTCGCGCCCGCCTTCCAGGCGCACCGTCCACTTTCTCCCAACTCTCTGGCCCACTCCCGCCGAAAACCCGCGCACACGATAATTTTGTCCGGCAAAATACGAGGAAGCCTCCTCCCTCTGGTAGGCTCTCACGTAAAGATCCGTCCCCTCCCCCGGCTGCCAGCCCACCCGGCCATTCACCACCGGGTTCACCTCGGAACCGTTTTCAAATTTCCGGTATTCGGCGCCGGCTTCCAGTTCCACCCGGATTTTCTGCCGCGGCTGCCAGTCCAACCCGGCCACGACCTGATGAGCCCGCTGGCCGTCGGCGCGATCCACCTTCAGGCGTCCATACTGGTAGGCCAGCCCCAGCCGGGTCTTCGGGGAATACGCGTAACGGATCGCGACTTCGCCGAACGCCCGGTCGGAATCGATCATTTCCCCATCCCGGTAATCCGCCCGGGAATGCCCTGCCGCCAGCTCCAGAGAAACTTTTTCCCGTGGAGACCATGCCGCGCGCACCACGTTTTCAAACTCGATCCGGTCCACCTGGCGGCCCGCGTCGGCGGTGGCATCACCCCTTTTTTGAAATCCTCCCGTGTAGGCGATCCGGGCCAGTTTCCCGCGCCATGCCGCCGCGAAAGAAGCATGATGATCCACCCGGTTGTCATCGCCATTCTCCAGATAAATCACTCCGGCGGGACGGTAGGCGAACCGCAGGAAACCTCCCTCCTCCTCATTCTCTCCGCCCCGCGAATAGGCCACCGAAGGACTCACCCGCACCACCACATCGGAAACCGGGGATTCGGAGGAAATGAAAATGTTGCTGTCATGCAGGGCGGAAACCTCCACGCCCGCCTGCCAGCCGCCGGATTTCTCCGCTTTCTCCGTCACCAGCTCCGGCCGCACGTCCGCATCTCCGTCTTCGACACGGTCGTCAACGACCGTCGGGACTTCCTGCGCGGCAAGAACGGGAACGCCGGCACCGGCCATCAGGAAGGCCATTGCCGCGAACGCCATCCAAGGGGGGAATGGTATGCGAATAGGGGACATTGCGGGGGGAAGCAACGGAGGCGAATCTTCCTTCTTTTGCTGACACTGACAAGAACTTTCATATCAGAAAGCAATACGTGATCACGTAGTTTCCCATCCCGACATCCATGTTAATAATTCAGCACGAAACTTAGTCAGAGACCTATAATATTTCATATATCTTTATGATCCCCCAGCGAATGCTTTCCATTTCCGGAATTTAAGGTAAGTAGAACCCGTCATCCGGCCCCCTTCGGACATCCCCTTCCCCCTTGTGCTCATCCCTCCCGCCAACCTCTCTTCCGCTTTCCGGTCATCCGCCATGACCGGCGCTTCATGGCTGGAACGCTTCGATTCCATCGCCAGCCGGGTTCCGACGGACCTCGCGGTGATCAGCGGCGGCACCCGGCTCACCTACGGGGAGCTGGCCGCCCGGTCCGATGCCGCCGCCCGCCATCTGATGGATCTTGGAATCGGCCGCGGCACTTTCGCGGGGCTCGGCCTTCCCCGCTGCCCCCAACTGCCGGTCGCGCTGCTGGGCATTCTGAAAACCGGCGCGGCCTACATCCCGCTGGACCCCGCCTACCCCACCGCCCGCATCGGCCACATGATCGAATCCGCCTCGATCCGCCACGTGGTCACCACTTCGGAATTCGCGGGCGCTTTTCCAAATGCGACGACGATCCTGCTCGACACGCTCCCCCCGCTTCCCGCATCCGCCCCTCTCCCCTCCCCGCCCGCCGCCGGAGATTTCATCTACGCAATCTTCACCTCCGGTTCCACCGGCCAACCGAAAGCCGCCACCGTCCGCCACGGCGGCTTCGCGAATCTTCTCGATTGGTATGCTTCGGAAATGGCTCTCACCCCCGATGACCGCACATTGGTCATCAGCTCTCCGAGTTTCGATCTCACCCAGAAAAACTTCTACGCCCCCCTCCTCAGCGGCGGCACTCTCGTTCTCGACGACCAACCGGTTTACGACATCCCGCGGATCATCGCATTGATCCGCGAGCATCGCGTCACGATCGTCAACTGCACCCCCAGCGCGTTCTATCCGATCATCGACGCGGCGGCGTCCGACGGTTTTCAGTCGATCTCCTCGCTCCGTTTCGCCGTTCTCGGAGGCGAGCCGATTTCCATTCCCCGCCTGAGATCGTGGCTGGAACATCCTTCCTGCCGGGCGGAAGTGATGAATTCCTACGGCCCCACCGAATGCACCGACATCTGCGCGTTCCACCGCCTGCACCGGGGAAATCTGGATCAATTTTCCTTCGTTCCCCTGGGACGCGAGATCCCGGATGTCCGCGTCACCATCCGCAACGAAAACCTCGAACCCCTTCCGGAAAACGAAACCGGGGAACTCTGCATCGAAGGCGCAGGCGTCGGCGGCGGATACCTCAATGACGCGCAACGTACCGCGGAACGCTTCCCCAACGGCCTTTACCGCACCGGAGATCTGGCGAAGCGCCTGCCCTGCGGCGTCCTCGAATTCCGCGGACGCGCCGACCATCAGGTAAAGATCAACGGCTTCCGCATCGAATTGGGCGAAATCGAAATCGCCCTCAACCGGCACGCTTCCGTCCGCGAAGCGGTGGTCATCGCCGATGGCAACAAACTCGTCGCCCACGTGCAGGGAACCGCGGACGAATCCTCCCTCCGCAGCCATCTCTCCGGCATCCTTCCCTCCTACATGATCCCCGGGGAATTCCGCTTTGTGGAATCCTTTCCCCTCACCCCGAACGGGAAGATCGACAGGCTTGCCATCTCCCGGACCACCGGATCCGCCCCTCCCGTTTCAAAAAACTCCTCCGGAACCCTGGAATCCGGCATCCTCCAGCTTTGGTCGGAGCTTCTCGGACGCGGGATCTCCGACCCCGAGGCCAACTTTTTCGACCTCGGGGGAAATTCCATCCATCTCGCCGTCGTTCATGTCCGTTTGCAGGAAATGACCGGCCGCACGTTTCCCATCACGGAGCTATTCGCGCGTCCCAGCGCCCGCACCCTCTCCGATTTCTTCCATCCATCCACCGCAGCGGCTTCCGGCTTCCGGGAGCGCGCGCTCCTCACCCGCAAAGGATTTTCCCGATTCTCCCGCCCCAACACCAAATGAACGAAGATCTCCAAACCCCTCCCGAATCCATCGCCGTCATCGGAATGTCCGGACGCTTCCCCGGTGCCGGGAACCCCGATGAATTCTGGCGGAACCTCGTCGAAGGCAAGGACTGCATTTCCCGCTTCGGAGGCGGAACCGGAGCGGACGGCTCCAAACGTGTCGGCGCGCGCGGCCTGCTCGACGGCGCGGATCTTTTCGACGCGGGTTTCTTCGGCATCTATCCGAAGGAAGCCGAACTCATGGACCCCCAGCACCGGGTCTTCCTCGAATGCGCCTGGGAAGCCATCGAACACGCCGGATACGATCCCTCCGCCTGCCCGGGGCTCACCGGCGTCTTCGCCGGGCTCAGCCTCAACACCTATCTTCTCCACAACCTGCGCGACGGCGCGAAACTCGCGGAAAACTACCAGGTCGCCGAGTACCAGACGATGCTCGGGAACGACAAGGATTTCCTCCCCGTCCGCGTCTCCTACAAGCTCAATCTCCGGGGCCCCAGCATGGCGATCCAAACCGCCTGCTCCACCTCCCTCGTCGCCATCTGCCAGGCCGCCACCTCCCTTCTCACCTATCAATGCGACATGGCGCTGGCGGGCGGCGTTTCCATCAGTTTCCCCCAGCGGCGCGATTACCAGTTCGAGGAAGAAGGCATGGTTTCGCCCGACGGAACCTGCCGCGCGTTCGACGCCGATGCCGCCGGAACCGTATTCGGCCACGGCTGCGGGGTCGTTCTGCTCAAACGCCTCAGTGAGGCGATCGCGGACCGCGATCCCATCCTCGCCGTCATCAAAGGCTGGGCAGTGAACAACGACGGCTCGGACAAGATCGGTTTCGCCGCGCCCGGCGTGAACGCCCAGGCGGAGGTCATTTCCCTCGCCCAAGCCACCGCGGGCGTCCATCCCTCGGAGATTTCCTATATCGAAGCCCACGGCACCGGCACCCCTCTCGGAGATCCGGTCGAGGTCGCCGCGCTCACCAGGGCGTTCCGCGAAGGCGGGGCCTCCGCTTCCGGCTACTGCGCCATCGGGACCGGAAAAAC
>CAZVSA010000220.1:0-7256 GCA_964629955.1 uncultured Luteolibacter sp.
ACTACGGCACCTCCGATGGCGGGGATGTGCCGTAGTAGAGGGTGACCAGCGGGATTTCTCCTCCGGTGTCGGTGACCTCCGCGCCGATGTTCGCGGAAAATGCCACGATTTCCGAAGCCGGCAGGGTGACCACGGACGGCGGCAGCGGCAGGGTCTCGAATCCGCCGGAGCCGACGGGCCACGAAGCCCCCGCGCTGTTCGTCGCACGGGTCGTGTAGCGGTAGGAAGTGCCGGGCTCCAAACCACCGATCGCTCCGGAAAACGGGCCGTTCCACGTTCCTGCAAGTTCCAGGGAGTTTTCCCAATCCGCCTCCTCCAGCCCGCCATCGTTCATTCCCCAAAACAAAGTGACCACCGGAGCGCCATCCCCGGCATTGGTGATTTCCCCGTTCAGGGTAGCTCCGCCCGCCGTCACATTGGTGGCGGGCAGGTTTACGATGGTGGCGGAACCGGGCGGGGGGAGCGGAGTGGCATCCAGCCGGATGTGGTCGAAGTGGGAACGTCCCTGCCCCCTTGCCCGGAGCAAGATGCGGATGGTTTTCCCCACGGCGGCGGGGTGATCCGGGGTATCGAACACGAGCGGGGGTGCGTCCGCGAAGGTCTGCAAGGGCAGGGTGTACGCGTTGAAGGCGCCCGTCGCGTAAACGGCTCCCGTGGAGTCCGCGAGGCGATATTGGGATTGATTTCCGAAGCTTGTCGCATCGATGCGGCGTCCCACAGCGACGGTGAGCGTGTAGCGCGTGTTCGGCTGGTAGGTGACGCCAAGGTCCTGCCAGACATCATAATTCAACACCATTCCCAGGTGTTGCAGATCGTCGGCGGTGAATCCGGGGATGTGTTCCTTGAACGCATTGCCGTTGTTCATTCCGTTCGTTCCCTGCCACGAGGGTCCGATGTAGTTGCTCCAACCACCGGGGCCATTGAGATTGGTTTCAAATGAGTGGTCGTCGACCGCCAGCGGAGCGGCCGCGGCGATCGCCATGGAAGCCAGCGCGCAGGCCAGGGTGAAGGAACGGAATTGCATCAGGAACGAAGGGAAGGTGTTACCGAACCCGGTTCACCTACCCATGACAAATTTAAACGAGGCTTCCTGGTTTTAAAGGTTGTCTGAAAACTTTCCTGGCAGCTTTGCCCCGGCCGGACCGTGGCAGGGACGGACCTCCGGGCCGTCCGGCGGGGGGGCGGCTGACATGGGGAATCGGGCCGTACCCCGCCGGACCGTTGCGGAGAACGGTCCCTGCCATTTTTCAGACAGCCTCTTACAGTGTCAGGGCTGCGCCACCTTGAGGCGGACGAACATTTTGGGCGTGATCTTGTCGAGAGTGACGGTGACTCTGGAACCGCCGCCTTCGGGAACGACGCTGACATTGGCAGCGGGTTCCGGGTGGACGGAAACATCGGTCCAGCCTTCGAGATCGCTGCCATATTGGACGGTCTGGACGGTGTCGGCCAGGGAATCGTCGTTGATCAGGAAGGTGAAGACGGCTTGCGCGCCGCTGCTGTCGAGCACGGGGAGGATGCCGGTGTCGGAGGAGTTGGGATCCCCGTTCAGGACGTATTCGAGGCCGTTGAGGATGCCGTCGCCGTCGGCGTCCTCACCGAAGCCGCGGAGGTCGTTGGTGATTTGCTCCGCCCAGGTGTCGTAAGACCCGGCGGGAGGCGCTTCGCCGATGAGCAGGGAGCCGGTTCCTGTGAAGCGGGCGCCATGGACCGGGTGGCTGCTGTTGTAGAGGCCGTCGGGCAGCAATTCCTCGCCGATGGTGAGGCTGGCGATGGTGTCCATGCCGCTGAAGTTGAGATCGAGCACCGCGGTGGAGGAGATGGACACGGCGGAATCGTCATCCAGCGAGGGTTGGCCGAGGGAGAGGGTGCCGGCGGTGACGGTGGTGTTTCCGGTCCAGCCGGGCTGGGCGACGGTGACGGTGTTGGTACCGTGTTTGGTGACGTTCGCCGTGCCGGAGACGGGGCCGGTGAGGGTGAGGGTTTGGCCGGGCGCGTCGAGGTTGACGTCACCGGAGACGGAGATGGGACCCGTCCAGGTGGCGGGGCCGCCGCCGCCTTCGTTGAAAAGAGTGCCTCCGCTTTCGATGGTGACGGGGGTGGCGATGGTGCGGGGGCCGTAGGTGCCGGCGCGGGCGCCGTCCTTGATGGTGAGGGTGCCGGTGGTTCCGCCCCAGGCGTTGTCGTTGTTCTCGCCCCAGACATCGCCTTGTTCGATGACGAAGTGGATGGGCGAGCCGCCCGCGTCGCCGCGGAAGCCCATGCGGTTGGTGCCGACCTTGGTCAGGGTGTGGCCGTTTCCGGTGATGGTTCCTTGCACTCCGCCGGTGAAGCCGATGTCGTAGCGCCCGATAGTGCCGCTGCCATTGCCGCCGACGGAGGCGTCGCCGGTGAGGGTGATGTTGCGGATGCCGGAGCCTTCGTTGGGACTCCCCGCGCCACTGTTGGTGATCGCGCCGAGGCCGTCCGGGCCGTTGCCCTCGATGGTGAAGGAGTAGTGGCGGCCGGCGGATACGAGGTTCTGCCCGTTGAGGTCGAACTGGGCGCCTACCCCTTCTTCTCCTCCCGCAACGGTAATTCCCGAGGTGAAGCCGAGGGCCTGGGTGCTTCCGACGCGGAGCACGCCCTCTTCGATGGAAACGGGGCCGGTGAAATTGCTGGCGCTGCCGCCGAGAAGCACGGCGGCGAAGCCTTTCTTGACGATCCCGGTGCTGCCGAGGATGCCGCCGGCGCCGGTCACGAAGTAGTCGAAGTTGTTGTCGAAGGTGACGCCGCCGGGGGCGACGGGGCCGGGCAGGCTCACGTCCGTCTGCCAGGATTCGTCATTGAAGGTGACGCTGTCCCCGGAGAGGAAATTCGTGGGGTTGTCGCCGGGATCGACGAAATTTTCCGCGCCGCCGGTTTCCCAGACGTTTCCGTTGTATCCTTCCTCCTCTTCCTCTTCCGGATATCCGGCCCAGACGAGATCGGAGGGGGTGAAACTGAGGATCACGCGGGAATTCGCCGGATCGTCGCTGATGGTGGCGTTGCGGAATCCGGACGGGACGAGGTTGGTGACCGGGTCTCCGTTGAGGGTTCCGTAGTTGAAAAGCGTGAAGGTCCCGGACGCGGGAGCGGTGCCCGTGACATTCGTGGTGCCGGAGAGATTGACCTCTCCTTCCACGGTGAGCGCCTGCGGAGCGGTGCCGTCCACCCAGAAACCGGAGGGGGTGAAGTCGTCTCCGATCACGAGATCGCCGGCGATGGTTCCCGATCCGCCGAGCAAGGCCCCGGGGAAAACCGTCAGGTTGCCGCCGAAGTCGTTGTTGATGTTGAGCAGGCCGCGGGAAACGGTGGCGGCGCCGGTGTAGTCCGCGGCGGAGCCGTTGAGGTTGATGATGCCGTTGAGGGTTTCGGGAGCGGAGGCGTTGAATTCCAGATCGTCGTCGCCGATCAGCGCGCCGGCCAGGGTGCCGGTGACGCCGCCGGCGGCTCCGATGCGGGCGGGGCCGGTGAGGGTGACGGACCCGGTGACGGTGTTGTTGCCGAGGCGCAGGGCTCCGAGTTTGTTGCCGCCCTCGGTCCAGCCATAGCCTTCGATGTGGAAGTTGTAGTTGTAGGTGCCGCCACCGTTGAGGAATGCCTGGGAATTTTCCCCGGTGACGACGACCTGGCTGGAGGCGGCGCCGTATGCGCCGGAGTGGTCCGCCCGCAGCCGGCCGTTGTGGATGCGGGTGCCGCCGGTGTAGGTGTTCGCCGCGTTGAGGGCGAAGTTGTCAGGGCCGGTTTTGGTGAAGGCCAGCGGTGTTTCGGCGTTGGGGTCGTGGATGACGACGCCGTTGATCTGGTAGTCCGCCTGGCCGCCGTTGGTGATCACGACGAGGCGGCCGGAGGAGGATGTCAGGAATGCGGTGATGCCGCCGCCCATATCCACTCTTCTCAGCCAGTGGCTGTTGTTGTGGAAGATCAGCCCGCCCATCGCGATGTCGAGGGAGACGCCGTTGCCGAGCAAGAAGTCCCGGGTGGTTTCCAGCAGGCCGATGGATTGGTTGGAGAGGAGGGTCGTCGCCGCGGTGTTGTCGGCATAGAGGGATCCCGGACCGGCGGAGTTCAGGTTGATCTGTCCGACGACTTTCTCGCCACCCGGGACTTCCACGATGTTGGCGCCGTCGTATTTCATGAAGGTCCAGCGGGTGTGCGCCCAGCCGGGGAGGATGCCCGTTGCCGGGATATCGCCGTTGATGGTGTTGAGAGGGATGGGGGCGTTCGTGTTGGCGCTGTCGAACCAGACGGTTTGGGTGGAGTCCACCTCAAGGTTGTCGATGGCGGAATCGACAATCAGTTCGTTGCCGCGGGATGCGGAGTTGAGGCAGAAGGTGACAAACGCGAGGCGAAGCATCGCCGCCCGATGGTTTTTGATGGATGGGTTCATGGATTTTCCGGGAATGGTGAGGACCCGATAAGAAAAGGGAATCCGTGCCACCCCCGCAAGATGGATCTTTCCTGATTTTTGCGAGTGCCAGACCGGGCTCGTTTGGCCTGTGCCGCACGGGCAATCTCTTTTGGATGGTGGCTGGATTCCCCGGGCAGAATGCACCCCGGCTTTTTTGCATCGTGCGGAATGCGTTTCCGTTCGGGATGGTGATTTGTCCGGAGTTCCTGTTTCAAGGGGTTCTCAGGCCATCGGGGAAATGGTATTCGCTCTGCAAAGGGGAAGAGCATACCATCTTCGTCTGATCGTATCCGCCATTTCGACGGCGGCGGGAGGTCGGACACCCTGAATATCCCATCGAATTCCAACTCCATCATCCATTCCCATGAATTTATCCCCATTCAATGACCGGCGCACCGCCTCGCTTCTCTCCAAGGTAAGCGATGATCTGTCCCATCTCCGCGACGATGTCGGCGATCTGATTTCCCATACCACGCGGCGGACTTTGCCCAAAGGGGCGAAAGACCTGGCGGACTCCGCACGCCAGGGGCTGGCGGCGGGGGTTTCCCAGTTGCGCTCGTTGCGCGGGCATCATCCCAGCCCTTGCACCACCGGCTGGGTGGGGGGCGCTCTCCTCGTCGGACTCCTTGCCGTGGGCGTCTATGCCCTCTGCAAGCATCGCGGGTCCGGAAATTACGAGGACGAGTATTGATCCACGGCTCCGTTTCACGCGCCCGTCCCGGCTCATTGATTTTTTGATCGAAAGCTATTGAGACTGAAAATCATCAAGGTAAGCTGCGCATGCAGAGCACCGGGTCATCATGAAACATTTCGCATTTCCATTTCTGGCGGCAGTTGGTTTTTTCCATGGTTTCCCCCCGTTCGCCGGGGCGGAGGAATCACCACCGGGCGAGGCGAAGGCGGAGAGTGGCGGGCATGTGTTCGCCTGGCCGTTCATCGAGTGGGAGAAAATGAAGCCGCGCGGCGGCACGACGCGGGGTTCGGAGGTGACACTGAGGAAGGAAGCCAAGGAGGCCTGGGGGAGGATTCAGGAAGAGGGGATTGAAAAGCGCGAGCGGGACCGCCGGGCGATTCTCGCGATGGCGGGAAGCTACCGGGTCAGCTTCGATTTCATCGAGACGCTTGGTTTCGCCGAAGGGTATGAGCCGCCGCGTCCTTATTTTTCCTGGGGAACGGAGCATGTGGCGGTGTTGGAGGACCGGGAGGATTTCGTCAGCCTCCAGCACAGCCTTGTCATGTATTTTAAAAACCAGGAGGGGGAAACGGAAGGCCCGTTCGTGATGAAACATTGGAGGCAGGACTGGACCCATGAGGACACCGCACTGCACGAGTACCGGGGGAGGCTCACCTGGCAGCGCGTCCCGGCACCGGACCCATCGGGCCGGTGGTCCCAGGCGGTGTTTCAGGTGGATGATTCCCCGCGTTACGAAGTGATGGGAGAGTGGGCGCATGAGGGAGGGGTCAGTACATGGCGGAGCGACAATTGCCCGCGCCCCCTGCCGCGCCGGGAGTTTTCGGTGAGGCAGGACTACAACGTGCTCGAAGGCATTCATGAAATCACCCTTTCGCCGACAGGCTGGCTGCACGTGCAGAACAACCGGAAGCTGAACGTGGAGGAAGACGGGAGGAAGAACTACGTGGGAACGGAGATCGGGGTGAGCCGTTACGAGGAGATCACCGGTCCGCTTCTGGCCCCCGCGTGGGAGGAATATTTCGCGAAGACCGGAGCGTACTGGGAAGCCGTGCGGAGCAGGTGGGCGGAAGTGCGGGAGGCGAGCGACCGCTTCACGTTGCTTCCGGAAGTGGATGGGAAAAAGCTGTTCGAGCTGCATTTCGGCCATGCCGCGGAGTTGGAGCAGGATGACAACGGAATTTCCCCCGAAGACAGCGTGAAGCATGCCCGGGAAACCATCGGGAGCTTCCTGCAAAATGCGGACTCTCCGCCGGGGGAGGGGAAATACTAGGCGGAGACAGGGCAAGAGAGCGCGGGACGGCAAAAGTGTTCCGGGAATCGCGGCGGCAACGCCGGAGGCGGGTTGACCGGTAGGGACGGACCGCCGGGCCGTCCCACTTTTTCCCGATTGGTATGGCTCTCACCCCAACCATTCCCGCTTCCCCGCCGATGGAAGCCCCACCCGCCACGGAGAGACAGCCACGGCGCGCCCGGCGGTCACGCCCTACCTGCCGGAATACTTTTGGCGGGGACGCCCGCGCTCCTTTCAAGGCACTACTCCCGCGCGGCGCGGTCGGCCATCGAGACCAGCCAGCCGGTTTTGATTCCGAGCGCCTCGCAGATCACATGCAGGGTTCCGATGCTCGGGACGTTGACCCCTTCCTCGATGAACGTGATCGTCCTTTGGTCCAGACCGGCACGCTGGGCCAGGGCAAGCTTGGACAGGCCCGATTTCTTCCGGCGCTCCTTGAGCAAACGGGCCACCTCCCCGGCAAACCGTCCGGCATTTTCTCCGAGCTTCGGCACGAGGGGATTCAGGGCGGCCGCGCATTTTTCAATAATCAGAGAATTCTCTGATATAAATGCCGTTTCCGCTTGCCGGGAGGGCGGGAAGGAAAATACCTAATGGCATGTCTTCCAGATTCCATTCCCCCGATGGAGTGTCCGCGCGCCGCCGGATGCTTGCCTGCTGTTTGGTGATCGCGGCCCCGCTGCACGCCCAGCCCCCCGCCTCCCCGCGCTGGGACGTGGAGCTTCCCGCCCCCGTTCCCCGGTCCCTGCCCGAGGCGGATCCCGAACCCCGGGAACCCATCGGATTCCAGGTCCTCTCCTCCCGCACCACGCGCGTCACCCGCACCGACGCCCCGCCCA
>CAZVSA010000221.1:0-7150 GCA_964629955.1 uncultured Luteolibacter sp.
GCGCACGAAGAAGACCGGCGTGTTGTTGCCGACCAGATCCCAGTTTCCCTCCTCGGTGTAAAATTTCAGGGCGAAGCCGCGCACGTCGCGCTCCGCATCCGCCGCGCCGAGTTCGCCGGCCACGGTGGAGAAACGCAGGATCAGATCCGTCTTCGCGCCGGGTTGCAGCACCTTGGCCTTGGTATACCGGCTGATGTCCCCGGTGATCGTCAGCGTGCCGTACGCGCCCCAGCCCTTGGCATGGACCGTGCGCTCGGGGATGCGCTCGCGGTTCTGATGGGCCAGCTTTTCGATGAGCTGATAGTCCTGCAGAAGCAGCGGCCCTTGCGGCCCGGCGGAGAGGGAATTCTGGTTGTCGGCGACCGGGTTGCCGCCGGTCGTGGTCAGTTGGGTTGGTTTTTGCATCGTCAAATGGGGTTGGACCCGTCATCGTTAGCAAAAGGAATCCCATCGGAAAAGACTTTACCTCAAATCCTTGCCATTGGTTTTTCCTATGGGAAACTTTTCCCCATGGATCTCCGCCAGCTCGAATACTTCGTGACCATCGTGAACAGCGGATCGCTCACCACCGCGGCCGGACGATGCGGGGTTTCCCAACCCACGCTGAGCCAGCAGCTCCGGGCTCTGGAGGAAGAACTCGGCGAGCCGCTCGTCCACCGGAAACCGCGCGGAGTCACCCCCACCGCCGCCGGGCGCATTTTGATGGAACATGCCGACCCCTTGCTGGAAAGCGCCCGGAACCTGCGAAGCCGCTTCGACCGGCGGCGGGAAACTCATGAGGGCAAGCTGGTCTTCGGCGTCATCCCCACCATCGCGCCCTACCTCCTTCCCAAGCTCCTGCCTCCGTTTCGGGAAATGTTTCCCAAAATCGATGTCCAGGTCCGCGAGGCGAGGACAAGCGGGCTGATCGCACAAGTGGTGGATGGTTCGGTGGAGCTTGCGATCCTGAGCGACGTCACCGCGCAGGACCGGAAACGCTGGTCCCTGCACGTCCGCGAGCTTTTCCGCGAACCACTCCTGCTCGCCGTTCCCTCCCGGCACCCGCACGCCCACTCCGCGCAAGCGCCGGGGCCGGAAGATCTCGATCCCGCGGGCCTGATCCACCTGCGCGACGGACATTGCCTGACGGACCGGACCCTGAAGGTCTGCCGGCTCCAGCGCCTCGATTCCCGCCTGGAATGCGATCAACTGGAAACCGCCCTGGCAATGGTGGAAGCCGGAATGGGTTTCGCGGTCGTCCCCGAACTTGCCGTCCGCGACAAGGTGCCCGGCGGTGTCGTTCTCCGCCGGTTCCCGGGTCCCGCGCCCGAACGCACGATCTGCCTCATGAAAAAACGCGCCGCCACCCTTTCCAAACCCGCGGAAGAACTGCTGAACCTCGTCAGAAACCTTTCCGCGTCCTGAAGGGGAAACACCCGGGATCTCCGCCCGGGATTCGGCTTGATTTGTCCGGAAGCCTTGTTGTGATGCGGAACCATGAAAAACAAAAAACTCCTGATGTTTGTCCCCGCCATGGCGGCCTCCGCCCTGCTGTTTTCCGCCTGCAATTCCGCGAAGGAAGAACCCGCCGCGGACGAAGCGGCGGAAGCTGTTGAGGAAGCGGCGGAAGCCGTGGAAGAAGCGGCTGACGAGGAAGCTTCCGAGCCGGGGGAATGACATAACCGGATGCCGCGCCGGGAGCCGTCCAAGGCCCCGGCGGCTATGGCGATTGATCCGCCCTCCAGTCTCGTCCTGCGATTTGACAAAAGTGGCTGCCGCGTATCGCGGCAGCCAACTTGGAAAGGGGGAGCGGCATGAAACTTCCAGGTTCCCCTGTTCAGGGAACGGTGGCCACGCGGAGGCGGTAGAAGCGTTTCGGGGCGTCCATTTCCTCCCCGATGGCGAGCCGGCCTTCCGGATCGGGCAGATCCAGATGTTCATTGGAATCGAAGAGGGCTTCCGCCTCACTCCAATCGGTGAGATCCTCCGTGGCTTCCACGATCCAGCGCAGGCCGCGCAGACGGGGATCGTAGCGGAAACTGAAAATGGCATTGCCCGCCTCATGGGTGAGGACGGGAAGGGAGCCGGAGCCGTTTCCGCCGTCGATGCCAAGAGCGAACCGGAGGAGATTGGGAATGCCATCGGCAAAGGGGGTGGCCTCGGGGCCGGAAATGGTGTCGTTGCCGACGTCCCCCGGATCAAAGAAATCTTCCCGCCATGCCTGATACGAAAGCAACGCGCCATCGAAACGGATCTCCAGGATTCTTCCGTGAAGAGATTCGCCGGGAGTCGGAAGCGTGACGGGGACGCTGGCAAGAAGGGCGCCGGTGTTGAGCGTCCAGGTCCGGTTGTCGAACTCGTGGCTGCCCGCCGGATCCCGGACAAAGACCCGTGTGGCCGGATGATCGAAAAGATCGTCCCAGGATGCTCCGGCGGGGCGAAGGTAGCCGCCCTGGACGATAGTGGAGGAGTTCACGCCGGAAGGAAGATCGAGATAAAGATCGATGCCGGATGGGATGCCAGGGTCTCCGGTGACGAGCAGGGCGTTGCCGGCATTTGCGGGATCGAGGAGATCCGGCGGGCCGGTGCGGGTGAAGACCATCGCGTGATGGAGCCCCGCGACCTGGGGCGTGGAAAGCGCGGTCCCCGGCAGGAACAAGGTTCCGGTTCCGCTGAGCGGGCCCGCTTGCCCGGCGGCATTGAGGATGGAGGTTTCGCCCAGACTGATGGAGGAACCGAGCGACCCGCGAAGGAGGAGCTGGCCATTGGCGAGACTCACGGGGGAAGTGTGGGTCTGCTGATCTCCGAAAATGCCGAGCGTGCCGCCCCCGGATTTCGTCAGAGAGCCGGTTCCGCCGAGAGAGCCCGTGAGATCGAGCCTGTTGCGGGAACCATCCACGTGAATGGATGCATCCGTCGTGATCTCGACATGGTTGGTGACGATGGCGTGGTTGTCCTGATTTCCGGGATCGTAGCGGAGAGCCCCGAGACGGCCGAGACCGCTGGCTTCCGGAATTTCCCCGCCCCGGCCCGCGCCGCTGAGGAAGAGATCGCCGCCGAAGGTGTGAACGCGGGGAACTCCGGGACTGCTGCCGGAAACGAGCCGGAGCTGGCCTCCGTCCAGCACGGTGACGGAGGAGCTGTTCGTCATGGTGGATGGCCCGGTGACGCGGAGCACGCCTTCCCCGATGAGGGTGGGTCCGGAGTAGAGTTTGTCCTCGCCGGTGAAGGAGGCGACGCCGGGGCCGGTTTTGGTCAAGCCTCCGGGGCCGCTCCATCCCTGGCGGAGACGCAGCGCGCCATGTTCCGGATCGCCCGTGATATTGGACACATCCAGCTCAAGCGTGCTCTGGAGGATGGTTCCTCCCACGATCTCAAACTCCACGAATCCGGTGCCCGTGCCGCCTACTTCGAGACGGGCGGGGGATTCTCCATTGTCGAAGGTGAGGGAATTTCCGGGCAACTGGCCGCGGAGGCGGTTGCGGTTGGCGGAAACGTTTTGCGGGAAAGCGATGCGCCCCACGGTGACGGGAGAGGGAAGATCGACATTGCGGTCCCCGCCCAGGGGCGGATTGATGAGGGCCGCCGCGCCCGCGCCGTTTGGATAGGGCGCGGGATTGGTGTCCCAATGGGAATTGACCGTCCAATCCGCGGTATCGTTTCTCAGGAAAACAGGCGCCGGCGGAGCCATGTTGAAGATTTCCGTGACCGGCGTGCTCCACTGCCCTCCAAAGCGTCTGCGCGCGGTGATGACGAGAGGACCGTCGAGCGTGATCGCGCCGGTGTATTGCTGGCCTCCGATCTCCCCTCCAATGAGACGCGGATCGGAACCATCGAGCGTGAAGTAAAGTTGGCCGGACCCGCTTCCGGTGATGGTGGCCGTGTTCCCGGAGATGTTGATTTGCGGCGGTTCGGGGAGCAGGGAACCCGGATTGAACATCATCCGGCGGTCCATCCAGACGGCACGGGTTTGCATCCAGTTGAGGAGGTGCTGCACTTCCGCGGGATAGCCGCCGGAGCGCGGGGTGTTCTGGGACCAGCGCGCGGCGTCGCGCACGGCGGCGGAGCCCAGGCCGTTGGCGCTGTTGTGGATTTCATCCCCCATGGGCTGGACGATGTCGGCCAGGCCCGCATGGGAGAGAGGGCCGGAACGCAGCACGGCCCAGCGATCGTAAAACGCCTGGGCGAAGTCCGGGTCCTGGCAAAGCCAGCCCCACCAATCGCGATGGAAATACTGGGTGCCGCCCGAGCCATCCCAGCCGGTGGCGCTTGCATCCCGGCCGTCATAGGAACCCATCGAGCGGTCGAAATCCCAAACCGGCCCGGCGAAGAGCTTTTCGTTTTCGGGCTTGTGGAAGAAGGCGCTCAGCCGCAGGGCATCCACGTTTTTGGTGAGCACGTTGATGATGAGATGATCGACCCAGGAATCGCGGTCGATGTAATCCAGATGGTTGCGGGTGATGAAACTCGTGTTCCGGTCACTGAAGAGAGCGTCCTCGAAGGCCTGGATATAGCTCCGCAGATAGGCGACCTGGCGCGAACCGTTTTGCGCCGCCGCATTGCTGAAGTACGGGCCACCGTCCAGATTCGGCAGTTTGGGCCTGCTCAGGGTGAGCCGGTCTTCCGACGGGATGTTGCGGCTGGTGCGCCAGTCGTATTCATCCGGGTCGGTGCGGTCGATTTTGAACAGATAGCCGCCGGTCCAGTTGCCGGTCGCCAGAGGGTTGATCGGTCCGGGCGGAGGGACGTCGGTGGGCTCCACCAGCCGGTGGCCGAGCCTGCGGGTGTTCATCTTCACCTGCTCGACGATGGCGTAGACGCCGACGTAGTCGTTTTGGTCGAGCATGCCTCCGTTGCCGTTGTAAAAAACCTCCACGAATCTCGTGTTGGGAGCCCAGCGGCCGATGCGGCGGGACAGTTCGTATGCCACGGAATTCCGCATGTAGGCGCGGTCGAAGTTGTAAGGAGCGTAGAAAATCCAGTCCTCCTCCGCGGTCATGCCCAGCACTTCGATGCGGCGGTCCTGATCGAAATCGTCCCAGAATTCGACACTGTAGGGTCTTTTCGGCTGCCCTTGCGAGGAGGATCCCCGCAAGCGGATGCCCTGGCGGGTGGCCACATCGGGCAGGCGGGAAAGATCGCTGACGCCATTTTCGTCCTGATCGAACAGGAGGAAATACCCGTCCCGGCGGTTGACGTCGTGGAGATCCTGGCCGCGGGCGTCGAGCACGACCATCGGCAGATTGGACTGGCGGTTCGCGACATTCGGGTGCAGCCGGAGGTAGCGCGCGGATTCGGTGCGGCCTCCGATTCCATTGGAATCGAAAACGCGCGCCCGGAGCATGGTGGTGGCGGTGAGATCGAGGGTGGCGGTGTAGAGTTCGGAGGACGCGGTGGGCACGCTGCCATTGGTGGTGTAGCGGATCACCTGGCCGGGGCCCGCGCCGGAAAGGGAGACGGCGAGGGAAATGGTGGCGGGAAAGGTGCGCGGCGGCTCGGAAAAGCTCACGGTTTCCACGAGCATCACGCTCTCATTGCCCGGATTGGGAGCGCCGGGTGTGGGGGTGAAAAAGTAGCCTTCGTGCGCCGGTTCGGAAGCGGAAGGAATGAGCGCCCAGAGCTGCGGGGCGATCAGCAGGTCGGAACTCCCCTGGTTCGCGTTCAGGCCGTGGATGGCGAGAACATTGGTTCCGGAAACGAGGAGATCGAGCTGGTTGGTCAGATCCGCGGTGCGGAGGGGAAGCCCTCCTCCATCACCGATGATCGCGGTGGCCTGGGAGTTCCATTGCAGGGAGGACGGCGCGTTGACTTCATCCACCGGCGCCACGCTCCCATTGAGGAAGGCGGCGTATCCGTCGTCATACTGGGTCCGCAACTCCAGGCCGAGCACGTCGGCGGGATTGTCGATCTCAAAGGGGACGCGAAGATAGACGGATTGCCGGTTGGGCAGGTTGTACATCTGGGCCTGCACATCCGTTTCAAAAATATCACGCATTCCGACGGGATCGTTCGCGCCGTTTTTGAAACCGACGGCCATGGTGCCGTCGATCCAGGAGGAGTCGTCGAAGATTCTTTCCCGCCAGTCCGTGCCGAGGGCGGGACCGCTTGCCTCGGTGGGGACGTGCACCCGCACGGAGTCGCTCTTGCCGATCAGCCGGACCCATTCGCCCGGAACGCTGAAACCATAGGAAACATCCGTGAGCTGCGGAGGGAAGGACGGGGCGAACTCCGTCGCGATGGTGGTCCCATCCGGCGCGATCAGACCCAGATACTCGCCGTTCACCGAAAGGGCGAAATTGGTATGCAGCGTTTGGCCCGGAACACGGCGGTTTTTGTTCGAGGCAAAGACGACCAGGTATTCGCCGGGCGCCATCGTCACGGAGGGAAACTCCCACATCGTGGGGTCGTTCCGGCGGTCGGTGAGATGCCATCCGCCAAGGTCAACCGGCGCGGCGGTGGGGTTGTGGATCTCGATCCAGTCCGAAAAATCCCCATCCTCATCGGCCAGGGTCGATCCGTTCTGGGCCATGAATTCGGTGATCACCGGCGCGGCCTGGAGGGAGGCGGCGGCGGCAAGAAAAACGGGGGCAAGGAATCGCAAACGATCGAACACGCCTGTCATCAAGACCTTGGAAAGATCGGGAAGCAAGCGGGCATTCCGGCCACGATCGGGGTTTTCAGAAAACATGACAATATGAATTTTGCATCCGCCCGTTCAGAGAGAGTGGGTTATACAGCAAACGGAACGCCGGGGCGGGAAATCTACAAAGATCAGCCGATTTGGGAAGGAATCAATCTTTCCTGGCCATGTAGCTGAGGAGTTTCTGGTTGAACTCGTCCGCCATGTTGTAGCCGAGGTGGCGGAGTTGCTGGTCCAGTGCGGCGATGGTGACCATCCGCGCCGTGTCGCGTCCGGGACCGACGGGGATCTCCACATGGGCCACATGCTTGCCGAGGATTTCGTAGGTTTTCGGCTGCATGCCCAGGCGGTCCACTTCGTTGAGATCGGCGGCGGGCTTGAGGGTGACCACGAGATCGAGCCGCTTGTCCGGCCGGATGGAGGCGAGGCCGTAGAGGTTCGCCACGTTGATGATGCCGATGCCGCGGATTTCCATGTAGCCCCGGGAAAGGTCGGGGGAGGTGGCCACCAGATCGCCGCCGACGTATTTGA
>CAZVSA010000222.1:0-7119 GCA_964629955.1 uncultured Luteolibacter sp.
GCCACGGATGATCGCCGAGGGCGGAGGCGAGGGAGGAAAGGGCGGGAACTTGCGCTGGCAGGAGTCACCGGAACGAACGGCAAAACCACCACCGCCTTCCTCATCCATCATGTGATGAAAACCGAGTGGCACCGCGCGGGATTGTCCGGAACCATCCTGGTGGACGACGGGGAATCCGCGGAACCCGCGAAACACACCACCCCCGGCTCCATCGAGCTGACCGGCCTGCTCGGCAGAATGCGCGACCACGGATGCCGCGGCGCGTCCATGGAGGTTTCCTCGCACGGGATTCATCAGAAAAGAATTTCCGCCATCGGCTTCGATGCCTGCGTTTTCACCAACCTGACACAGGACCACCTCGATTATCACGGCACCCTGGAAAATTATTTCCAGGCGAAGGCCGATTGGTTCCACGCGCTCGCATCCGATCCTCTCGGCAAGAAACCCGTCGCGGTCATCAACTTCGACGACCCCAAAGGCGCGGAACTCGCATCTTCCCTCGAAGGAAAAATGCCCGTGATCCGCTACGGCTTCGGAGTCCATTGCGACTTCCGCGCGAACAATTTCCGCCAATCCACCCGGGGCATGGAATTCCAGCTCGCCGCGAAAGGGAAAAGCTTCCTCGTGCGCGCACCTCTCATCGGCCGCTTCAACGTCTACAACCTGCTCGCGGCGATCGCGGCGGCAAGCGCCTGCGGCATCCGGCCCCGTGAAGCCGTCGCCGCACTGGCGGATTCCCCCCAGGTGCCCGGACGCATGGAACACGTCGGCCAGGCCGGAGGCGCATCGGTGTTCGTCGATTACGCGCACACACCCGACGCGCTGGAAAACGCCTGCCGCACCTTGAAGGAACTCGACCCGCGGCGGCTGATCACCGTGTTCGGTTGCGGCGGAGACCGGGATCGCGGCAAGCGCCCGCTGATGGCAGCCGCCGCCGCACGCTACAGCGATGCATGCGTGATCACTTCCGACAACCCGCGTTCCGAAGACCCGCTGGCAATCATCCGCGAAATCGAAGCGGGCATCGGCGCCACCAGCCACAAAAGCATCCCCGACCGCGCGGAAGCCATCGAATCCGCGATCCGGGCCTCTCTCGCCGGAGACATCATTCTCATCGCTGGAAAAGGCCACGAAACCACCCAGCAGTTTTCCGGCGAAACCATCGACTTCGACGACCGCAAGCACGCCCGCAAGGTCCTCCGCGACCACGCGCGGGAAATTTCCGAATCGAGATGAAACCGCTCACCGCCAGCCAGATCGCGGAAATCCTCGGCACATCCGTTGCCGCGGGAGATCCCGCTGCGCTCGTGAACGGCGGAGTCTCCACGGACACCAGAAAGCTGCCCGGACAATCCGCGTTCTTCGCGCTGCGGGGCGAAAATTTCGACGGGGATGCCTTCGCCCGGAACGCGCTGGAAACAGGCGCGACCGTCGCCGTCGTCCGCTCCTGGGAAGGCGCGCCCCCTCCTGATTTTACTGCGGTCATAGTAGTTCCCGATCCGCTGGTATCCCTGCAACGGCTCGCGTGCTGGTGGAGGAAACAACTCGATCTCCCGGTGGTCGCCATCACCGGTTCCAACGGCAAAACGAGCACCAAGGATTTCACCGCCGCAGTCCTTTCCCGGCACTTCCACGTTTCCGCCACCAGCGGGAATTTGAACAACCACATCGGAGTGCCGCTGACGGTTCTCGCCACCACCGAAGACCACACGGCGGCGGTATGGGAACTTGGCATGAACCACCCGGGGGAACTCGCCCCGCTCTGCGAAATCACCCGGCCGAAGTACGGCATCATCACGAACATCGGCACCGCGCACATCGAGTTCATGCACAGCCGGGAAGCCATCGCGGAGGAGAAAGGAACCCTCGCAAGGGCGTTGCCACAGGACGGGGTCCTGTTCCTCCCCGCTTCCTGCGATTTCCACGACTACTTCCGCCAGCGCACCCATGCCTCGATCGTATCGGTGGGGAACTGCCGCGGAACGGTCCGCGCGGAAGATCTCCATTTCAGCGTGGAGTCCACGGAGTTCACCCTCTCGCTGGGAGAGCAGGCTCCCGTGCAGGTGACATTGCCCGTTCCCGGAAAACACATGGTCACCAACGCCCTTCTGGCCGCCGCCGCCGGATGGAAGCTCGGCCTCGCCCCGGAGGAAATCGCGGACGGACTTTCCAACGCGGTGCTCAGCGGAGGACGGCTGCGCCGCTTCGAGCATCAGGGCGTCACCGTCATCGACGACACCTACAACGCGAATCCCGAATCGATGGCCGCGGCGATCGAAACCCTCGCGGACACCCCCGTCCGCAACGGAGCCCGCCGCATCATCGTGCTCGGCCGCATGGGGGAGCTGGGTGCCCACGCCCACGCCGCCCACCGGCTCACCGGCGAGCTGGCCGCCTCGCGGGATCTCACACTCATCGCCGTGGGCGACGGCGCGGAGGAAATCGCTCTCGGCGCGAAGAACGCCCCTTATTTTCCGGACCTCGACGAAGCCGCCGAATGGCTCGGCCACGAGGTGAAACCAGGCGACATCGTCCTCTTCAAGGGCAGCAGGTCCGCCACCGTAGAACGCGTGATGCACGCCGCATTTCCCCGAAACTGATGCTCCCCGCAATTTATGATTTCTGGCGCGAAGCCTTTGAAGCGGAACGTGCGGCGGGCGAGTCCGGATGGGCGGAGATGTTCTCCTTCCTCAATCTTTTCCAATACATCACCTTCCGCGCGGCGGCCGCGGGACTGCTCGCCTTCGCGCTGTCCATCCTCGCCGGTCCGCGGGTGATCCGGAAGCTGATCTCCATGAAGCTGGGCCAGCCGATCCGCACCGCGGAGGAAGTCCACAAGCTGGCGGAACTCCACGGCGGAAAAATCGGAACCCCCACCATGGGCGGAGTGCTCATCCTCGGCGCCGTATTGTTCGCCACGCTCATCTGCGCCAGGCCCTTCAACCCCTTTGTCGCCGTCTGCGCCTGCACCATGGCCGCCTGCGGCCTGCTCGGCTTCTGCGACGACTACCGGAAGGTGAAGGAAAAAAAATCCGACGGACTGAGCAGCAGGACCAAACTCATCTGGCAATTCGTGATCGCACTCGTCGCGGCCGGTTTCATCTGTTTCAAAACGGAAATTTCCGGGTACGGGGCAAGCGACGAGCAGCTCGCCCGGGGATTGGCCGGCTTCCGGCTCGGGGAGGAACCCATCGGCATCGGGGCGATCACCTTCCCCCTGTTCAAGTTCGTCCTCGTGGACCTCGGCTGGCTGATCATCCCGTTCTTCGCCCTCATCATCGTCGGCTGCTCGAACGCGGTGAACCTCACCGACGGGCTCGACGGGCTCGCGACGGGCTGCACCATCAGCGCGGCATTGAGCTACTCGGTGCTGGCCTACCTCGCCGGTCATTTTTTCATGGCCACGGAATATCTCCGAATCCCCCACAACCTCTACATCGGGGAACTCGCGGTGTTCATGATGGCGCTGGTGGGGGCCGCGTTCGGATTCCTTTGGTTCAACTGCCACCCGGCCAAGGTGTTCATGGGAGACACCGGCTCGCTCGCCATCGGCGGCGCGCTCGGCACCGCGGCGATCTGCACGAAGCAGGAACTCCTGCTGGTGATCATCGGAGGGATTTTCGTGATGGAGGCGATGTCGGTCATCCTGCAGGTCGGCAGTTTCAAGCTGAGGAAAAAACGCATCTTCCGCATGTCCCCGATCCATCATCACTTCGAGCTGTTAGGGTGGCATGAGAGCCAGGTCATCATCCGCTTCTGGATCCTTTCCATCATGTTCGCCCTGTTCGGACTCGCCCTTCTGAAAATCGCCTGAAACCACCAATGTCCCTCCACGGAAAACACGTCGCCATTCTCGGGGCCGGCCGCAGCGGCAAAGCCGCCGCCACGCTGGCTCTGCGCGAAGGCGCGCGCGTGTCCGTCTGGGACCAGGCGGGGCCGGAGGCGTTCGGCGGAATGCCGGCGGACGCGGAAATCCATCCGAACGCCACGGAGGAACAAGGCGGAAACCTGATTTCCGACCTGCTGGTCATCAGCCCCGGCATCGACACCTTCAGCCCCTATGTCTCGGCTTTCGCCAGAAACACCGGCGAACTGATCGGAGAGGTGGAACTCGCATCGCGCTTCTACAAAGGAAAAATCGTCGGAATCACCGGCACCAACGGCAAAACCACCACGACCGAACTGGTGGAGCGCATCCTCTCCCACGCCTGCTACGGCGGCACCGCGTGCGGCAACTACGGCACTCCCTTTTCCGAAGTCATTCTCTCCCCCAATCCCCCCGCGACGGTGGCGCTGGAACTCAGCTCCTTCCAGCTTGAGACCATCCGCACCCTTCATCCCGTGGTTTCCGTTTGGCTGAACTTCGCGCCGGATCACATGGACCGCTATCCCTCCGTGGAAAGCTATCGCGCCGCGAAACTCCGGATTTTCGAGAACCAGACGGAAGCCGACACCGCCGTGGTCCGGGCCGGGGAAAATCTCCCCCCGCACAAAGCCACCACGGTGACATTCTCCACCTCCGATCCCGCCGCCGATTGGTTCTCCGAAGGAACCGGCGTGAGGCATGAAGGAACCCTCCTGATCGATCTGGAAAAGGAAACCGGCCTGCGCGGATTGCACAACGCGGAAAACGCGATGGCGGCACTCGCCGCATGCCATGCGCTGGGAATGTCGGCGGGAGTGATGCGCGAGGCGCTCCGGGGCTACGCTCCCCCGCCCCACCGTTGCGAACTGATCCGCACGCTCGACGGCGTGGAATATCTCAACGACTCGAAGGCCACCAACATTCACGCTCTGGAAAGCGCGCTCAAATCCCACAACCGCCCGGTGATCCTCATCGCCGGTGGAAAAGACAAGGGCCTCGACTACTCAAGCGTCGTTCCGCTCCTGAGGGAAAAAGCCCTCGCCGCCGTGACATTCGGCCAGATCGCCCGCCCGCTGGCGGACCTCTTTTCCACGACCATTCCCTGCGAATGCGTTTCCTCCCTCTCCGACGCCGTACCCGCCGCCCGCAGCCTCGCCCCGCACGGCTCCACCGTTCTCTTTTCCCCGGGCACCTCTTCCTTCGACCAATTCACCAGCTACGAACAACGCGGAAACGCCTTCCGCGACCTTGTCCATCAACTCCGTTAAGATCCGATGAAAAATCGCAGACTCCCCACCAAACGCCGCTCCTCACCCAAGGGCATCCTGAAGCGGTTGGCCGCAGTGACCACCCGCCGCAAACAACGCGCCGCCACCGCCGCCGCCGAGGACATGGAAATGGAAGACAACAGCTCCCGCGTTTCCCGGGCGCTGACCATCATCTTCATGATCCACATCGTGGCCATCGGGCTGATTTTCTTTCACCAGAACTTCCTCGACGGCCGCACGTCCGGGGAAGGCGAGTCCGTGGCAATCTCCCGGCCTCCGGTGATCTCCTCCCCCCCCACCCCCGTGACCCGCGACGCGCCCCGGCTTTCCTCCGGTGACACCCCCTACATCGTCAAAACCGGCGACAACTACGCCCGGATCGCCGCCGCTCACAGCATCGAGGAAGCGGACCTCCGCGAAGCGAACAGGGACGCGGAAATCCGCCCGAACCTGATCCTGATCATTCCTCCCAAGCGCATCGTCGCCGTCGATCCCCCGGAACTCGCCGCCAGGCATGACGAACCGGCCCGGGAAAGAAACGATGGATTGGTCGAAGCCGTCCCCGTCGATGTCAGCAACGCGCCCCGCGCCCAGGTCGTCCGCCCGAATGTCACACACGAAAGCCGCCCCGCAACCGCCGTCGCCACCTCCGGGCAAACCTACGTCGTTCAGGAGGGCGACACCCTCTGGAGAATTTCCAATCGCTTCAAAGTAAGCACCGATGCGCTCCAGAAAGCCAACGGCATCAGCGATCCCACCAGAATGAGAGTCGGCATGACCCTGAAAATCCCCCGCTGACCCCTTTCATCCACCGATGCTCCGCCACTCCTCCATCATCCTTTGCACCGCGGTCGCCGCGCTGGTGGCCCTCGGGCTGATCATGCTCGCCAGCACCAGCGCCTGGGTGAGAGGAGTCGAGGAACCCTATCTCTTTTTGAGAAAGCAGACGATCATGGTCGCGCTCGGCCTCTTCGGAGCGATCGTTGCCTCAAGGATCTCTCTGGATTTCCTGAGAAAACTCGGCCCCTGGATGCTGCTGCTTGCGATCGTTCTCCTGTCGCTCTGCTTCCTTCCGGGCATCGGGGTCGAAACCTACGGCTCGAAACGCTGGATTCAAATGCCCTTCATCGGCCAGTTCCAACCCTCCGAGCCCGCGAAAATCGCCGTCGTGCTGGCGCTCGCATCCTGGTTCGCCAGATGGCAGACCGAAGTGCACACCTTCTGGCGCGGTTTCGTCATCCCCGGAGTCCTCGCCGGCATCCCGATCGCGCTCATTGGCGCGGAAACCGACGTCGGCACGGCCCTGTCCCTCTCGGTCGCCGTGGGAGCTTTGCTGTTCTGCGTGGGCAGCCGCCTGCGGTTTCTCATCCCCGCGGGCATCGCGGTCCTCACCGCCGCCACCCTCTTCGTTTACAACAACCCGAACCGCATGAACCGGATCAACGCCTGGCTCGATCTGGAAAACCCGGAACTCGCGCAGGGCACGAACATGCAACAGGTGCGCTCCCTCTACGCGCTGGGCACCGGAGGTCTCACCGGAGTCGGTCTCGGCAATGGTCTCGAAAAATTCGGAACCCTCACCTTCGCCCACATCGACTTCATCTTCGCCGTCATCGGCGAGGAACTCGGCCTGCGCGGCACCCTCGCCGTGATCATCTGCTACGTTCTCATCGCCGTCGGCGGCCTCGGCATCGCCATGCAGGCATCCGGCGTCTTCAACCGATGTCTCGCCCTCGGTCTCACCTGCGTGATCGTCGTGCCCGCCATCATCAACATCTGCGTGGCCACCGCAACCCTTCCCAACGACGGCCTGCCCCTCCCCTTCGTCAGCTACGGCGGCACCAGCCTCGTCTTCAGCCTCGTGGCCGTAGGAATCCTGGCGGGCATCCACCGCCGCACCAAAACGGTGGCGGACCACGAATTCCCCCTCACCCGCGAAACCCGCCTGGCCGTCCGCCTCTGAATGTAGTGGCGATCACCGGTCGC
>CAZVSA010000223.1:0-7062 GCA_964629955.1 uncultured Luteolibacter sp.
AACCGCGTCACCGACATCCGAGGGGGGCTCGGCCATGGCGAGGGCACGCATCTCTTCACCGGCATCTATTGCGTGGATGCCGGGCTTCTGGACCTGATCCCTCCGGCGGAAAAAATCTCCATCATCCCGGTGTTCCTGGAACTCGCAAAGCAGGGAAAACTCGGGGCGGTGGTTCTGGACGAAGGCCGGTGGCTCGATCTGGGGGACCGCGATTCCTACCTGCGCGCCCACCGGGAGCTTTCCCTCGCGCCGGAGATCAATGCCGCGGCTGTTGTCGCGGTGGATGCGGTCATCGAACGTTCGGTGATCGGCCCCGGAGCGGTGATCGGGTCCGGCGCGGTGTTGCGCGGTTGCGTCGTATGGCCCGGAGGCCGCGTCGCGGAGAATGCGGCGCTGGAGAATTGCATCGTTTTTTCCGATGAACTGGCATCCGGTGCCCACCGGGATTCGGACCTTTGATGCCGCGGCATTTTCCGTCATCCCGACAGTGCGCCAAACGGGAGGCGAGCCGTGCAGTGGTTATTGATTCAATATTCAAAGGGGCGGCAAAATAAATTGGAAAAACCCGGACCGCGCGACCATGGCAAGGCGCTCACGGCCCCACAATCCTGACCCGGTAGAAGTTCCGCGGCGCATGGTCGGCCGCGGGATCGGGCACGTCGATGAATGACACGGAGCCATTCACGTTCACGGGGATGGAGGTGAGATCTTTCCAGTCGTCGGTGATCCCCAGATCCGTGGAGGATTGCAGCGTCGCGGTGCCCAGGGGGGTGGCACCGTGGAGGAGACCGGTGAAGCGGGGAATGGTTCCCACCGGATAGGTCACCTTGTAATTCGTGAGCTGGAGATCCTGCGGTGCAGGGGCGTTCGTTACCGCCACGGTCAGGTTGTCGAGGGCCCAGGATTCATCGGACAGGGGCTGTATCCCCGCGCCCTCGATGATGTATTCCAGAGTCAGGGTGGACGCGCTGTGCGGGATTCCCTGCATCCGTGGTTCCATCGAGAAATCGTAGGCGCTGTCCGTGTAAAAGCTGCCGGGCCCCGAAAAACCCAGATCCTGCCATCTCGCGAGTTGGGCGCCCGGTGCCGGAACATAGCTTTGCACCTGGCTCGGCAGCGCGTTGGCCAGGGACTCCCGGAAGATCGTCACGCCGTCCAGCTTGATGTGGAAGTAGTCCCCGGAGGGATAGGTTCCCTCGCCATCCAGCGAATCGATCGCCGCCAGCAGGAACCCGATGGTTACCGTGGTATGAGGCGGCAGCCCGGTCAGTTGCAGTTTCACCACATTCCCCGTCGGGCTGCGGAGGAAATTCCCGCCGAATTGGTTTCCCGGGTGGCCGAGACCGGCAAAACCCTGAACGCCGGTCAATGTCGCCAAGCCCGGATTCACCTCCGCCGGCAAGCTGCCGTCGAAGTCCGTGCTGAAGACGGTCTGGCCGAACGAGCACGAAACCGAAAAACACAGCGCCAGGACGCTCCTGATCATGACAACCGTTTAATGGATCGGAAGGGATCTTGCAATCCAATTGCCAGTCATTTGCGCCCGGTCGCGACCCGCGAAATCATCCGCTTTGGTGGAGGAATCCGAGGAGCGCGGCGGCGGCTTTTTCGGAAATGCCCGGCAGCCCGCCTCATCGGACGGCGGATGACGCGGAACTCCTTTCTTCAAACGCGCGGAACATGCGGAGCTTTCCATAGCTGATGCGTCCTCCGAGCTGCTCGAACACGGGCTTGAGCGCGGGTTCGTCGTAGCCATCCAGCGCGGCGCGCATTTCGGACTCCTCGGCTTCGCTGTAAAACCGGCGGGGATCGAAGTCCTCGCCGGCCTCCACGGCCTGGGCGAGGTGGCTTTCGATGGTGGCGGGGTTGAGGGAGCGTTCTCCGGCGATTTCTTCGATGGATTTTCCGGCGCGCCAGAGTTCCAGACTGAGCCTGGCGGTGCCGTTGGGAGCCGCGGGTTTCACCGGGCGGGGAGCGGCGGGCATGGTTTCGAGCGGCGGGAAATCACGGCTCGGATTGTCTGTCAGGTAAGCGCGGATTTCATCCATGAAGGCGGTGCCGTAATCGGAAAGCTTGCGTTCGCCGACACCGGGGAGGTTGAGGAACGCCGCCGGATCGACCGGATATGCACGGGCCATGTGGCGCAGGGTGACATCGGAAAACACGACGTAGGGCGGCACGGCGGCGGCATCCGCGAGCTGCTTGCGGCGGGCGCGGAGGATCTCGAAAAGCGCCATGTCGCACTCGAGGTCGCCCACGCGCCGGGCGGCGGGTTTTTCCACGACCATCAGGCGGGTGAGGGTGACGGTTTGCCGCTGTTTGAGCGCGGCGGCCCCTTCCGCGCTGACGCGGACGGTGGGGAAATTTCCGCCCTCGGTGGCGAGCAGGCCTTTTCTAACAAGCTGGCGGCCGATCTCCATCCAGCGCGCGGCGCCGTGCTCCCTGCCGATGCCGTAGGTGCTGAGCGCGTCGTGTTTCCAGCGGAGGAGTTTCTCGTTGCGCGAGCCGGTGAGCACGTCGGCGAGGTGCTTGAGGCCGACGTTGAACCCCCCGGCCTGACGCACGCGTATCGCGCAACTGAGGAGCTTCTGGGTCTCGACGGTGGCGTCCCAGGTTTCGCGCGGGTTGAGGCAGTTGTCGCATGCGCCGCAGTTTTCCTCAGGCCATGTCTCGCCGAAATATCCCAACAGCCCGATGCGGCGGCAGGCGGCTCCCTCGGCGAAGTCCGCCATCTGGTTGAGCTGGGTGCGACCGATCTCGCGCGCCTGTTCGTCGGGATTTTCATCGAGGAAGCGCTGGTATTTCACCACGTCGCCACGGGCGAAAAGCAGCAGGCAGTCCGCTGGCAGGCCGTCGCGCCCCGCACGCCCGGTTTCCTGATAGTATCCCTCCACGTTCTTTGGCAGATCGGCGTGGATGACGAAGCGCACGTCCGGTTTGTTGATGCCCATGCCGAAGGCGACGGTGGCGCAGACGACGCGCACCTCGTCGCGCAGGAACGAGTCCTGATGGCGGGCGCGGTCCCCGGCATCGAGTCCGGCGTGGTAACAAACGGCGGAGATGCCCTCGCCGCGCAGGGTGGCGGCGATCTCCTCGGTGCGCTTGCGCGACTGGCAATAGACGATGCCGGATTCGTTGCCGCGTTTGCGGATGAAATCGACGACCTGCCGGGCGGCGCGGGCTTTCGGTTCGATCAGGTAGTTCAGGTTCGGCCGGTTGAAGCTGGCGAGGAAATCCGCCGGATTTTCCAGCCCGAGCTGGGTGACGATGTCCCCGCGCACCCTCGGCGTGGCGGTGGCTGTCAGGGCGA
Source organism: uncultured Luteolibacter sp. (assembly GCA_964629955.1). GTDB lineage: Bacteria > Verrucomicrobiota > Verrucomicrobiia > Verrucomicrobiales > Akkermansiaceae > Luteolibacter. Next base: position 3,311 of record CAZVSA010000223.1, read on the forward strand.
TGACCGGTATTCCGGGCAATGCCTCGCGGACTTCGCGCAGGCGGCGGTATTCCGGTCTGAAATCATGGCCCCACTCACTGATGCAGTGCGCCTCGTCCACGGCCAGCGCGGCGATGTTCCAGGCGCGGAGATTTGGCAGGAAATCCGGCGTCATCAACCGCTCCGGGGCCACATAGAGCAGCTTGAATTCACCGGCGTGCAGGCCGTTGAGGCGGGCGCGGTTCTCCGAGGGATCGAGCGAGGAGTTGAGGAACGTCGCCGCCACGCCGCTGGCCCGGAGCTGGTCCACCTGGTCCTTCATCAGCGCGATGAGCGGTGAAACGACGAGCGTGAGGCCATCGCGGGCGAGGGCCGGGAGCTGATAGCAAAGACTCTTGCCCGCGCCCGTCGGCAGGATCGCCAGCACGTCGCGCCCGTCGAGACCGGCCTCCATGATTTCCCGCTGGAGCGGGCGGAAGGCATCGTGGCCGAAGTGCGTCTTCAACAAACGGGCTAGCTGCGGACCATTCATGACGGGGAAGATGAAAATGCGTTCTTTTGAACAGATCAAGGAGATTTCACCGGGCTCAGGCACCTGCATTGGCGGAAACCTGGGAGGGAATGGAGGAAATGACCACGGATTAACGGATTTACAGCGTTTTGTGAAATACTGTGGCCGCATACCGGGGACACCAGCGGCTCAGTCACGAGTCAAGGAGCGTGGGCGTCCCGCCCACTTGAGCAGGAATGTGGGCGGGACGCCCACGCTCCTTGAATTCATACGCCTCGAAACGTGATCGCACAAAAAACGGCCACGACTTTTCATAAAATGCTGTAAACACCTCAAAACAGGTTTGGAATCCCGCTGGATAAGACGTTTTGATGGTTCTGTTTCTGGAAATTTTCCCATTTTCCTCCGCCCCGGTGGAGGAATTCGAGGATGCTTTCCTTCATCCGGCGGCGGCAGGGAAGTTCGTTGTATCCGTTGGCGAAGCATCGTTTCCCGCCGCAGCCCTGGTTCAGGGTGCGGTGACTTTCACCCGCAGGAACTTGCGGCCCGCGTCCCCGGGGGGGCTGGTGAAGCGGAGGGTTTCCACGCCATCCTCGTTCGACACGACGACGGACTCCCCGGTGGCGGGGACCCAGGGGGCGGTGAGGTCGGTGGATTGCTCCACGGTGAAGACGAGGTCGGTGGCGGCGGTGGATTTCCGGTAGAGGATGCTGAGAAGCGGGGCGGAGGGATCCGCGGCGGGCAGGATGGCGGGATCGGAGGCGTGGGGATTTCCGCCGAAGGCGCGTTCGAGGAGATTCGGGATGCCGTCGCGGTCGGAGTCCTCGCCGTCGGCGGCGTCGCCGGTGTTTTCCGTGGTGTCGAAATGGGCGAGCCTCCATTCCTCGGCGGGAGTGAGGGCGGGATCGGGTGGCGGGCTGTGGAGGAAGTCGGCCGGGGCGAGCGCGCCCTCGGTGAGGCGGAAGTCGTCGATGTGGCCGAAGAAGCGGTCGGTGTGGCCGCCATTGTAGAGGCCGCGGGCGATGGTGATGACCCCGGCGTCCCAATCGCCCCCGTCGCCCGTGCCGGTGGACATGGCGGGATCGGTGCTGGAGGAAATGTCGAGGGTGCCGAGCAGCGTGTAATCGGCGGCGCCGTCGGTGATGTTTTTCAGATAAAGCGAGAGGATGCTGCCATCGGAGGTGGCGGCGACGGCATACCATTTCGCGTTCTGGAGGGTGTTGGCGGGGGAGGTGATGCTCCATGCGTTTCCGGCGACATCGGTGAAAACGATGCGCAGGCCGCCTTGGGGCGTGATGGCGAAATAGAGTGCGGCGAGCGCGGGCTCTCCGGCGTGGGCTCCACGGCTGTCCCGGCCGATGAAGGTCTGGAAGCCGTTGGTGACGTTGTCCGGGCGGATGGCGGCCTCGAGGGTCCATTCGCGCGGGCTCCAGGTGGTGAGCGAGGTGCCGATGGCGGAGAGGCCGGGCCAGTTGTTGGCATGCTGGATGGAAAGGGTGTTGGCGGCTCCGGTGCGCGGCGTGGCGGCGGCGGGAACGAGCGGCCGGTACCAAGTCCAGCCCGTGGTCCAGGCGGAAAGGTGGTTTCCACTGCCGGACCGGTCGGTGATCGCGCCGGAGTATTGGCCGGGGGCGGCGGGGGCGGGGTGGGGGACGTGGGTGTTGGCGGCGGCGCCCTCGAAATCCCAATGGGCGACGGTGCCTTTCACGGTGAAACGGACGGTGGCCTCGGAGGTAGCGCCGGCGGGATCGGACACGCGGACGACGAAGGTGTTCGTGCCGGGGCTGGCACCGGTGGGCGTGCCGGACAGCGCGCCATTCGCGGCGATGGAGAGCCAGGCGGGGCCGTTGAGTTTCGTGAAGGTGAGCGGGTCGCCATCGGGATCGGTGGCGCGGCCGGCGAGCGTACGGCCGGTGAGCGGCGTGCCGGTGGGTGCGTCCTCCAGGACGATGGTGCCGGACTCGAAAACGGGTGGCTGGTTCGGGCTTTCACCCCAGAGGTTCCAGATTTCGTGACCGCCGAGGGCGTGGTTGTAGATGCGGAAGTCGTCGATGCGGCCGTTGAAATACGGGTCGGGATACTGGCTGCGGCCGATGTAGTTCTGGGTGGGCGCGAAGTGACAGAGGCGGACGGGGATGCCGAAGGTGACGCCGGCCGGGCGGCCGTTCATGTAGAGAGTCGCCTGGCCGCCTTTGAGCACGGCGGCGAGGTGGACCCACTGGCCGGTGGGCAGGACCGGGGCGTTGACCTGGAATTCGGCGTGGGTGCCGTTGATCGCGTCGCGGAAGCCGAGCCGCATCGGGCCGGGGCCGGAGCGGGGCGTGAGGAAGATGTTCTGGTGGGTGCCGGTGCCGAAATCGAAGACACGCTGCCAGCTTCCGCCGCCATTCCAGAAAACCCAGGTGGCGATGGTGAAATCCTTCGTCAGCACGGCGGCGTCGGGCAGGCGGACGTGGTCGTCGGTGCCGTCGAGATTGATGGCTTGGCCGATTTTTCCGGCAACATAGCCGGGCGAGCCGAAGGCGGTGGCGTGGTGGGATTTCGCGCTGTCGAGCACGTTGCCGTTCATCGTCCAGTGGCCGAGCGTTTCCTGCGGCTGGATCCAGAGCTGGCGGGGCCGGCTGAGGAGGGTTTCGCCCGCGCCGGTGGCGGAACAGCGGTAGGTGCCGGCATCCGCGGCGGTGGCGTCCGCGATCCGCAGGACGGGGCCGCGCGCGCCGGAAATGCGGGGGCCGTCGGTGAGGTTCGCGCCGTTCCGCTGCCATTGGTAGCCGGTGGCGAGCGGGGCCTCGACGCGGAACTCCGCGGTGCCGCCGGGATGGGCGACTTCGTTGAGCGCCTCGCGGGTGAACGCCATGATGCCCATGTCGGCGCGGATGCCGGCCATCACGCGGGTGTGCCAGATGCGCTCGATGAAGCCGTCCTCGTTGTCGTAGTTGAAGCCGCCCGGCCAGATCGCATGGCCGTCGCCGTGGAGGCCGTCGCCGTAGGTGTTGTAGGTCTCGAACTGGGCGCGGTTTCCGTAGAATCCTTTCCACACGCCGCCGGAAATCAGGTTCGAGTAGGCCCCGGTGGTCCCCATGCCGAAGGTGTGGGCGGCCTCGTGGAAAACGACCCTCTCGTTGCGGAGGCCGCCGTAGCCCATGTAGCCGTTGGAATTGCCTTCCGCCGTGGGGATGCCGGGGTGGTAGGTGACGGCCCAGTGTTTGTTGAACGAGCCGTGCTGGTTGTAGAACGCGGCCACCACCGCCACGGAATTCGC
>CAZVSA010000224.1:0-6986 GCA_964629955.1 uncultured Luteolibacter sp.
TTATGCCACTTTTATGCCACAATCTACCCACTCTCCCTAATGTAGGGACCCTGCCCGCCCACATCCCTGCTCAAGTGGGCGGGACGCCCACGCTCCTTGAATTTCTCCGCCTCGAAACGTGATCGCCACCACGGTGCGGCGACCGGTGATCGCCGCCACGGGCCAATCAATTTCCGGCGGAGGCGCGCTGGCGGAGCTGCTCCAGGCGGGAGAGGGGTTTTTCCGCGGGGGCGTCGGCGGGTTTTTCAGCTTCCGCGGGAGTTTCCATTTGGGCGACTTCCGGCGGCGGCGCGTCGATCCGGATGGTGCTGCCGTGGGCGGTTTGGTGGAGGATGGTGGTTCCGTTTCCGGGAACCTGGATGCGGCAGAAGATGCCCTGGTGTTTGCCGACGGTGGAGTCTTTGGCGAGGACGATGGGGAATGTGACTTCCTCCTGATCGCTGGTGATTTTCGTGGGGGGGCTGGTCACTCCGTGGGGGAGGCCCACGAGTTCGGCGATGGCTTCGCCGCTGAATTCGCCGAGCTGTTCGATCTTTCCGAGCATGGAGGAAGTCTGGCCCTGTTCCACGGCGGCGAGGTCGAGGGTCATGGCGAGGAAGGGTTCCGAAACGGTGAGGGGCACGAGCGCGGAGGAGGTGATGGCCGGTCCCTGGGGAGTGTCCGCGAGGGCCAGCAGGCAGATGGACCAGGGGGCCACGGCGGCGTCGTTGTTGGCATTCAGCTCATAGAGCGCTTCGGTTTCGTTTTCGGGAATGTCCACGGTTACGGGGCCGGAGACGCCGGGCGGATTCCAGAGCAGGCGGAGGGTGATTTTTGCGGTGAATCCTTCCTCGCGGATCGCCCGGACTTTCAGGTTCATGCTGCCGTTCTTGACGATGGGGACGGGAGGCGGCTCGACCTCGATGCGGTAGGGGGCCGCGGCGACGACGGCGACGGGAATGCGGTCGAGGGCCACGGAGTGATAGGTGCCTTCGTTGTTGATGTCGATGTGGTGGATGGTGTCCACGAGCGAGCCATGGAGTTCGGGACCGTCGCCGGTGGCGTGGACGGTGAAGGGATGGAGCCCGCCGCCGATTTCCGCATCGGCGGTGGCTTCAAAGACGACGGGAACGCTGTTCACGGAGCGCGGGATGGGCGGGCAGTGCATGGTCACGCCGGGGGGCAGGGAGGCGGCCTGCAAGGCGAGATCCCTGGCGGCATTTTCACGGGTCACGTTGACGACCGCGGCGTAGCGGTTGCCGCGCGGGATGGGGAAAACCTTCCATTTCTGGGATTGCACGCGCTCCACGGTGGGAAGATTGGAGGCGATGGCGGAGGTTCTTTCGTTGATCTCGATGCGGTAGAAAAAGTCAGGGCCGCCCCGGCCGAGCTGGTCCCGGAGCCGGAGGATGTATTCGCCGTCATCGGGGCAATCCCAGTTCAGCAGGCTGTCGGGGCCTCCCTGGTCATCGTTGCTTGCAAGCTGGCGTCCTTCGGCGTTGTGAACGGAGACGACGGTGTCGATCGGCGAGCGGAGCTGCCGGGCCAGCGCCCTGATGGCGAGGTTCTGGCCTTTTTTCGCGGTGAATTTGAACCAATCGGCGGAATCGGCCTGATCGAGGATGCCGTGGACGGCTCCGGGGAGGGCGGGGAAGGGCGAAGCGTTGGCACGGTTCCGGTTTTCGCCGGATTCGGCGGCGTGTTCGATCGGCGATACCTGGATCCAGTGGGGCGAGGGGGCGAAGAGCCCGTCCTGTTCCGGGAAAAGCGGGTGGAAGCCGCTGGCATCGGCGGGAATGGTGAACGATTGGCGGAAGGTGCCGGAGGGATCTCCGATGAAGCTGAATTCGAGCGTTTCGCCGGGTTTCGCGCCTGCGGGGTGGATGGCGGAGGGGCGGGGGAAGGTGCCGATGTGGAGCCGGTACTGGGAAGCGTCGCTGCCTTCGTAGGCGGCCTCGCGCATGATGATCCGGTAATCCCCGTCTTCCGGAGCGAGGAAACTCACGAAAGAATCGGCGCGCAGGAGAGAGCTGTCATCGCAGAAGGCGACTTCAAAATGCCGGGAATCGACGACGGAAATATGGGAGTCGAAGAGAACCCGGCCCAGCCGCATCGCCTCCACCTCCACGGAGAGTCTTTGGCCTTTTTGAAGGGTGACGACGTAGTAGTCCTCGTCCTCGTTTCCCGCCACGCCGTGGATGGTGGTGTTCAGCTCCACGCGCTGGGCCTCGTCGAAGCCGTTGTTCGGCTCCACCTCGTTCACGATCGGGAACTGGCCGACCCAGAACGATCTCACTTCGGTGACTCCATAGGACGAGCGGAGGCGCAAGGAGTGCTCTCCGAGCGCGGCGTCCTCCGTGATCGAGAATTTTCCCACGACGTGTTTGTCATCCTTCGCTTCGATGGAATGGAGGGTGATTCCCGGCTGATAGAAGAGCGCTTCCTGGATCTCGTGAAGGCGCTGCCCGTGGAAGTTGATCTCGATCTCGGTTCCGCGCTGGCCGCCGCGGGGTTGCACCTGCTCCAGTACGGGGGTGAACGCGGCGGCAGGAACGGCAAGCGCGGCGAGAAGGGAGAAAACGATGGTTTTCACGGCAGGCGTCGGAGGATTGGCTGGCTGCGGCATCAGGCTTTTTTCTCCAGGAGATCGTCGAGGACTTGACCTCCGTTGACGATTTCGATGGGGCGGTCGCCGGGGGACATGAGTTCCTTGTTCGAGTCGATGCCGATCTGGTGGTAGATGGTGCAGGCCAGATCCTCCACGCTGGTGGCTCCATCGTCGGGCTCCGCGCCGAGGGAATCGGACGCGCCGTGGACGTAGCCGGCTTTCACGCCGCCGCCCGCCAGCATGGTGGAGAACACGCGCGGCCAGTGGTCGCGGCCGCCGGTGTTGTTGATCTTGGGGGTGCGTCCGAATTCGGTGGTCACCATCACGAGGGTGGAGTCGAGCATGCCGCGGCGGTCGAGATCCCGGATCAGGGTGGCGATGGCCTTGTCGGTCGGCGGGAGGTTGCTTTCGATGGCACCCTTGATGTTGTCGTGGTGGTCCCAGCCGCCTGCGGTGAGCGAGACGAAGCGGACTCCGCCCTCGATCAGGCGCCGGGCAAGCAGCATCCGCTGGCCCGCGGCGGTGCGGCCGTATTCATCCCTGATGGCATCGGGTTCCGCCTTGAGATCGAAGGCCTCGCGGGCTTTTTGCGAGGAAATGAGGCTGTAGGCGTGCTGGTAGAAGGAATCCATCGAGGCGAGGGCATCGGATTCCTCCAGGCTCCGGAAGTGGTAATCCACGGTGTCGAGAAGCGAGCGCCTGCGCTCGAAACGGGCATCGTCCACTCCCTTGGGCAGATTCAGGTCCCGCACCTGGAAGTTGTCGCGGGCCGGATCGGACCCCAGGGCGAAGGGGCCGTATGCGGAGGAAAGGTAGCCGGAATTGGCGAACTCGTTCGGCACCGATGGCACGCAGACGTAGGGAGGCAGATCGTTGCGGGTTCCGAGTTCGTGGGAGATCACGGAACCGACGGACGGGTATTCCAGGGCGGGGGAGGGGCGGTATCCCGTGAACATGTTGTGGGTGCCGCGCTCGTGGGCCGCCTCGCCGTGGGACATCGAGCGGATGATCGTCACCTTGTCCGCGATTTGCGCGGTTTCCTTCATGAACTGGCCGAACTGGACGCCGGGAATGGCGGTGTCGATGGCTCCGAACGGGCCCCGGTATTCGGCGGGTGCGAAGGGTTTCGGATCGAAGGATTCCTGGTGGGCGATGCCGCCGGGGAGGAAAATGTGGATGATTCCCTGGGCGACGGGCGCGTGGCTGCCGACGGTCGCCGGCGTGGCACCGAGCGCGCGGCTTTTCAGAAAGCCGGGAAGGGTGAGCCCCACACCGCCGAGCAGGCCGACGTAGAGGAATTCGCGGCGCGAGGCGTAGCGGTCGAGCGGGTTTCCAGGGCAGACATGTTTCATGGTCGTGGCGTGTACGGGGAATGAGTGAGGAGCATGGCCATGTGGCGCAACCATCCTCTTACGGGCGGGAAAATTCCGGCATTTCAAAGATCGACAGGAAAAATTCGCGGGAAAACCGGGGCAAATGGCGCGTGGACGGCGGAGCGGGAGGATTCCCGGACAAACTTCTCCCGGGAATGCCTTGCGTTTTCATACCCGGCTTCCCATCTTCCGCCGCATGCATCCTGACGTGGCGAAGCTGGTGGAAGCCGGCCGCATCCCCAAACCTGTCGGCGAACGACTTTCCCAACTTGCTCCCGGCAATTTCTGTATTCACAAATCATTCGGGGCGGGGAAGGTAATCGACTGGGATCTGCCCGGAAAAAAGATCACCATCGACTTTGAGAAATCCTCCGGGCAAACGATGGAACTCCAGTTCGCGTTCCAGAAAACGGAGTGGATTCCCGCCGATGATTTCCGGGCGAAGAAGATCGAGCAACTGGAGGAACTCCGGAGATTGTCCAAGGAGGATCCCATTGCGATGGTCGTCCACCTTCTGGAAAGCCACGGCGGGTCGTTGACCTCCGATGCTCTGGAAAAAGAGCTTTCCGGCACCGTCATTCCGGGAGCGGATTTCAAAAAATGGTGGGACTCCACGAAAAAGGCGCTTCGCGAAAGCAGGCTGGCCGTGGTCCCGCAGAAACGCACCGAGCCGATCGTGCTCCGCTCCGGCGACAGGACCCCCGCCGAGGCCATGGTCGCCGACTTCGAGGCGGCCCGTGACATCAAGGGAATGATCAAGGCGCTGGAGGCCATCGCCGCGGACATCGGGGCTTTCGATTCCGACACGGAGGCGCTCAAGCGTCTTCTCGGAGACATCGATGAAGGCGCGAAAAAAGCGGCCCGCGTCCAGCTCGGCCAGGCGCTCCAGCTTGTGGCCGCCCGCGATGAGGTCATCGGTTCCTCCAAGGCTCTCGAACTCGATCCAACGGCGGTCCGCTTGTCGGATCTGATCCTCAGCACCGAGCCGGTGCGTCTGGCGGAGGAGGCGGGTGCGCTGCCTTCCAGCCGGCAGCGGGCCATTTACGAGGCGTTTCCCTCCGCGTTTGGTGACGAATGGGTGGGGAAAATCGTCCAGGTTTTCGACCGGGTTGGCGCCCGCGGCGTGACCGAGATCGCCCGGATTCTTTTGGATCGCGGCAACATCCAGGCGCTTTCCGACCACCTCCGCTCCTCCCTGGCGCGCCGTGCGCTCGGCCCCGATGCCATCATCTGGGTTTGTCGCGAGCGGAAGGCGGTGGCGGCCGAGGTTTTCAGCGCGGACGTGGGCGCGTCGGTGCTCAATCTGCTGGAAAACGACCACCTTTCCGACGGCCCGCGCAAAACCTCGCGCCTGCAAACCTTGCTGAACGACGACAAATCCCTGCTTTCCGATCTGGTGGGCATCATGGACATCAACGAATCCCGGAATTTCGCCCGGCGGTTGCTGGATTGTCCGGTCTTCGGCGATCTGGAAAAGAAATCCCTGATGGCCCGCATCATCCGCGTGAGACCGGAAACCGGCGAACTCGTCAGCGGCTCGAATGCAAGGAAAGAGGAGGCGTTGCTCGTTTCCTGGGAAAGCCTCGAAAAGAAGAAGACGGAACTGGACGAACTGATCCGCGTCCGCATTCCGCAAAACACCAAGGACATCTCGATCGCGCGTTCCTACGGCGACCTGCGGGAAAACTTCGAGTACAAATCCGCGAAGGATTTGCAGAAGGTTCTCATGCGCCGGAAAAGCGAGCTTGAGCGCGACATCGGCCGTGCCCGCGGCACCGATTTCAAGGGCTCCGATGCATCGAAGGTAAACATCGGGACGGTGGTCACCCTGACCGGCGAGGCCGGGGAAGAGATCATCATGACCGTGCTGGGGGCCTGGGATTCCTACCCGGACACGAAGACGGTTTCGTATCTTTCCGAGGTTGGCAAATCCCTTGTCGGGCGGGTGCCGGGCGATACCATCCAAGTTCGCGACGCGGTCTCCGAAAACCTGCAAACGCTGACGATCCGCTCGATCCGGCCCTTCAATCCCTGATCCCTGATTTTTTTTCCAATCTACCCCAATACGTAACTAACAGAATGGACCACACCACCATTGTTGAAATCCGCGGCCGCGAAGTGATCGATTCCCGCGGCAATCCCACCGTCGAAGTCGACGTTCACCTCGATGGCGGAGCCGTCGGCCGTGCGGCGGTTCCCTCCGGCGCCTCCACCGGCGAGCACGAAGCCGTCGAACTCCGTGACGGGGACAAGGACCGCTACCTCGGAAAAGGCGTGCTGAAAGCCGTCGAAAACGTCAACGGCAAGCTTGCTCCCGCGCTGCTGGGCTTCTGCGCCACCGAACAGGCCGCCATCGACGCCGCCATGCTTTCCCTCGACGGCACCTCCACGAAGAAGGAGATCGGAGCGAACGCGATTCTCGGCGTTTCCCTGGCCGTGGCCAAGGCCGCCGCCGCCCAGCTCGGAGTTCCCCTTTACAAATACCTCGGCGGCCCGAACGCCAAGGTGCTGCCCGTGCCGATGATGAACATCATCAACGGCGGTTCCCATTCCGACGCACCGATCGACTTCCAGGAGTTCATGATCGTTCCCATCGGAGCGCCGACTTTCCGTGAATCCCTCCGCTACGGAGCGGAGGTTTTCCACAATCTGAAAAAGGTCCTCCACGACCGCGGCCTTTCCACCGCGGTGGGCGACGAAGGCGGATTCGCGCCGAAGCTGGAAAGCGCGGACGACGCGCTCGGCGTGATCTGTCAGGCCATCGAGAAAGCCGGTTACAAGGTGGGCGAGGACATCTCCATCGCCCTCGACGTTGCTTCCTCCGAGTTTTACGACAAATCGAAGGGCGCATACGTGTTCCACAAATCCGACGGCTCCGTGAAAAGCTCGGCGGAACTCGTCGATTACTACGCGGCCCTCCAGGCCAAGTATCCGATCATCTCGATCGAGGACGGCTGCGATGAGAACGACTGGGACGGCTGGAAAATCCTCACCGACAAGATGGGCGCGAAAACCCAGCTCGTCGG
>CAZVSA010000225.1:0-5243 GCA_964629955.1 uncultured Luteolibacter sp.
CTATTACGACGCCTACTACCTGCGGGCGCAGAAAGTCCGCACCCTCATCCGGCGCGATTTCGAGGAAGCCTTCCGGCAAGTGGATGCCATCGTTGCCCCCGTGGTCCCCGCCCCCGCCCGCAGGCTTGATGAATTCGGCGGAGACCCCCTGCACGAATACCTTTCCGACATCTTCACCCTCGCCGCCAATCTCGCGGGCATCTGCGGCATCTCCGTGCCCGCCGGAACCGTCGATTACGATGGCGGAAAAAATCTCCCGGTCGGCCTCCAGATCCTGGCCCCCCACCTGGGCGAAGCGAAGCTCCTGCAAATCGCCCGCGCCGCCGAATAAGCCCGGGGACTTGCCGACCGGCTGATCCCGGGGCATCCTGTGGCCGGACCGGGCCGCCCGCCGCGCGTCCCTGCTCCCGGATTTTCCACCATGTCCACCTGGCGCCCCATCACTCCCGATCCATTCTGGAAGCGCTGGCTTCCGGAATGGCTGCACGGCCCGGTGCGCTTTCTGTTTTCCCTGGGCGTAACCGGCCTCATCGTCGCGCTCGGAGTCGCGTTCTTTTATTTCCTGCTCGCGATGCGTTTCGATCTCGACGAAGTCGCCCGCCTGCCCGCCGGCACCACGTTCTACGACCGCCACGGCAAGGAATTCACCGCCACGACAGGCACCGGGCGCAGGCTCGTGAAACGCGATGACATTCCCGATTTCCTCGTGAAATCACTCCAGGCCCGCGAAGACGCGCGCTTCTTCGAGCACCACGGCATCGACGTCCGCGGCCTCGCCCGCGCCACTGTCCGGAATATCAAAGACGGGGATTTCACCCAGGGAGCCTCCACGCTCACCATGCAGCTCGCGCGGAACACCTATCAGAACATGCGGGCGAAATCCCTGCACAGGAAACTCCTCGAAATCGCCGTCACCCTCCGCATCGAATCGCGCTACTCGAAAGACGAAATCCTCTGCCACTACCTCAACCGCATCTACTTCGGCTCCGGTGCGGACGGCATCGAGCAAGCCGCCCAAACCTACTTCGGACTTCCCACCGGAAAACTCAACGAAGGGGAATGCGCCCTTCTCGCCGGCATCATCCGTGGCCCCCACATCTTCTCCCCGCTCCGGAACCTCGATGCCGCCCTCGAACAACGCGACCAGACCTTGAACCGCCTCGTCGTCATGGGATTCCTCGACGAAACCGGCCGCGATGCCATCGCCGCGCAACCGATCCGCCTTGTCACCGGAGAACGCCGCGCCATCCGACGCTCCTACGCCCTTGAAGCCGTGGGCCGCGAACTCGACCGCATTCTCGACGAACTCGGCGTCCAATCCGGCGGGCTGGAAGTCCACACCACCCTCGATTCCGGCTGGCAGACGCGCCTGGAAAACGATCTCTCCACCGCCATCAACCGGCTCGAACGGACAAGCTCCTGGCCGCACCCCACCCACCGCGGCCACCAGCCCGGAGAGGATCCCGCCTACCTTCAATTCGCCGCCGTCACCACCGAGACGCGGACCGGCGCCGTCCTCGCCCTCATCGGCGGACGGGATTTCGCGCACTCCCGCTACGATCGCAGCATCCATCTCCGCCGGGATCTCGGCTCCGCCTTCGAGCCCTTTGTCGCCGCCGCCGCCGCGGAACGCGGCAAGCTCGTCCTGCCCGGACGCCCCGTCCAGACCGGCCGCCAGATCGGCCCCGCGGAGGTCGAACGCATCGCCAAACGCTGCGGCCTCACCGGCGATTTTCTCCAGACCGAAGATCTCTTCCGCGGCTCCGTCAGCGCCTCGCCCATGCAGATGGCCATCGGGCTGGCCACCCTCGGGAATGAGGGGAAACGCCCGAAACCCTTCTTCATCCGGGAGATCAAAGACCCCTCCGGGAAAACCATCTACAAGGCCAAATCCCATCTCACTCCGGCCCTCAGCGCAAACGCGGCGCTCGACGCCTCCAGCATCCTCCGGCGCACCGGCGGCACCCGTTCCTTCACCGGGGCCACCGGCTCGGAACGCGACGCCTGGACTCTCCGGCTCGGCCCCAGCGGCGCCACCGCCATCTGGATCGGCTTCGATCAACCCGGAACCGCCATCGCACACCGGCCGCAGCTCAACTCCATTCTCGAAGAATTCGTCCAGCGCCTCTCGAACTGATACCTTGAAAAGAAAAATGGAGAACCACGGAATACACGGAAAGCACGGAATTTCAGAAGATTGGAGCCATGCATCTTCCCCAATAACGAATCACAAACAACAAATAACTTTTCTCCCACCTTTTCCGTGGATTCCGTGCCTTCCGTGGTTCGCTTTCGCCCTATTTAGCACGGATTCCTTCCCCATCAGAACGTCCAGACCAGCCCGACGTGGAAAGCTCCGCTGTCCGAATTTTTCACCGCGGGGAGAGGGTCCTTGAGCTGATGGCCGTAGTCGAAACGGAAGCGCAGATCGTTCCGGAATTCATAGCGGAATCCCACCCCCACCGACATGAGGGTCGAGTCGTCGTCCAGAGGATCCGCCGGGTTTTCATTCGCGGCCGATCCATGACCCACATCGAAAAACACGAGGAAACGAAGCCTGTCGTCGATCTTCGTCAGCTTGAACCAATCACGCGCGGGATGGAATTCCGGGCTGAACAGTTCGAGATTGAAAAGATAACCGGTGTCTCCCCGGTGAAGCCGTTCCGGATAGCCCCGCACGCTGTTGTAACCGCCCACGCCGAGCTGCTCGCTCGCCAGCAGGTTCCCGTCCGACCACTGGCCGGTGAGCCCCGCCCGGAGCATGAACCCGAAGGGCAGATCCTGCTCACGATCCAGCTTCAGCTTCGTGTAGAAGTAACTTGCGGAGCTGTCATAACGAAGGGGCGCGAAAGACTCGTCGTCGTTGTTTCCCGTAATGCCGCCCGGGGAGAAGAAAATCTGCCACCCGAGATTCGTCTCCCCGGTGGGATCGGTCTGGCGGGCATTGTATTCGAGCACGAGCTGGACGATGTCCGCGGGATTGCTCGCCGCGGTGATCCCGCCAAAAGCCAGATCGTTGTCCGTCGCCTTGTAATCCAGGCCGATCCCCGCCTCGTGATGAAGGCCGAACGCCTCCCGCTCGGGCTTCGCCCATTGGTGCGGACGTTTTTCCCCCAGCGGCTGCGAAAAATCCGACGCGCCGAAAAGCTCCGGCAGCTCGATGTAGTGCCTCGCCCCCAGAATCAAATTCGCACCCTCCAGCTCCGAGGAAACCCCCGCGATGGAAATGCCCGCGGAGCTTTCCGCATAGGCGGCGAAGAACTCGGTGAACTGGCTGCCACCCTTCCATGGAATCAGATAGTTCGCGGAAACCCCCAGCAACTCATCCGGATCCAGCGCGCTGAAGATCTGAAACCCGAGCTGGTGATCGCGCCCCAGCAGAAACGCGTCATACCACGCCGCGCCGACGAAAAGCCGGTCCTCTCCCAGAAGTTCCGTCAGGTTGTTTTCGTAACCGGCGAAAAACTTGAGCGGGCGCGAATCCCTCACCTCGAACACCAGATCCGTCTGCCCGAGGACATCCGCCGCGGGAGGCGAGAACCTCACCTCCACATCCCGGAAAGGATGCTCCACCGGACGGTTCAACCGGGCCCACGGGCTGCGGTTGATGGCCGCGAGCTGCACTTTCAGCTCCTCCGTATCCACGACACGGCCGCGGATGGCATCCAGGCGGGGGCCCAGCGTGCGGGCCAGATCCTCGCTCTTGTACGGATCGCGGTACCAGGATTGCCACCACGATGAATCGTCATCGATCCGGGCATGAAACGGCTTCTCGATGGGAGTCAGCGCGGCGGGATCCTTCCCGCGGATCTCCGACTCCGTCAGCAGAAACGCATTCCCCACCACCCCCTCGATGACCGCAAAACGGATCACCGGCCCGTACGGCTGCTTCGGAATGTAAACATGGGTCATCGGCCGGTGGTTGTCCCGGTAATGCGCCAGAATGTCCTCCACGATCAGCTCCAGATCACGGAAGGAAGCGGGCTTGTTCCGCTGGAGATACTTCGTTTCCAGCAACTGCCGGAGGCCGTCCGCATCCGGTGTGGTCAGGCCTTCGAGCAATTTCACACCCGCGCCCGCAAAAGGAGGCGCGGTGGGCGCTTCGCGCACCGATGTCCGCTCGTCGCGATACACGGTGATTCCCTGGAGATTCACCGCATTTGAATCGGCCGCGCCGGAATCCCGCGTGACCGCGAAATCCTTCGTCATGACCGGCACCGCTCCGGGAAAAGGAACTTCCTCCACCGGCACGATTTCATCGGGCGGCATGAGACCGTCCTCCGAGGGTGGCAGCAACTCCGCATCCTCCTCTTCCAACGGAACAGCCTCCGCAGGAGCTTCCTCCATGGCAGGCGGCTCCTCCGCCGGAGCGGCGTCACCCGGAGCGGGATCCCCCGCGGCAGGCTCCTCGCTGGCATCCTGGGCAATGATCGGCAATGCGGTGAGCATGATCGCCGATGTCAGACAGAGCGCCGACGCGCGCTTCAATTCACGTGATTTCATGGGGTCTGTTGGGAGGAGGAAAGGCCTTCGGTTGGTTTCTGCCGGTGGGGATGCGTTCTATCAGAAGAGGCTCTTCATGATCAGGTTGCCTTCGGCGTCCATCGTGTATTCGATGAAGAGCGGGAACAACGGATCACCTTCCTCCCTTTTCTTCTCTTCCTCATACAAAAGATATTCGTAGCCCGTGGTGAGATAGGGGCCGAAGTGGCCCGGGTCTCCCGTTCCGGGATCCATCGCCGCGCGGTCCGGGCTGAAGGGCAGGCTCTCCACCGTCCCGATGTCATCCTTCAGGACGCTCTTGAAGAACTCCCTGGCCATGGCCGCCGCATCGGAGATCTGAAGATCGATGATGGGGGCGGAGGAGAAGAAGATCGCGGAATCGTTCGGCAACAGGGAAAAACCTCCCAGCGAGAAATCGCTGCCGAAATTGGCCAGAATGTCATCCACCGATCCGCTTCCCGTCACCGGGAAGCTGAAGTTGAATCTCAGGTTGCTGATCGGGCTCACCTGGAACAGCACGGAGCCCTCGGGCGCGACGCTTGACGCCAGCGAGTTCGCGAAGATGTACATCTTCGAGAGATCTCCCGGCAGCGCGAACGGCGGCGGCAGGAAATTGAGGCTGTTGAATTCGCTGACTCCCGGCGGTCCCACGATTTCCCCGGCGATCAGAACGATGTTCGCGGGGGTTCCGGGACGCTGGAGGGTCGCGGTCGCATCGGTCCGGAGACCATCCCGCGTCG
>CAZVSA010000225.1:5253-6968 GCA_964629955.1 uncultured Luteolibacter sp.
GATCACGAATCCCGTTCCGGAGAAGCGGTTCGCGCCGGTGAGGACAAGCCCGCCTTCCCCATCCCGGATGGCGACATTCCTGCCGTTCCGCACCTGAAGGACCGAAATCCGGTTCTGCCCCGTCAACTGGATGTCTCCCTGGGATTCCAGAACCGTGAGCAACCCCCCGCCCAATGTATCGTTGGCCCCCGCTCCCTGCGTCATTCCCCCGAAGGCGATCAAATCCAGATTCCCCGGAGTATTGATCCCGGACAGAGGAGCCACCGATAGAGTGCTTGTGGAGGAATCCAGCGCCACCCGGTTGACCTCGACCGGCCCGGGGCTGCCAATCCGCAGCACCCCGGTTTCAAACAAATGCACATCTCCCGGCGCCGAGACGGCCAGCACACCCACCTCGGTATTCAGCGGATCATTGGGCAAACCAATCCGTCCCCCCGCCTGCAACTGGGCTCCCGCCCCCTTGATGTTGACCGTGCGCCCGGTCAGCGTGGCCAGTCCGTCAGCGCGATTCACTCCGGAAGCATCCGCGTCCAGAATATCCCCGCCGGCGATGACAGCGATTTCCGCGAGGCTTTCGAGAGTTCCCAGGGTCACATGACCCGGCGTGCGGACCAGAACGTCGCCGCCCGCACTGATGGTGCCTCCCGCGTTCATGGTGAAATCCCCGCCGAGGGTTTCGATGTCCAGGGTTCCTCCGGTCGTCACGCTGCCGCTCTGGGAAATCCCGGTTGCCGCGAGAAGCGTGGCGGCTCCCGCAACATTCAAGTTTCCGTTGATCTCCATCCGGTCGGTCGTTTCCAAACGGAGCTGACCGGCGGTATTGGAGCCCACTTGCAGCATTCCGCTCGATTCACGGATGCCCACATGCCCCGACGAATTGAAAGTGAGCGAGCCGAAATTCGCGGGACCGGTGGCACCGATCGAAACCGAAGTGCCCACGAAGGACGCGAGCCCTCCAATCGTCAGAATCTCGCCGGCATCCGCCAACACGATTCCGCCCGACGCCGTCATGAACGAATTGCCCGTCACAACGACACTCGCACCGCCGGCATCCGTAATCCCGCCGCCCGACGTCAGCACCAGGCTCTGCGCCGTGTTCGATCCCGCCAGCAACGTCGAGGAATCCTCCTGGATCGAAACGATCCCGGAGGAGCTGAAATTCAACGAACCGAAGTTCGCCAGGCCCGCGCTTCCCACCGTGATCGAAGTCCCCGAGAAGGATGCCAAACCGCCCACACTCAGGACATCCGCCGCGTCATCGTTCAGAACGATCCCTCCGGCCGCGGTCATCAGCGAGCTGCCCGTCACATCGACACTCGTTCCCGGCGCATCGGAGATCCCTCCGCTCGAATGAAGCGCAAGCGTCTGCGCCGTGTTCGCTCCGGCCAGCAGCGTCGGGGAATCCTCCTGGATCGATACCGACCCCGCGGAGTTGAAAGTGAGAGAGCCGAAGTTCGCCAACCCCGCGCTGCCCACCGTGATCGAACTGCCCGCGAAGCTCGCAAGATCCCCCACCGTCAAAACATCCGCCGCATCGTCATTCAGAACGATGCTCCCCGTTGCAAGCAGCGACGCGCCATCCGTCACCGCCAGGCTCGTGCCCGCGGCATCCGTCAGATCTCCCGCGGAGTTCAGCGCGAGACTTTGGGCAGTGTTCGCTCCGGTCAGCTCGGTTGCCGAATCCTCCTGAATCGAAACCGCTCCCGCGGAATTGA
>CAZVSA010000226.1:0-5208 GCA_964629955.1 uncultured Luteolibacter sp.
TTCTGAAGGGCGACACGAACACCCGTTACCTGAAGGAAAACGGCGTGACCATCTGGGACGAATGGGCGGATGCGGAGGGGGAACTCGGACCGGTTTACGGCAAACAATGGCGCGCATGGGAAACTTCGGACGGGCGGGCCATCGACCAGATCCGCCTGTTGATCGACGGCCTGCGGGGGAATCCCCAATCGAGACGGCACATCGTTTCCGCCTGGAACGTGGGGGACATCGGGCGGATGGCGCTCCCCCCCTGCCATTTGTTGTTCCAGTTTTACGTCCACGAGCCGAAGCCGGGAGAACGGCCCGGGCTCTCCTGCCAGCTCTACCAGCGGAGCGCGGATTTGTTTCTTGGCGTGCCGTTCAACATCGCTTCCTACGCATTGCTGACAGAGATGGTGGCCCACGTATGCGGCTACGAAGCGCGGGATTTCGTCCACACTTTCGGGGACCTGCACCTCTACGAAAACCACCTGGAACAGACGGAGCTGCAACTCTCCAGAGAACCCCGCAGCCTGCCGAAACTGAAACTCCGCCCGGGCATCACGGAGATCGACGGGTTCGCCTTCCAAGACATCCTGCTTGAGGATTACGATCCCCACCCGCACATCAAGGCGCCCGTCGCGGTCTGAAGGAATGAAAGGAAAAATCCTTCTAACCGCCATCGTGGCGATGGACGACAACCGGGTGATCGGACGAAACGGAGACCTTCCTTGGCATCTGCCGGAAGACCTCGCGTTTTTCAAGCAAACCACCTCGGGACATCCTGTGGTGATGGGCAGGAAAACCTTCGAGTCGATCGGCAGGCCGCTGCCCAAACGCCGGAACATCGTCCTCACACGCAACCGGGATTGGTCCGCGAACAACGTGGAGGTGATCCACCACCCGGAAGAACTGGAAACGCTGCCCGGTCTGGAAGGCCGGATTTTCGTGATCGGCGGATCGGAAATTTACGCCGCCTTTCTGCCAATCACCACGGAACTCCTGATCAGCCACGTGGACGGGCGGCACGAGGGAGACACATGGTTCCCGGAATTCACCGGGGATTTTCCGCAGGCGGAACTGGTGAAACAGGGAACGGGCTTCCAAGTGCGGCGGCATGTGCGGCACTTTCAAAGGTAGGGCGCGACCGCGGTCCCATCCTGCACAATCAGGCACCGGCGGAACGCCGGTTGCCGGCATCTTTTCCGGCTTGCCGCATTGTCATTGGAAGCGACTGATCAATTTGTCATATTCACTGTGATGTCCAATCCAGAACCAGATGATGTCCTGCTCATGCTCAACAGCAATTGCACGATAGTGAATACCTACGCGCACAGACCACATTCGGCCAACCTTCTTGAAATGTAACGAGGGGTGGCGCGGATTCGCTTCAAGCAATTCATAATTCTCATCAGCGAGCTTCTGAATTTCTTTGGGCAGCTGCTCGTAAAATTTCCAGAATTTCGGATTTGCCCGGTGTCTCACAGGTTCGTGCAACGTCCTTCCTGTAAATTACGGATTGCTTCGTCTGCCAACTCGTCAAGCCGTCCGGAGGCGACATCCTCCTCGAATTGCCGATCCCAGGCATCCGCATCAAATCCGAGAAACCAGTCCCGAAAACTGGTCAACTCGGTTCGTGAGAGAGTCTTCACTGCACTCTCAATCTCTTGCACGGTGCTCATGGAGGGATTGTCGCTCAATTCAAGGGGCTCGCAAGCCAGTTCTTTTAGCCGGGACGCTCAAGGATCAGGCACCGGCGGAACGCCAGTTGCCTGCATCCGCCTCACCTTTGGTCGGGCATTCGGCATCATCGCTTCTCCCAATTCACATGTTCAAATACTTCTGAAACAGGTTGATCTTATTGATTTTATAGTAATCTTTATAAACGTCACCAGGTCGATCCATATCGCGCTCGCTGGGAGTATACTCAGGTCTCAGATGCTTCTTGAAAACGTCTGACCACATGTAGCACTTAGAGCAATCCAGTTTTCCTGATGCGAAAGCGTCTTTGAATCTGGCATAAATGTTCCTCCCATTTTTGGAAATCTGCCAGCTATCGTGACACCCATCATCCTCGAATAGTTTGTCCTCAACGCAATCCTTACGCGTAAAGGCGATCAGTGTCTTCCATCTTTGTTCCTTTGACTGGACCGTTGGGTAGGGAACCTTATCGTCCTGCCGCAAATCGAACCACTTCAATTCTTCGATGATAGCAAGGACATCTTGCTTGCTGTATGCGCCTTTACGGTCAGACAACGCGCCAAGGAGCAAGATCATCATCTGACTTCTCGTGCTATAAGGATTCGAGCGGAGATTCATGGTCTTAATTTTCTTTGGCGACAGTATTTATTCTCCCTCACGGATTCGGATATCTAACAAAATGAGAGAGCCTTTTCATTTTTACTCAGAATAACCGGAACCAATTGACTGTCTATACCAAAAGCTCCGATTCCACTTCCTCCATACGGACACAAAAATGCCGCAGCGATCCTGACAATCAGGACACACGAAAAAATTGGATATGAATGCTCCTCGAAAATTCATTTTAGCCGAACAGTACGGGAAGAAACCGGCAGGACGCCAGCACTTGTGAATCATTCCAAAAGGATCTCAAAGATTCTTCAGGAACGAACGCAGCATCCAGAGCGTCTTCTCATGGGTCTGGATCCGCTTGATCATCAAATCCTGGGTTTCCAGATCGCCCGCTTTCTCGGCGGCTCCCCGGACGCCGGTGGCGCTTTCCACCACGGTTTCGTGGCATTCGATCAAGTGGGCCACGAAGTCCTTCGCCGGCATGGATTCCGCGGCGAGTTCGGTGATCGAAGACAGGGAAGCCAGCGTTTTCAAACCGCCGGGAGCAAGGACATCCAGCGCCCTGATCCGTTCCGCGATCTCATCCACCGCCAGGAAAAGCTCTTCATATTGAGTCTGGAAGGCCGCGTGCAGGCTGAAAAACGCGGGGCCTTCGACGTTCCAGTGGGCAAGGTGCGTCTGGCCCAGCAAGGCGTAGGAATCCGCCAGAACCGTGGCAAGACCCTGAGTGACGGCATCGGTACTTTTCTTGGTATGGGCGGCGGTTTTCATAGGTTGATTGTGCTTTCTTGAATGCAATGCCAAAATGGCCCGGGCAGCGATCAAATCAAGGGAAATTCAACCGCAGGATCGCGTCCCCCACCCCCATCCTCATGTCCGAAACTCTCTGCGATTGGTCGAAGTCCGAAATCAAGGAACGGGCCGCCGAGCTTCACGCCCTCACGCGGGACGCCACCTTCTATTGCCGGAAATGCGCCAGGGTGGCGAACAACCCCAAAGTGTTGTGCAAGGCGTTCTCCTTCGAGAAGCGGCTCGCGAAAAAACCCGGCTAATTCCACTTGGTTAAATTCCTCTCTCTTGGAAATTCGGATGAAAACCACGGATTATACGGATTGCACGGATTTTTCAAGCAATTGATAATCAATTTAATCCGTGAAATCCGTATAATCCGTGGTTTCTCTTTCTTTTCTGGAAAATCCCGGCTCCAAAGATTTCGACCAAGCTGTCCCGAAACGTAACGAAGTAGCCCTAAAACGG
Source organism: uncultured Luteolibacter sp. (assembly GCA_964629955.1). Taxonomy (GTDB): domain Bacteria; phylum Verrucomicrobiota; class Verrucomicrobiia; order Verrucomicrobiales; family Akkermansiaceae; genus Luteolibacter. The sequence continues at coordinate 3,550 of CAZVSA010000226.1, forward strand.
ATAGCGCACCTCTCCGCCCACCAGCGTTTTCCACACGGAAAAATCCTCGTCCAGAATCACCAGGTCCGCGGCGAAACCCGGTTCGATCTTCCCGAAACCATCCAGCCCGAGGGATCTCGCCTGATTCCAACCGGTCGTTTTCACCCACTCGCCCGCCGGAAGCCCGCAGGAAGCGGCGGTGTCGCGCACGGCTTCATGGTAGCGGCAGGTCGATCCCGCCAATGCCCCGCTGTCGTTCAAGCGGGCGATGCCTCCCTCCACCACCACGTCCAATCCCCCGAAATTCATCCTCCCGTCGGGACGCCAGGAAGCCGCCATCGAGTCGGTGATGATCATGATCCGCTCCACCGGCACGGTTTTGAAAACCAGCTTCTTCATTTCCCCGCTCAGGTGAACGGTGTCACCGATGATCTCCAGCATCAGATCATCATCCAGCAAGCCCGCCCCGACGACGCCGATCTCCCGGTGGTGCAGGGGCGTCATCGCGTTGCCGAAATGCGTCAGATGCGTCAGCCCGGCGGCTTTGGCGGCCAGAACCTCCGCGCAGGTGGCCGAGGTGTGGGCCGCCGAACTGGCGATCCCCATGGCACGCGCGGCATGGATCAGTTCGAGCGCCCCGGGCAACTCGGGAGCCAGCGAGAGAAGCAGAACGGGCGCGATCCCCGCCAGTTTCTCCACCTCCCCGATGTCCGCCGGACGGACGTATTGCGGGTTTTGGGCTCCCGCCCGGTCCCTGTGAATGAACGGCCCCTCCAGATGGAGCCCCGGCGTCCTCGTGAACTCCTGATTCTTGTGATATTCGGCGAAGGCCCGGGCCACCTCTTCCAACAGCTCCCGCGGTTGCGTGAGCGTCGTCGGCAGCCAGGTGGTCACCCCTTCCGCCAGTTTCCGCCGTGCGATGTGGCGGATCGATTCCGGCGAAGCATCGCAAACGTCGCAACCATCCGCTCCGTGGGAATGAATGTCGATGAATCCCGGCAACACCCGCCTTCCCTCCGCATCGATGCTCCGCTCCGCCTCCGGGAAAACCTCCGCGGACGATCCCGTGGAAACGATCCCGCCGTTCTCCATCAGAAGCCATCCATCCGGGATTTCCAAACCGGGCGAAACAAGGCGTGCGTTGCGGATCAGGGTTTTCATCCGGAGAAGATACGGCGACTCACCGCCCGGAGGATGATTTGTCACAGAAACGTCACTGACAAGCCCCTTGGACCCCGATACTCTCGGGGAAATGGACACTTCTCCGCAACCTCCCCAGCCCGCCCCAGCCATCCGGACCCACCTGCTGGAGGATTGCGCGGAAATGGAGCGCCTTCTGGCCGCCCTGCCCGATGCGGGGGAGAAAACCGCCGAAAACGTTCACGCCATCCGCAAACTCGGAAAATCCATCCGCGGCGGTTTTGCCCTCACCGGGCTCCAGGACACCGCCGGCCGCCGCATCCAGGCCATCGGCCGCCTGCTCTCCGCCAACCGCGATGCCGTTTCACGACAGAGCACCTGGAACAAACTGGAATGGAACGAGGAACCGGAAATCGCCGCTGAAGTTACGGCGCCGGATCAGATCGCCGGCCTCGAGGGTTTGCAGCGTAAAGCGCTCGCCAACGGCGTCGCGGATATCGCTTGGCTCGACGGCCGGGACGCGGTCGCATTGGAGCCGGC
>CAZVSA010000226.1:5218-6958 GCA_964629955.1 uncultured Luteolibacter sp.
CAACAGCCGCGTGATGGCGGCTGTTGGAGCAACAAACCGGCGTTCCCCACCCTCCCGCCGAGACTCTCCAATGGTGCGCGACCCTCTCCAGGGAAGCCCGCGAAATCCTCGACGCGCAGGAAGACGAAGCCCTCGAACGCAAGGCGTCTTCCAGTGCCGCAAAACTCCGCCGCAAACTGAAAAAGCGCATCCGCGGCCTGAACTCCCGCACCAAAAACGAATTTCACGAAACGCGCAAAGCCCTCAAAGCCCACCTCGGAGCGCTCCGTTACCTCCCGGAGGCACCCGGACCCGAATCCGGCGCGGAGCAGCTTGCCGATCTCCTCGGCGATGAAAACGACCTCGCAACCCTCTCCGCCTGGCTCGAAACACACGGATTCACCGCGCGCCTGGCACCCGGACTTTGGAAACACCTCCGCAAACGCACTGGAAAAATCCGCCGGAAATCCACGAAATCCGCCAAAAAGCTCTTCTCCTGAAAACATATTGGGGGAAGAGGAAGAGTCTGAAGGTCGAAGGTCTTAAAGTCTCAAGGTCGGAAGAGTTTGGAATCGGAAGTGGTTTGGTGATGGGGGACTTTCAGACTTTCGGACCTTGAGACTTTAAGACCTCTTCCCTTCAACGTTCGATGTTGGACGTTCGATGTTCAATGTTCAGTCTTAAGAAGCCCCCTGCCGCTCCAGAGATAATTCCAGCCGGACACCACGGTCAGCACGACCGCGATCCAGAGCGATGCCGGCATCAGCCATTGATCCGGCGAGGAAAGCCACCGGAAAAACCCGATCACCCCGCCCTCGCCATGGAGCGGGCTCAGCGTCAGCCACACCAGGCCGGTGATGCAAAACGTGAGCTGAAACGCCGTTTTCCATTTCCCCAAACGATCCGCCGCCAGCACCTGCCCGGCCTCGATCGCGATCTGCCGCAGGCCCGTCACCAGGAACTCCCGCCCGATGATCAGCGCCGTCACCCACACCGGGCACAAACCCCGTGCGGTTAAAAACACGAACGCCGCGCTCACCAGAATCTTGTCCGCCAGAGGATCCATCAATTTCCCCAGCGGGGTCACCAGCTTCATCCGCCTCGCCAGCCAGCCATCGAGCCAGTCGCTGGCCGCCGCCAGGCAAAAAAGCGCCAGCCCCACCCCGTAGCCCGCCATCGAATGCTGCGAAACAGCCGCTACGAACGCCGCCGTCATCACCAGACGGGAAAAAGTAATCGTGTTGGGCAGGTTCACCCCGGAACCTTGGGAGAGGTCCGGGAGCATGGCAACAAACGGTTGCACAAGCCCCCGGCGCGCCCGCGAATCCCTTCAAAAAATGGATGCCGGGCGCGCAAACAATGAGTTGCGCCCCACTCCCGCTTTCCCTACATCCACCCCGCCGCAAAACCCGGCACCCCCTTCTTATGAGCAACAGCGACTTCGGACTTATCGGACTGGCCGTGATGGGCCAGAATCTCGTTCTCAACGTGGAATCCCGCGGCTTCCAGGTCTCGGTGTACAACCGCACCACCTCCGTCACCGATGAGTTCGTCGGCAAACATCCTGACAAAAAACTCGTTGGCACCCAATCGCTTGAGGAATTCGTCCAATCCCTCGCCTCTCCCCGCAAGGTCATGATCATGGTCAAGGCCGGCAGCCCCGTGGACGCCGTCATCGAGTCTCTGATCCCCCTCCTCGACAAGGGAGACATCATCATCGACGGCGGAAACTCCCTCTACACCGACACCGAACGCCGCGAT
>CAZVSA010000227.1:0-6954 GCA_964629955.1 uncultured Luteolibacter sp.
GCTCGATGCCGGGGGGGCGCCAGGCTTTTTTCATCGGCTCGATGGCAGGGGCGCTGTCGGCGGCGGAGGCCTCGCCGGGAGTGTCTCCGGCGGGGGTGAGGCCCTTGGCATTGGTTGCGAATTTTTTGACGAGGATGCTTTTTTTGGACGGGGGCAGGAAGCGGTCGACCTGTTTGCCATCCCGGTAGAATCTGACATCGGGGATGGTTTCGACTCCTTCCCGGATGGCGAGTTGTTCGGCGTCGTCCACGTTGATTCTGGCGATCTCGGCCACGCCGCCGTATTTGGCGGCGGCGTCGTCCAGAACCGGTTCGAGTTGTTTGGACGGGCCGCACCAGGGGGCGTGGAAGTCCACGACGACCAGCTTGCCTTTTTGTGAGATGAAGGAGTCGAATTCCGCGGCGGAAATGTCGCGGACCGAGCCGGGCACGACGGCGGAGCCTTTTTCGGAGGATTTGTTGAGGCGCGCGGCTTGTTCCTTGATGCGGTCGCAGCCGGTGGCCGCGACGAGCAGGGGAACAAGGAGGCAGACGGCGGCTCTCATGAAGAGGTGGGGATCAGGAGGGGTTTTTGAATTTCAGAAACACCTTGTAATCTTCCGGAAGCGGAGTTCCGGAGCCGAGGCTGAGTTCAAACAAGTGGGCGACCGCGGCGGCCTCGGTGAGGCGAAGAAATCCGGCGGAGGCTTTTCGTTCGTTGGGGGTGCCCCAATTTTTGATGGCGGTTTGGACGTCCGGATTTTCCTTGTGGATGGCGAGAATCCGGAGCGCCGCCTCGCGGGCGATTTCTTCGGAGGCGCCGGTGTCCGCGATGAGGGCGACGTTGTAGGCGTCGAGCGCTTCGAGCGGGCGGTCCTGGCCTTCCAGGGCACGACCGTGACAATAGGCGATCTGGGCGCGGTGGTTGCCCGGGAACATTTCGTCCTGGCGGTTTTTGGCGAGAATCTCCAGGCGCGGCCATGCTTCGGTGCGGAGGGCTTCCCACATGGGATAGAGGTCCACCTGGAGGAGTTGGTTCTCCCGGACGAGGGTGTCTTTGGAAAATGCCTGGGCGGCGGTTGCGAGGCCTTCCAGATCGCCGAGTTTCCGCAGGCATTCCATTTCGTAGAATGCGGCGAGCGTGGAGTGGTTGCCGGGAAGGGAGCTGATGGGTTTGTAGCGGTCCTTGATCGTGGTGAAAGCGGTCAGGGCCTGTTTGTATTTTCTGCCCTGGAAGAGATCCAGCGCGGCGGAAAAGCCGGCGGGCTCGAAAAGGAACACGGTGGAGCCTTCCCGCAGGGTGAGATCCTTGGTGACGGAGGAGTTTTCGGTTTCCCGGTAGCGGATGGAAGACGAGGTGGCGGCGACGATCCAGATCCGGAGGGTGGCTCCGTCGGGCTCGACGAGCATGGCACTGGCCTGGAAGGGCGCCTGCTGGGCGGAAGCCGGCAGGGCAAGCATCGCGGCCAGGGGGATTGTCAGGAAATGTTTCATGGTATCAGGGAAGCGGGGTTTTGTGAACCGGGAAAAACCGGGAAAGGGTGGGGCTTGCGGGCTTCAGCGGCTGTTGGCGGCCCTTTCACGCTCGCGCTTGAGTTCTTCCATCGACTTGATGTGGGGGTCCGCCTCATACGATTGGGTGAGCCGCTGGACCTCGGTCCAGAGTCCCGTTTCCTCGGGGCTCATCTTGTCCTTGAGGCGTTCGGTGAGGTCCACGTAGCGGGCGCCGCCCTCATAGGCTCCCTGGCGGTCGGCCGGTCTGTCCGCCGCGCCGGGGGTGTTGCGCTGCCAGGAGAGTTCCATCCACCGTTTCACCGCGGGGGCGGAGATCTTGATGTAGCCGATGTGGGCGGACCAGACCTTCATATACATGGAGATGGCGTCGTCCATCATGTTGCGGCGGTCGAAGGATTGGGCGAGGATGAGACCGACTTCCGCCGAGTGTCGTTTGAAGCCGGATTCGGGACCCAGATAGACAAGGGCCTGTTCGGCCGCGCCCGCATGGTCGTGCTTGGCCATCAGGAGTTCGATGATCCGGAAAAGGGAAAACTCCCTCTCCCCATTGTCCTTGGATTCGCTGTAAACGCGCTGGAAGTCCGCGATGCCCTTGTCCACCTCCGCGGCGATGGCGGATCTTCCGTAGACGTCCGCGCGTCCGCGCAGGGCGGTGAAGAGGTGGGATTGGTCCTGGCGGCCCAGCGCCTCGTCATAGAAGGGAAGCGCTTCGGCGGGGTTGGAGGTGTTGGTGCGGATGTAGTCGCCGAGTTTGACGAGGATGTAGTTGTTCAGGTCCTGAAGGGCGAAATCGGTTCTCAACTCGCGGAAGAGGACCTGGATCATCGCGGCGGCGTTGCGTTTGTCGGTTTCGGATTCCGCTTTTCTGGAGACTTCCTCGAAGACGCCGATGATGGCGATCCGGAGAAGGGCGCGGGCGGCGCGGTCGGTGGAGGTGATGCCGGGGAAGTTGTAGTAGTGCTCCTTCAATTCGTCCGGCGTGTATTTTTCGAGATAGACTTCGGTGTAGGAATTGATGGCTTGTTCGAGCCCGGCGCTTTCGGGGTTTTTCACCATCAGGGAGATGACGTCGCGCAGGCGGGAGAGCGCTTCCTCGCCGCGTCCGGCGGCGTTCATGGCGCGAATCTGGGCAACCGCCATCTGGGTCTGGTAGGGCGAGCCGTCGGCATAGCTTTCCCAGTATTTGTCCGCATAGGGAACCGCTTCCTCGAGGGTTTCCTCCTTGTCCCCGAGCATGGCGACGAGGTAGAGGATAGCTTCCCCGGCGACCACGGGGTTGTTTCTGGATTCCGCGGTTTCCAAGGCTTTCAAATAGGACTCCCGGGCACCGGCCTCATCCCCGTCGCTCTGCCGGATGTTGCCCCGGAGGTTGTGGGCCCCATCGACGACCCTGCTGTCGGGGAATTCGGTGAGAATCCGGGAAATTTTCTCCAGCGCGCCCTCGTTCTGATCCTCCGAGTAGTGGGCGTTCGCCCGGTCGTAGAGGGCGAAGGGGTAGAAGATGTTTTCGTCGGGATCGGGGTATTTTTCGAGGAATGCGTCCAGCATGGAGGCGGCCTTCGTCCAGAAGTGGCGGCGGGATTCGTTGGCGGCCTGGAAGTAGGAGGCGGACAGCGCGAAATCGCTTTCCGGATAGGTTTCCACATGCTCGTCGAGCTTCTCCTGGGCGGCTTCGTAGCGGCCGGTGTAGAAGTAGGATCCGCCGAGGACGTGGAGGCAGAGGTCGTGCTCGGAAGTTCCCTGCTCCAGCTCGGTCAGCATGGGCTCGGCGACGCGGATGCAGGCTTCGTATTCCCCGTCGTAGAAAAGGGCGGAGAGCGTCAGGCGCTTGACGGTCGGCGCGTGGGCGGAATCAGGAAAGGTGGTGAGGAATTTGTCCGCGTTCGCCTGGGTGTTGGCGGTTTCGCCGAGGATCGACTGGGTGCGGACGAGGTTGTAGAGGTTGTCCTCGCGCCGTTCCGAATTGGAGAAAAATTTCTCCAGGTAGATGTAGGCGGCGGCGGCGCCACGGACGTTGCCGGCCCGTTCGTGCAGGAAGGCGGTGGCCGCGAGCTTGGTGGCTTCGGGCATCTTGTTGCCCTTGAGCGTGGATTCCACGACGGCCAGCTCGTCCGCGAGCTGTTTGAGCGAGTAGTTCGTGGCTCCGTCGCGGATGCTGTTGATCTTGCCAAGCATCCGGATGCGGGCGTCCAGATCGTCGCGCGCCGCCACGGTGGGGGGGACGAACTGATAGAGGGCGATGGCCGGGGCGGGCATTTCCGCGCTGATGGCATCGGCGGCGAGCTTCATGAACAAGTTCGAGAAACGGTGCATCAGGTAGGGCTCGAAGGTCAGCTCCCCGCGGTTTTTTCCGATGAAATCAAGGAGCGCCTGCTCGTTGTTTCCCGATGTGGCGGCACCGACGAGGGCCTGGAACGCGGCGATGATGCCGGATTCGGACGTGGGGAAACGGTCCTTGTTTTTGATCGCGATCTCCAGGTTTTCATTCCCCTCGGGGAACTGGCCGAGGTTGTAATGGCAGATCGCCATGTTGATGTGGAAGGTGCCCTGCGGGTAGTTGTCGCGGGTGCGGTCGTGCTCTTCGAGGAACTTTTTGAACTGGGTGATGGCGAGTTCCCATTGCTCCGAGCCCACGGCGGCTTCCCCCCATCTCAGAAGGGCCATTTTCTCGAAAACGTTTCCTCCGCCGGCCGCGGCATCGTTGGGGAAATCCCTGTAACAGACTTCAAAGGACTTTATCGCATCCTCCCATTTCCTGAGCCTCAGCTCGCAGAAGCCCTTGCGGTAGTAGATCACGCCGAAGCGGGGCCCGTGGAGGGTGAGGGCGTTGTTCGAGAAACGCTCGACGGCTTCCGTGTGGAGCGCGAGGGCTTCCTCCCATTGCCCGGCCTCCATGGCGGCGAGCCCTTTGTCAACGAGAGCGCCGAGATCGCCGATCTGGGCGTAGGCCGTGGCGGAACAGACAATCGAGATGGCGGCGGCTCCGCCGGCGAGGGCATGCAGGGAATGGAAGGGTTTCATGGATGGAGTGGGTTTGACCGGAGGCTGCCGGTCCGCGGATCATTTTCTATGAAAAAGAGAGCGCCGCCGGGCGAGGCCCGCAAGAGGGAACGGCCGGCGGCGTGAGATTTTTAAAATTTTTTACGGAATTTCGGGTGATGGTTCAGTCGACAAGGTCGGTGAAGGTGACGGAAGTGATGTCCGCTCCGGCAAGGGCGTTGAGGACGTCGATCACGCGCTGCTGGTTGGCCCCGCCATCCACATAAATCTGGACGAGGGGGGTGCTGGCGGAGGCGCGGGCGGCATCCGCGTAGAGTTTGAGCTGGCTGCTGAGCAGCGGCACGTCCCTTTCCCCCGTATCGGTATCCAGCACCTGCTGGGAGTTGCCGACACCGGCGTAAATCGCTCCGGGGGCATCCACGCGGATGAACATGGGGTCGATCACCGGTTGCTCGCCACTGGGCACTCCGGCGGGCAGCTTCATGCCAAGGTCCGTTTCCCTGGGTTGCAGGGAGGTGGCGACCATGAAGTAGAGCAACAGCATGAAAACGAGGTCGATCATCGAGGAGATGTCCAGCTCGGGGGGTTTGTCCTCGAGTACTTCGTGGCGTTTGTGACGGGCCATGGGTTTGGGGTGCCGGGGTTCAGGGTTCTCTGACGAAGACGGCGAAGATGACCTGATCCACGCCGGCGTTCGCCGCCGCGCGGATCACCGTGCGGCTGTGGCGGAAGACGGTTTCCTTGTCTCCGCGAAGGTGGAGCCGCGGGGTGAGCCCGAGGCGGTCGATTTTCTCTTTCTCGATTTTCACGAGATCGGTGATGTCGGCCTCGTCCTTCAGGATGACCAGCGATTCCGAGGTGAAGGTTCCGTTCTCGCGGACGTTCACCACGATCCGGCCGCTGCCATCCTCCGGGGATTTTGAATTCACCGCCACCGGGGGCTTCACATCGGGGTCGCCCTTGACGATGATGGCCGATGCGTTGACGAGGAAGAACAGCAGCAGGAGGAACACCATGTCGATCATCGGCGACATGTCCAACGAGCATTCGTCGCTGCCGGTATCGACGGCGGCGGACCGCAGTTTGGAGGAAGGCATGGGTGGAGGGGTTTATTGTGGAATCCTGCGTGAGGCGCAGGGTTCAAACGGCGATGCCTTCGGGAATCTTGGCATAAAGTGTGTCCGCGTTCACGGTGGCGACGGCGGCGTTCACCATTTCCTCGGCGGAGTGCACGGATTCCGCGACCAATTCGGAGAAGCGGTTCTTGAGAACGTAGTAGATGACGATGCAGGGAATCGCGTTGAGCAGCCCCCAGAGCGTGGTGAGCAGCGCGACGGAGATGTCACCCGCGAGTTTCGCGGGGTCGGCGGAACCGGTGATTTCAAGGGTGGCGAAGGCGCCGACCATGGCGATGATGGTTCCGAGAAGGCCGAGCATCGGGGATGCCTGGGCGACGACCGAGATGTAGTTGATCCAGGTCATGATCTTGCGGTTTTCGTTCACGGTGAAATCGGCCATGGCGTCCTCGATTTTTTCACGGCCGAGATCTTCCGGGCGGGTGGCGTCGATGTTCGGGAAGGAATACGCGACGAGGCGGCCGAGGTAGGAGGGATGGGAGGCCGCCAGCTCGATGGCGGAGCGCACGCGGCAGTTCGCCATGTGGTCCATGAGGGCCGCCTTGAGATCCGCCGGGCAGAACTTCGCCTTCGTGAGGGACATGAAATTGAAAACCGAGAGCGCGATGCCGGCCACGATGGCGGTGCCGATGAGGAACATCGTCGGGCCTCCGTCGATCACCCAGCGGTCGAGGGCGGTTTTCTGGGAAACCGCGGCGGCTTCCTGTGCGAGAAGCGTGGGTGTGGCGAGTGCGGTGGTGACGAGAACGGAGGCGAGAAGACCGGTGGAACGGCCGCTGAGTTTTTGGATCATTGGATTGGAAAGGTTGCGCGTCAGACCGGGGGACTTTGAAAGATCGGATGAATGCGGCAAGGAAGATTTTCGGAATTTTCAAAAAGAAAGGGGCCCCTCTTTGCCGGAGGTCGCGGGTGGTTTTTACTGCCACGGAAGGGCCGGAGCGTTGCTCCGGACGCCCGAAAGGCGGCGGGGCGGTTCCCTGTTTCCGCCGGGGAAAGAAAGAGCCGCGGGGATGCGCGAGCCCTTGCATGAAGAGGCGGGGAATCTTTTACTGGCCGCCGTGTCCCGGGAAACTCTCCATGTCTCCAGCAATGCTTCCGTTTCGCGGACGCTCGTGCGGGTGCTGCTCATATGCGCCGGGGCGGTTGCGATCCTGCTGCCCGCATGGCTGCCGAACCGCGCGGACGTTCCGATCGAGCGGGGCACGGTGGAGTTCCTGCAGGCCGCGTTGCTGGCGGCGGCCACGGCGGTGATGCTGGGGGCTTTGCCCCATGCGGGCACCAACCGCCCGATCTGCAGGATTCTGGGAATGGGATTGGCCGCGGCG
>CAZVSA010000228.1:0-6925 GCA_964629955.1 uncultured Luteolibacter sp.
GGTCGCTCGCGTAGATCTTGATGTGATGCGGGCAGTTCATCGGCTTGAGCATGTAGCCTTCGTAGGTGCCGTCGGACAGGCCGTTGATGAGGGTGGCGCAGGTGGCGTCCTCGTCGGCGAGTTTTTCCAACACGTCGCGCTCGGCGATGGCGGGGTACTGGCTTTCCTGATAGTAGGGGAAGTGGCCGGAGGTGCGGTAGAGATCGAGCTTGCCGATGTGGGGGGTAAAGACCTGGGAGTAGCCTTGTTTGTCGAGTTCGGCGGTGATGAATTCCTGGAGGGAGCGGCGGACGAGGGCGCCTTTGGGTTTCCAGAGGATGAGGCCCTGGCCGACGGCTTCGTCGATGTGGAAGAGGCCGAGTTCCTTGCCGAGGCGGCGGTGGTCGCGCTTTTTGGCTTCTTCGAGGCGGTTGAGATGTTCTTCGAGCAATTCCTTGTTTTCAAAGGCGGTGCCGTAGAGGCGCTGAAGCTGGCCTTTGGATTCGTCTCCGAGATAGAAGGAGGAGGAGACGGACATGAGTTTGACGTTTTTGCACTTGGCGGTGTAGCCGACGTGGGGGCCGGCGCAGAGGTCGATGAAGTCGCCGTTCTGGTAGCAGGAGATTTCCTCGCCTTCGGGGATTTTGTCGATGAGGTCGAGTTTGAAGCGGGAGGGGTTGCCGGGGCGGTCGGAGAGGCCGCCGAGGCGTCCGGATTCGGCGAGGGTTTTGGCTTCGTCGCGGGTGAGGACCTTGCGCTCGAACTTCTGGTTGTCCTTGGCGATTTTCCGCATCTCGGCTTCGATTTTCCCGAAGTCGTCGGGGGTGATGCGGTGCTTCATTTCAAAGTCGTAGTAGAAGCCGTTTTCAATGGGGGGGCCGTAGGCGAACTGGGCGTCGGGCCAGAGTTTGAGGATGGCGGTGGCCATGACGTGGGCGCAGGAGTGGCGGAGCCGCTCAAGGTCGGTCATCTGGTTGCGTTCTTCGAGGGTCTTGCGTTCGGACATGGCGGGGCGGAAAATGGAGGATCGCGGGAGGACGTTCAATGGCGAACGTAGGCCGGGGCGGGGAAAATCTTCCCGCCAAGTTTCCGGCGAGGACGCCGGAAACGGCGCGCGATGGCGAGGGCGGTCCCCATTGGCTTCGCTGTGGTGGCCGATCATTGGTCGCCACCTCTTGCTCTCCGTGGGCTGGTAAGGCCACGCCGTTCCGCATTCGGGAAACTTCCCGCGATGTCAGCCGGTTTTCGGCGAGGGCGCCGAAAACAGCACGCGAGGGCGCGTGCGGTCCCCTGTTGCAACAAGCGGTGTCTTCCGTGGTGTTGGACGGCCTTGCATGACGCTCCCATCCGGTCATGCTTCCGTTCATGAGGTTTTGCTTGCTCCTGCTGGCGATGGCGGCTGTTGCCCGCTCGGCTCCGATGCCGGAGGCGGTGGCGGTTTTGTATAATTCGGAGGTGCCGGAATCGGGGGAAATCGCACGGATTTACGCCAAGGCCCGTTTCATTCCGGAGGGGAATCTCATCGGACTTCCGATGCCGAAAAAAGCGGAGATTTCCCGTGAGGAGTATGAAACGGCGATCCGGAATCCCCTTCGCGAGGAGTTCGGGAAGCGGGCGTGGTGGAAGCTGGGGCGCGATGCGGAGGGGATCGTTCTGCCGGTCGAAAACCGGATCAGGGTGTTGGTGACGATCCGCGGGGTGCCGTTGAAAATCGCGCCCGGTCCGAAGCCGGAGGCGGGCGATGCGGAGAATCCCATTGCCTCCCGCGACGATGCGTCGGTGGATTCGGAACTGGCGATGTTCGGAGTGGAGGGCGTGCCGGCGGCGGGCGTGCTGAAGAACATGTTTTTTGAAAGCAAGGCGGGGATCGCGGAGGTGAACCTGCCGTTCCTGGTGCTCACCGCTCGCATCGACGCTGCGAGCCGGGAGACGTGCGAGCGGATGATCCGCGACGCCATTTCCACGGAAAACACGGGTCTCTGGGGGATGGCGTATGTGGACATCGCGAACAAGTTCCCGCAGGGGGACGACTGGCTGCGGGGAATCGTGAAAGCGAACGAGGGGGCGGGCATCCCGACGGTGGTGGATCGTTTCAACGACACGCTGCCGCTGAACTATCCGATGACGGAGGCGTCCGTTTATTACGGCTGGTATGACTGGCATGTGAGCGGTCCGTTTCTGAACGGGAATTTCCGTTTCCGTCCCGGTGCGGTGGCCGTGCATCTTCACTCGTTCAGCGGCGCACAGATTTCCGATGCCATGAAAAACTGGTGCGCTCCGCTGCTGGAAAAGGGTGCGGCGGTGACGGTTGGAAACGTCTATGAGCCCTATCTGCACCTTACCCATCATTTGAATACACTGCACCGCAGGCTGCTGGACGGTCATTCGTGGGTGGAGGCCGCCTGGATGTCGGTGCCCGTGGTTTCCTGGCAGGGAATCGTGCTGGGGGATCCCTTGTATCGTCCTTTCGCCCATCTGGATGGCACGGGGGAAATTGCCGGGAAGGACATGGATTTTCGTGCGCTGCGCGCCGCGGTTCTGGAGTGGAAGGACAGCCCGGCGGAGCGCCATTCGCAGATCGGGAAGGCGGGGGAGAGAACCGGAAGCGGATTTTTCGAGGAGGCGCTGGGTTTGGAACTCCGTGAGCTGGGCCTCGCGAAGGAAGCCGCGGAGTGGTTCGCCAGGGCGAGGAGCCGCCATGAGAAACCGGCGGACCGGATGCGGCAGGATTTCCATCTGGCGGCGATCGAGCGCGGGGAAAACCGCAAGGAACCGGCCATCCGGTTGCTGCGGGAGGCGAAGACCCGGTATGGCGAAATCCCGGAGGCGAAGGCCCTGGATGGCTGGCTGGATCTTCTCGATCCGCCGCCTCCCGCCGATCCGGCGAAGCCCGCTTCCGGCAATCCATGAAATCATCGAATCAGGTATGACCTACGGGTTTTTATTGGAATCGGTCTGGCATCCTCCGCTTGCTTTCGCGGAGACTCCGGATGTTTCCCTGCCGGACGAACTGGAGCTTCAGGCGTTGTGGTTTTCCGGGGGATTCGGCCGGGATTTCCGCACGAACGACGGGCGGAAGGTGCGGATCATCCAGTTCGGCGAATGGAATCGCGGCGCGGGTCCGGATTTTTCCCATGTGGCCATCGAGATCGACGGGGTTGTCCGGAAGGGTTCGTTGGAAATTGATTCCGATGCGGCTGCGTGGGATGCCCACGGGCACGGCGTGAATCCGGATTTCCGCGAGGTAGTTCTGCATGTTTTGTTCCGCGGCAACCAGCGGCGGGCGGGCACCAAAGGCCCGGATGGGCGGGAGATTCCGCAGGTGGTGATTTCCCAGCTTCAGCTTGCGGATGCCATGAACCGCCCGCCGCGGGATGTGGCGATCGCTTTGCCGGGGCGCTGTGTGATGCCGTTGAAAAATCTTCCGGCCGGGGCGGTGGGGCGCTTGCTCGATGAGGCGGCGAAGCATCGGGCGGCGATCAAGGCCGGGCGTTTCGTGCGGATGGCGGATGCACATGGGCGTGATGCCGCCTTGTTCCAGGCGACGGCGGAGACGCTGGGATACCGGGGAAACGCGCTGGCGATGAAGTTGCTGACGCAGCGGGCGCCGTTGGAGGTGATCCGGAGTTCCCGGGAACTGGCGGAAGCCGTGCTTTTCGGCACCGCGGGGTTTCTTTCCGCGAGGTTGCACGAGGCCGCTCCTCCCGACACCCGCGAGTATCTCCGCAAACTGTGGGACACGTGGTGGAAATACCGCGCGGATTTCGAGGTGGCGCGGGACCGGACCATTCCCTGGAAATTCCACGGGCAGCGCCCGGCCAATCATCCGCACCGACGGGTGGGCGCTCTTGTGGCGCTGGCAAACGCGTGGCCGGGGTATCGCCGCCTTGCTCTGGCGCGGCCGTTCGAGGTGAAGCCGCTCGTCGATTTTCTCCAGGGGCTGGAACACGATTTCTGGTCCCGCCGCCACACGCTCACGTCCTCGCCCGCAAGCCGGAAGGTCGCCCTTTTCGGCAGGACGCAGGCGCTGGAACTCGTGGCCAACCACCTTGCGCCTCTCGCCATGCACGAGGACGGGATGACTTTCCGGGATTTCCACCGTTTGCGCCATTCCTCGCCGAACGAGAAGGTGAAACGATGCTCCATCCGGCTTTTCGGCTCGCTCGACGCGGCGGGGCCGTGGCTGAAGCGTGTCTGCCATCATCAGGCGCTGTTGCAGATCTATCAGGATTTTTGCCTGGAAGATTTCTCCGATTGCGAGAGATGTCCTTTTCCGGAACAACTGATGCAATGGAGGTGAAGCCCGACATGAAAATAACACTCAATGGATCCGCATATAAAACCGAAGGCCCTGTGACGATCAGCGGCTTGCTCGAATCGCTCGGGTTTTCGGGAAAACCGGTGGTTGTGGAAGTGAACGAGGAGGCGGTCTTTCCCCGGGACCATGGCCAGGTGCGGCTTGCGGATGGGGACAGGGTGGAGGTGGTTGCCCTGGCGGCGGGCGGGTGAGGTTGGGAAGAAGTGCCGAGTGAGCAGAGGAAGATTTTTGGTTCGGAGTGGGGATGGTGGCGACCGGTGATCGCCACTACAGTGCGGTGCCGTGAAGGCAACGGGGAGAGCACACGCGCCCTCGCGTGTTGTTTCCGGCGCCCTCGCCGGAAACCTGGCGGACATGGCGGGGAGGTTTCCGGATGCGGGCCACCGGAGCGCGAGGGCGCACTCCGGAACACGCGGGGGCGCGTGTGGTCCCCGAATCAAAAGAGAGGTGGCGACCGGTGATCGCCACCACGGGGCGGATCACCCGTTACCAGGAGACGTCTTCCCGGATTTCGCCCCATTGGAGGCGCTCGCCATCGAAAACGAACCGGCCGAGGAACGGCTTGTCTGTTAGAAGAAAGGGGAACCAGTGGCGGTCGTCCTCCCACATTCTTTCGTAGGGGATCTGCTCCACCGGCATCCAGACGGGAACCGCTTCCTCGGTTTCGGTGGGCGTGCCGGTGAATCCGTCGGAGCGGAAAACGTGGCAGAGAATGTCCGGGCTGTCGGACATGGAGAAATGAAGTTCGCCGAGTTTGCGGGGGGCGTGCGGGGTGATGAGAAGTTCCTCCTGGGTTTCCCGGATGGCGGATTCCAGCGGGGTTTCGCCGGGGTCGATTTTTCCGCCGGGGCCGTTGATCTTGCCTGCGCCGAGGCCGCGCTTTTTCTCGATGAGCAGAATCTCTCCGTCCCGGATGACGAACAGAATGGTGGCGGGAATGACTCCGTGCCATGAATCCCAGTCGATGGGTGATGGGTTCGCTGTCATTGGTCAGTTGGAGGCCTCCGCGTAGGATTCCACCGAGTCACAGGTGCAGACGAGGTTGCGGTCTCCGTGGACGTTGTCGATGCGGCCGATGGCGGGCCAGAATTTGTGCTGGCGGAGGTAGGGGAGGGGAAAGGCAGCTTGTTCGCGGGAGTAGGCGTGCGGCCAATCATTTCCGCAGACGGTTTCCACCGGGTGGGGGGCGTTTTTGAGAGGGTTGTCGTCGCGGTCCGAAGTGCCGTGGATGATTGCCATGATTTCTCCGTGGATGGAAATCATGGCGTCGCAGAAGCGATCGATCTCGGTTTTGGATTCGGATTCGGTGGGCTCGATCATCAGGGTGCCGGCCACCGGCCAGCTCATGGTGGGGGCGTGGAAGGCATAGTCCATCAGGCGTTTGGCGACATCCTCGACGGTGATGCCGCTTTGCTCGGAGAGCGGGCGGACGTCGATGATGCATTCGTGGGCCACGAGGCCTTCGTTTCCGGTGTAGAGGACGGGGAAACAGGGGGAGAGGCGTTTGGCGATGTAGTTCGCGTTCAGGATGGCGACTTCGGTGGCTTCGGTGAGGCCCGCCGGTCCCATCATGGCGATGTACATCCAGGAGATCACGTTGATGGAGGCGCTGCCCCATGGAGCGGAGGAAACCGGCGCTTCCTTGTTTTCCAGTTCCCGGTGGCCGGGGAGATAGGGTTTCAGGTGTTCCGCAACGCCGATGGGGCCCACGCCGGGGCCGCCGCCACCGTGGGGGATGCAGAAGGTTTTGTGGAGATTCAGGTGGCAGACATCCGCGCCGATCAATCCGGGGCTGGTGAGGCCGACCTGTGCGTTCATGTTCGCTCCGTCCATGTAGACCTGGCCGCCGGCGTCGTGAATGATTTCGCAGATTTCCCGGATGGTTTCCTCGAAAACCCCATGAGTGGACGGGTAGGTGACCATGAGCGCGGAGAGGCGCTCGCGGTGTTCCGTGGCGCGGGCGCGGAGGTCCTGGACGTCGATGTTGCCGTTTTCGTCGCATTTCACGCCGATCACTTTCATGCCGGCCATCACCGCGGAAGCGGGGTTGGTGCCGTGGGCGGATACGGGGATGAGGCAGACATCGCGGTGGTGGTCGCCGCGCGAATGGTGATAGCGCCGGATGGCCAGCAGGCCTGCGTATTCGCCTTGGGAACCGGCGTTGGGTTGCAGGGAGACGGCGGCGAATCCGGTGATCTCCGCGAGCCAGTCTTCGAGCATCTTCAACATTTCGCGGTAGCCGGTGCTTTGGTCCGCGGGAACGAAGGGGTGGAGGGAGGAAACTTCCGGCCAGCTCAAGGGAATCATCTCCGAGGTGGCATTCAGCTTCATGGTGCAGGAGCCGAGGGCGATCATGGACTCGTTGAGGGCGAGATCCTTGGATTCGAGCCGCTTGAGGTAGCGCAGCATTTCCGTCTCGGAGTGGTAGCTGTTGAAGACCTTCTGGGTGAGGAAGGGGCTGGTGCGGGAAAGCGGGGGATCCCAGGAAGGTGCGGGGTCGTTGCCGGCTCCGAAGTCGATTGCGCTCACGCCAAAAGCTCCGGCGATGGAATAGAGATCTCCGTCGGTCGTGGTTTCGTCGAGGGAGATGCCGACGAGATCGCCGACGATTTGGCGCAGATTCACTCC
>CAZVSA010000229.1:0-6376 GCA_964629955.1 uncultured Luteolibacter sp.
TTCCCTGAGTTCGGACACGCTGAGCGAGGCGGAGCTTTACACTTACGGCATCTTTAGGATTCGCCAGCAACTGGCCACGGTCAGCGGCCTGACGCTGCCCGCGCCATACGGCGGAAAAGTGCGGCAAGTGATGGTGGATCTGGATCCCGCGAAGCTGCAGGCGCAGGGTTTGAGCGCGCGCGATGTCAATGACGCCCTGAACGCGCATAATCTGACCTTGCCCGGTGGCTCGGCGAAGATTGGCGGGACGCAGTTCAGCGTGCGGATGAACAATTCCCCGGAGCTGATCGCCTCGCTCAATGACATCCCGGTCAAGACCACGAATGGCGTGGTGACCTACCTGCGCGATGTGGGCTTCGCCCACGATGGCTTCGCGGTGCAGCCCAATGTGGTGCGCGCCAATGGCAAGCGCGCGGTGCTGCTGCAAATGGTCAAAAACGGCAATGCCTCGACACTGGACCTCATCCAACAGGTGAAGGCCATGCTGCCGGAGATGCGCGCTGCCGCTCCTCCCGGTTTGAATATCGATTTGTTGTTCGACCAGTCGCTGTTTGTGGAGGCGGCGCTTGAAGGTGTGATTCATGAGGGAGCTATCGCTGGCGCTCTGACGGCGGCGTTCATCTTCCTTTTCCTCGGCACCTGGCGCAGCACGCTGATCGTGGTGATTTCCATTCCCTTGAGCATCCTCGCCTCCGTGAGCCTGCTCAGTGTGATGGGGCATACGCTGAATGTGATGACCTTGGGCGGACTGGCGCTGGCCATCGGCATCCTGGTGGATGAGGCCACGATCACACTGGAGAACATCCATCGCCATTCCGAACTGGGCAAGCCGCTGCGCGGGGCGATCCTGGAAGGCTCGCGCGAAATCGCTGTGCCCGCGCTGGTTTCCGCATTGTCTATCAGCATCGTATTCGTGCCGGTGATCTTTCTCGTGGGGCCGGCGAAGTATCTGTTCACGCCGCTGGCGCTCGCGGTGGTCTTTGCCATTCTCTCCAGCTACGTGCTGTCACGCACGCTGGTGCCGGTCATGGTCAAATACCTCATGCGGCATGAAAAGCATGACGCGCCGCCGTCGCGGAATCCGATCAGCCGTTTTCAACGCGGATTCGTCGCTGTCTTTGAGGCGCTGCGTCTCCGCTATGTCGCGGCCTTGCGCTGGGCGCTGCTGAACCGCGCGACGGTCTTTGTCGTGTTTCTGATCGTCGTCAGTTCGGCGGTCGTGGCGCTGCCCTGGGTGGGCCGTGATTTCTTTCCCACAGTGGATGCGGGGCAGTTCCGCCTGCATGTGCGCGCGGCCAGCGGAACACGAATCGAAAAAACCGAGCAAATTTTCAGCGCGGTGGAGGAGGAAATCCGCAACACGATTGGCCGGGAGCATATCGCGCTGATTCTGGACAACTTTGGTGTCGTCGCGGAAAAATTCAGCATGGCTTTTGGTGATAATGTCACCATCGGTCCGCATGACGGTGAAATCCTGGTCTCGCTCAACAAGGAACGCCCCCATGGCACACCGGAATACATGGCCATGCTGCGTGAGCGACTGAAGGAAAAATTTCCTGAACTGACCTTCTTTTTCCAGCCCGCCGACATCGTGAGCCAGATTCTGAACTTCGGCCAACCCGCGCCGATCAACGTGAAAATCTCCGGCTATGACCGCAACGGCAACTACGCCGTCGCTCGCGAACTGGCGGCGCGCATCGCGAAGATACCCGGAGCGAAGGACATCTTCGTGCATCAGTCCTTCGATGCTCCGGCGCTGGACATCGAAGTGGACCGCACGCTGCTGGCTCAAAACGGCATCACCCAGCGGGACATCGCCAATGACATCGTCGTCAGCCTGAGTTCGAGCGTTCAGGTCACGCCAAATTATTGGGTCGATCCCGAATACGGTATCCCGTTCCTCGTCGCAGTGCAAACGCCGACGCATCAGATCAGTAGCCTGAACGATTTGCTGAACACGCCGGTCTCCAGCCGCCAGAACAGCCCGGCGGATGGAGCGTCGCAATTGCTTGGAAACATCGCCACCCTGCGGCGGGGACACGCGGCCAATGTGGTGAATCATCACAACGTGCAGCCCGTGCTGGATGTCTTCGCCAACGTGCAAGGGCGCGACCTCGGCTCAGTCGCCACGGAGATACATCAGATCATCGCGGATTTGGAAACAAGGCTCTCTCCCGGCAACCGCATTTCCATGCAAGGACAGGTGGAGAACATGGAGAGCGCCTTTCAACGCATGGGCGCGGGGCTCATCCTCAGTGCGCTTTTGGTCTATCTGCTCATGGTGGTCAATTTCCAAAGCTGGAGCGATCCTTTCATCATCATCACCGCCTTGCCAGGCGCGTTCGTCGGCATCGTGGCCGGTTTGTTTCTCACCCACACCACCTTCAGCGTGCCGAGCCTGATGGGCGCGATCATGACCATTGGCGTGGCCACGGCCAACAGCATCCTGCTCGTCACCTTCGCCAACGATGAAATGAAACGCGGCCTCACCTCGCTCGAAGCCGCTCTGAGCGCCGGAGCCACGCGGCTCCGCCCGGTGCTGATGACCGCCGGAGCCATGATCATCGGCATGCTGCCCATGGCCTTTGGCCTTGGCGAAGGCGGCGAGCAAAACGCGCCGCTGGGCCGTGCCGTCATCGGCGGCTTGTTGGTCGCCACCTTTGCCACGCTGTTCTTCGTGCCCGTGGTCTTTTCCCTGATGGGCCGAAAGGGCGTGGCCGTGAACGAAGAGGACATGCTGCAAGCCGCCGAAGCCGGTCATGCCTGACCCAAAACCTGATCTCCTCCAGACAAAGCCATGACGTCCGATTCCCAAAACTTGAACCTCGACCTCAACCCCGGCGAACACCGGACAAGTCTCCTCGCAAAGACTGCCGTCGTTGGCGTCGCCTTGCTGCTTGCCGCGCTCCTGCTCGCGCTCGGCATCATCCCGCGGTTGCGGGCGCAAGAGAACCTCAAACAGGAAGCCGCAAAGCAAATCATTCCCGAAGTAGGTGTTGAGGAAGTCACGCGAGATGACGCCGCCGTGGCCATCACCCTGCCTGCGACGATTCTCGCAATCGAGGAAACCACCCTGCACGTTCGCGCCAACGGCTACGTCAAAAGATGGACGGTGGACATCGGCGACCGTGTCACCACCGGACAAGTGCTGGCCGAGATTGACACCCCGGATCTCGATCAGGAACTCAGCCAGGCCCGTGCCGCGCTCGATCAGGCCAAAGCCAACCTCAACCTCGCCGAGTCCACCGCGAAACGCTCCCAAGCCCTCCTCGCCAGCCGCGCCATCAGCCAGCAGCAGGCGGATGAAAATCTCGGTGCCAAAGCCGCCCGTGAAGCCGATTTCAACGCCGCGCAAGCCAACGTGCAACGCCTCGCCCAACTCAGCGACTACAAGAATATCATTGCGCCCTTCGATGGCATCGTCACACGGCGCAACATCTCCATCGGCGCGCTCATCGTCGCAGGCGGCAGCGGCGACTCCGCGTCACTGTTCACCGTGGCCAAAGTTGATACCCTGCGAGTGTTCATCGATGTGCCCCAATCCCGCATGCGCGATGTGCGCCCCGATCAGTTCGTCACCATCAAAGTCACCGAATTCCCCGGACGAAATTTCACCGGCAAGATCACCCGCACCTCAGGCGCGCTCGATCCCGTCACCCGCACCCTGCGTTGCGAAGCGCGCATGGAAAACCCGGAGCACACCCTCATGCCCGGTGTCCACGCCATCGCCACACTAACGCTCGAATCCAGCGCAGCCCCTATCATCGTCCCCGCCACCAGCATCATCATCCGCGACGCAAATCCCCTGGTTGCCGTTGTCGATCAAACCAACACTCTCCGTTTCCATACCGTAGAACTCGGCCGCGACTTCGGCTCCCGCATCGAAATCCTCTCCGGCCTGCCTGAACATTCCACGATCGTGTCAAACCCCTTCGACACCCTCAACGACGGCATGACCGTCAGTCCCGTGCGGCAAGCCGTGTCCGGGAGCGGAGGGGACAAGAAATAACGGCTGACAACACCCGCAGGCACACGTCCTTATCCGACTATGAGTCCCTGAGCCGCGCGGTCTCTTCCGTCAGCCCGCCCTGTGCCGTGGATTTGAGGGAGAACTGGAACGGCTCCGCCACGAAAGGAGGCAGATTGTGCTGGTAGTAGGGGAGGCCTAAAACCAGCTTGATCCCGAAAGAAGTTCGTAAAGTATGAATGCTTGCACCTCCATACATTGGTATTTAGTGAGTTATGATTCTGGTGGAGGCGCGTTTCCGCCCGTGATCGGGGGATTTTTCGATTTCTGTGAATCGGTCCGGCCTGGAGACATGATTCTCTCAAGCCGAATGATCGGCCCTAGCCTCCCAACGGAAGCATCTCCGGCGCGCATCCGAGTTTTCCAGTTCCATACCCCCATTTCCCGCTGCTAGCCTCAACGGCATGAAGTTCCTTTGTCTTTTGCTCGCCTCCGCCATTCCGGTCGTTGCCTCGCCCGCCGAGGCCGAACGGATCGAAAAAACGCACCAGCTCTTGCTGGAAAAATGGGCGCTCGAACTCCGCATCGCCACCACTCCGGAAGCCCGCGCCGGAGTATGGGAAAAGCGCCCGGACTCTGTTGCCGCGGCGCGCGAGATGTGGCGGGCCATCGGGCTTTCCCTGCGCGAGGAATGGACTCTCCAGCCCGCGGCGTGGTTTCTCCGGATCACCACCGGCATGACCACCCCCGCATCCGGAGGAGAAACGGTTCCCACTTTCGCCAAAGAAGCGGACGCGATCCGCGGCGCGGTCGCCACCCATCACATGCGCAGCCCCGGCCTCATTCCCATGTGCATGGCGCTCGTCGCTTCCGGCGATCCCCGCTCGCTTGAACTGCTGGAGCAGATCCAGTCCTCCCACCCGGACGAAAAAATTCAGGGCGTGGCGGCCCTCGGCACCGCCATAATCCTCAAAGCCCTCAGCGATAATCCCGAAGCCATGCGGAAGCGCCTCACCCTTCTGCGCAAATCCATCATCCAGAGCGCGGATGTCGAGATCGACGGTACCACCGTGGCGAAACTCGCCGAAGACGAACTCTACGTCATCAACCATCTCACCCGGGGCCGCGTCGCCCCGGATCTCGCGGGCGCGGATTCCGGCGGCAGGCAGATCAAGCTCTCCGACCATCAGGGCAAGGTGATCATCCTGATTTTCTGGAACAGCCACGTTGAGGAAGCGGCCCGCGTCGTCGAGATCACGGCGGGACTTCAGAACAAATTCCGCGGGCGTCCCGTGGTGGTCATCGGCGTGAACAACGACGCCACCGAAGCCCTCCGTGAAATGCAGGCCGACGGCACCGTGAACTGGATCAATTTCTCCGACCCCCACAACCGGCTTGCCGAGATTTACCGCGTCGGCACATGGCCTCTCGCCTACGTCCTCGATCACGAGCGGAAAATCCACTTTGCGGGGCCTCCCGGCTCCTTCGTGGAATTCACCGCGGAAGCCCTGCTGGAGGAATCCGGCAAAAAGCCGGAAGAGTAGCATCCATCATTGTGACGATTCGACAGTGACATCCCAATTCCCGTCCCCTATAACGCAAGCCAGTAGATCAATACCATGTTCCGACGCTTATCCAATGTCTTCCGCGGCTTCCTCGGGCTCTTCGTTTCCAATGTCGAAAAACGCAACCCGGAAGCCCTGCTGGAGCTGGAGAAGGAAAATCTCCGCAAGCAGATCGCCCAGTTCAACCAGGGCCTCTCCGCCCACGCCGGACTCTGTGAAAAGCTCATCACCCAGGTGAAACGCCAGGAAACCGAGGAACGCGATCTCAAGACCAAAGCCACCGCGAACCTCCGCGCCGGCAACCAGCGCCTCGCCGGGGAGATCGCCATGGAACTCCAGCGCGTCCGCGCCGACATGACCGGCAACCGCGCCAAGCTCGAAGACGCGGAAAAAACCTACAAGGAACTCATCCTTTCCCGCGACAACGCCGTGAAATCCGCGAGAGAGAAAATCGAATCCCTCCGCAAGGATCTCGACAGCATGAAGATGAACAAGTCCCTCGCCGAGATGAACGAGATGGCGAGCGGCATGCTCAACACCATCGGAGGTTCCGGCGACACCCTCGACCGCCTGCACCAGATGGTGGAGGAGGAAAACACCAAGGCCGCCGGCCGCGCGCGCGTCGCACGCGACAGCATCGACACCACGCGCTTCAAGGAGCAGGAATCCGAACGCCAGGCCCTTGAGGAAATGGCCCTCGCCGATCTCGCCGCCGAGCTGGGAATGCCCATGCCTTCCACCGGCGAGAGCGCGCCCGCCACCGGGATCAAACGGGACATGACCCCCCAGTAAGGCGGCCCCGTGAGCACCCCCGCGCCACTGCACCTCCCCGGCTGGGCACGGG
>CAZVSA010000229.1:6386-6919 GCA_964629955.1 uncultured Luteolibacter sp.
TCTAGCTGATAAGTCCCCCCGACAGGCCCGATGAAATCATCGATCTGTACGAATCGGGCGCCTCCTCGCAGTTCCTCCTCCACGGCAACACCGGAGATCGTTTCCTCCTTCCCTCTCCGGATGGAAGCGCCCGCACCGCGACTCTCCATGAGTTTCTCCGCGACCGCCTGCTCGCCAATTTTGACGTCGTCCTCCGCTACGATCTTGGCAATGGCATCCGCGTGGAAAAAGGCGGCGACCGCTTCGCCGAATGGCCGGCGGGCAAGGAAGCCATCCTGCCCAAAACCCCGCGCGAAGCCATCCACGTCCTCACCCACTACCTCCGCTTTTGCGCGAACGTCTCCCAAATCAAGCCGCAGAAAGCCACACGAGTCGCCATGATCGTGATGAACGCGGATCTGATCGCCCCGCCTTCCCCGGGCGGCGCGAACTACGAACTCAGCGCCATCGCCAGCCAGCTCCGCGAATGGGCGTCCGATCCCGCCATTTCCCGCCATCACTGCGCCACGTTCCTCCTCACGGAAAACCTCAGT
>CAZVSA010000230.1:0-6889 GCA_964629955.1 uncultured Luteolibacter sp.
GGTTGTCGAACTTCGACTTGGTGACCGAGTCGTTCACGTTGACCGCAGGCACGAGAAGCGTTCCGGCCTTCGCCATCTGATAGAGGCGGTGCACGCCGGTGGTGGTCTCTTCGGAAACACCTTTCCATTCCTTCACGATCTCATGAAAAACGCCGGGCTGCTCGGTGTGGATCTTCTTGAGAAGGTCCTTGATGACGCTTTCCTCATGCGAACCGGACGGGGTGTTCACCCAATCGGAACCGTTTTCCAATTCGTAGCCTTTGTGAAGCAACAGCGTCGCGTCCCCGCCGTCATCGACGATGAGCTGGGGTCCGAGACCGCCGGGGAATTGCAAGGCCTGCCAGGTACACCACCAGTATTCTTCCAGCGTTTCCCCCTTCCAGGCGAACACCGGAATTTTCGCCGCGGCGATGGCGGCGGCGGCGTGATCCTGGGTGGAGAAAATGTTGCAGGAAACCCAGCGCACGTCCGCACCGAGTTCCACGAGCGTCTCGATGAGAACCGCCGTCTGGATCGTCATGTGCAGGGAGCCCATGACACGCACGCCGGCGAGCGGTTTCTCCGGGGCATACTTGGCGCGTGTCGCCATGAGGCCGGGCATCTCGTGCTCGGCGATCTCGATTTCCTTGCGGCCGGAATCCGCGAGGGAAATGTCGGCGACTTTGTAATCCGTGAAAGCGCCCGCTTTCGGGGTGGCTTCTTTTTCGATGGTAAGGCTCATGATATGAATTTGTTGGATATGTAAAAATCAACCCACGGCCCGCTTCAGCGCGGCGGCCTTGTCGGTTTTTTCCCAGGTGAGATCCGAGTCGTCCTTGCCGAAGTGGCCGTAGTTCGTGGTTTTCGAGTAGATCGGGCGCAGCAGCTTGAGCTGTTTCACGATGTCGGCGGGCTTGAAGGAGAAAACCTTGAGAATGGCGG
Organism: uncultured Luteolibacter sp.; assembly: GCA_964629955.1. Taxonomy (GTDB): domain Bacteria; phylum Verrucomicrobiota; class Verrucomicrobiia; order Verrucomicrobiales; family Akkermansiaceae; genus Luteolibacter. The sequence continues at coordinate 922 of CAZVSA010000230.1, forward strand.
CCAGAATGCGCCCGTCTTCGACCGTGCCGGTGCCGAAGGTATCCACATGCACGCTCACTGGCTCGTGGTGCCCGATCGCATATGCGAACTGCACCTCGCACCTGGTCGCTAGGCCCGCGGCAACGACGTTCTTCGCCACCCAACGGCCCATGTATGCGGCGGAGCGGTCCACCTTCGATGGATCCTTTCCGGAGAATGCGCCGCCACCGTGACGCCCCATGCCGCCGTAGGTATCGACGATGATTTTCCGCCCCGTCAGCCCGCTGTCGCCCTGGGGACCGCCGATCACGAACTTGCCGGTGGGATTGATGAGGTAGCTGGTGTCCTTCGTCAGCATGTTCTTCGGAAGCACCTTTTTGATCACCTGCTCAATGCAGAATTTCTCGATTTCCGCATGGGAAGCGCCTTCCGCATGCTGTGTGGAAATCACCACGTTGATGATCCGCGTGGGCTTGCCGTCCACGTACTCGACGGACACCTGCGACTTCGCATCCGGCCGGAGCCACTTCACCTTGCCGCTTTTGCGAATCCGGGTGAGTTCCCGTCCCAGCCGGTGCGCGAACATGATCGGCGCGGGCATCAGCTCGGGCGTCTCGTCGCAGGCGTAACCGAACATGATCCCCTGGTCGCCCGCTCCCTGCTCGGTGTGCTTTTTTCCTTCGGCGGCTTTGGCATCGACTCCCTGGGCGATGTCGGGCGACTGGCTCGTCAGGTAGTTGTTGATGAAAATCTGGTCCGCATGGAACACGTCATCTCCGTTCACGTATCCGATCCCGCGCACGGCGTCGCGGATCACCTTCTCGATGTTGATCACCGAGCCGATCGGCTTCGTGCCGATCTTCGGAATCGTGATTTCCCCCCCCACGACGACGATGTTGCTTTTGACGAACGTTTCGCAGGCAACGCGGCTCTTCGAGTCGATGGCAAGGCAGGCGTCGAGGATGGCATCCGAGATCGTGTCCGCCACTTTGTCCGGATGACCCTCGCCAACCGATTCCGAAGAAAAAATATAGGTGCTCATGGAAATTTCGTTTTTCGTATCGTCAAATCGTGATGCGTTGATGCATCTTCCGCTCCATGCCGTCAATGCTGAAATCCCTGAAGCTGTTGTCCGACTCCACCCGGCTCCGGATTCTGATGTTGCTGCGGGAGGAACCCCTCTCGGTGCTGGAGCTTCAGGAAATCCTCGGCATGGGCCAGAGCCGGATTTCCACCCAGCTTTCCCAACTCAAAACCGCGGGCCTCGTGAGCGACGAACGCAGCGGGAAAAACAACATCTACTCCTGCACCACGGACGGAGACGTGATGGAAGTGGCCCGCCTCGCGGCCCGCGAAATCCCGGAGGCCGCCGAGGACGCTGCCTCCCTGCGCCATCTCCTGCGGCGGCGGAAGGATCTGGCGAGGGCCTACTTCGACGAACTGGCAGGGCGCTTCGGGCGCGATTACGTCCCGGGGCGTTCCTGGAAAGCCCTGGCCGAAGCCTTGATCAAGGTGCTCAACTACCGCCACGTGGCGGATCTCGGCGCGGGCGAAGGCACCCTCGCCCAACTGCTCGCCCGGCAGGCGGAAAAAGTCATCGCCGTCGATCTGTCCCCGAAGATGGTGGAATTCGGACAGGATCTCGCCCGCCGCCATGGACTGGAAAATCTCGAATACCGCCTCGGCGACATCGAGGATCCCCCTATCGAAAACTCCAGCCTGGATCTCGCGATTTTCAGCCAGGCCCTGCACCATGCGGAGCCTCCGCAGCTCGCGCTCGATGCCGCCCACCGCATTTTGAAACCGGGCGGCCGCCTGGTGATTCTCGATCTCGTTCAACACACCTTCGAGGAAGCCCGCGAGCTGTACGCGGACCGCTGGCTCGGATTCTCCGAAAGCCACCTCGCGGGAATGATGGAAAAAGCCGGCTTCCATGAAATCCAAACGGTGATCGCGGACCGGGAGGACGCTCCTCCCCGTTTCCAAACACTTCTCGGCATCGGCACCCGCAGCGCGTAGAAATTCGGAAACTCCCCATGACCACCCCCTCCCCATCCACCGCCCGGGCCCGTGCCTTCGAGCTGGCCCGGGAACGCTACGCCGCCATCGGTGTCGATGCGGACGCCGCCATCGCCGCCTTGGCGGAAATTCCCGTCTCGCTGCACTGCTGGCAGGGGGACGACGTCGGCGGCTTCGAGAACGCGGACGAACCTCCCGGCGGAGGCATCGCCGTCACCGGACGCCATCCGGGGAAAGCCCGCACCGCGGACGAACTGCGCGCCGATCTCGACATGGCGCTTTCACTCCTTCCCGGCAAACACCGGCTGAACCTCCACGCGTTCTACGGCGAGTCCGGCGGCCGGAAAATCGATCGCGACGAAATCGAACCCAGCCATTTCCAAAACTGGATCGACTGGGCGAAGGAGCGCGGCATGGGCATGGATTTCAATCCAACCTGCTTTTCCCATCCCAAAGCCGCGGATGGTTTCACCCTGTCCCACCCGAACCCGGAAATCCGCCGTTTCTGGATCGACCACTGCATCGCATCCCGTGAAATCGGAGCCGCCATGGGAAAAGCACTCGGTTCCCCCACCGTGACCAATATCTGGGTTCCCGACGGGTGGAAGGACACTCCGGTGGACCGGCTCTCCCCGCGGGAGCGCCTTGCGGATTCGCTCGATCAAATCTTCGCGGAAAAGCTCGATGAGAACCACAATCTCGATGCCGTGGAGTCCAAGCTCTTCGGCATCGGCAGCGAGAGCTACGTCGTCGGCTCCCACGAATTCCATCTGGGCTACGCGATCAAAAATCAAAAATTCCTGTGCCTCGATGCAGGGCACTTCCACCCCACCGAAGGCATCGCGGACAAATTGTCGTCCGTCCTCATGCACGTTCCCGGCGTGTTGCTTCACGTGAGCCGCGGCGTGCGCTGGGACAGCGACCACGTGGTAACGCTGGACGATCCATTGCAGGCCATCATGGCGGAACTCGTCCGCAACCGGCTCCTGCCGCGCACCCGGATCGGCCTCGATTTCTTCGACGCCAGCATCAACCGCATCGCCGCATGGGTCATCGGAACGCGCAACACGCTCAAGGCCCTTCTGATCGCGTTGCTGGAACCTCCGGCCCTCCGTGAAGCGGAGCAAACCGGCGATCTCACCGGAAGGCTGGCCATCATGGAGGAACTCAAATCCATGCCCTGGGGCGCGGTGTGGGATGCCCACTGCGAGGCGCGGGGAGTTCCCGGCGACGGCGATTGGTTGAAAGAAACGCGTCAATATGAAAGAAAGGTTCTGGAACAACGCACCTGAATCTTCCCTGAACTTCCCGGCTTGAAACCCCTCCTCGCTCTCACCGACATCCGCAAATCGTTCGGTGCCGTCCGTGCCCTGCGCGGGGTTTCCTTCGAGCTGCTTCCCGGCGAAGTCCACGCACTGCTGGGCGAAAACGGTGCGGGAAAATCGACGTTGATCAAGGTGATCACCGGAGCGCACAAACCCGACAGCGGAACCATCGCAACCGGGAATGAAACTCTCCCCGGCCTCACCCCCTCGAAGGCGAAGGCGCTGGGAATCGCATGCATCTATCAGCAACCGGCGCTGTTTCCCGATCTCACCGTCGCGGAGAACATCGCACTCCGGCTGGAGGAGCGCGGCCCCTTGCAGCTCGTCCACCGCGCCCGCCAGCGCCGCGCCGCCCTCACCCTGCTGGAACGGGTCGGAGCGGACATTTCCCCGGATTCGGAGATCCAGTCCCTTTCGATGCCGGAGCAGCAGCTCGTGGAAATCGCATGCGCGATCGGTTCCGGAGCGCGCGTCGTCATCATGGACGAGCCCACCGCTTCGCTCACGCGGAAGGAGCAGCACCTCCTCTTCAAGGTCGTCCGGGATCTGAGGGACTCGGGCGCCGGAGTGATCTACATTTCCCACCGGCTGGAGGAAATCTTCGCGCTGGCCGACCGCGTGACCGTGTTGCGCGATGGCGCGAGCGTGGGGACCAACCGCATCGACGATCTAACAGAGGAAGCGATGATCCGGCTGATGGTGGGCCGTGAGGTTTCCTCCATCCATCCGCCGCCCGATGGCGAACCGGGAAATGTCACCGTCTCATTGAGAAACCTCGGCTGCCGGGCGGGCGGCGTGCATGGCGTCACGATGGACATCCGCGCCGGTGAAATCGTCGGTATGGCCGGGCTTGTCGGCGCGGGCCGGACGGAACTCGCCAGAACCCTCTTCGGCATCACCCCCGCCGATGAAGGGGAAATTCTCGTCCGCGACAAGCCCGTCACCATCCGCAATCCCCGCGAAGCCATCGCCCTCGGCATCGGCTACGTTCCCGAAGACCGCCGCCGCCACGGAGTGATTCTCGAGATGCCGGTTTCGGGAAACATCACCATGGCGATCCATCCGGTGATTTTTCCCGGCACATGGTTGAATCTTTCCGCGGAAACCGCTCTGGCGCGGGAATTCATCCGGGATCTCGGCATCAGAACCGATGGCCCGGATGCGCCCGGAGGCAGCCTCAGCGGTGGAAACCAGCAGAAGGTCAGCGTCGCGCGCTGGCTCGCCACCAAGCCGGGATTTCTCATTCTCGACGAACCGACGCAAGGCGTGGATATCGGAGCGAAGCACGAGATCCACAAAATCATCCGCCAGCTCGCCGGGGAAGGGCTCGCCGTGCTGATGATTTCCAGCGACCTGCCGGAAGTGCTCGGCATGAGCGACCGGATCGCGGTGATGCGCGGCGGACGGCTCGTGGCGATGCTGGACCGCCCGGAAGCCGATGCGCAAAACGTCATGGCCGCCGCACTCGGAACCGGTGGAAAGGAGGACAACCCATGAACCGCTGGTCCCGGGAACTCACGGTGGGCGGCGCGCTGCTGTTGCTCATGATCTCTCTGGCGGCATTCGCGCCCCACTTTTTCCAATGGCAGCCGCTGGTGTCCCGGTTCACCTCGCAAATGCCCGCGCTGGTTGCCGCGATCGGCGTCGCGCTGGTGATCATTTCGCGACAGATTGACATCTCGGTGGGAGCGCAATTCAGCATGTGCGCGGTGGTTGCGGGTGTCATCGCGGCGGCGGGTTTTCCGCTTGGGGTTGCGATTCCCGCGGCCATCGTGGCCGGAGGACTGATGGGAGCGTTGAACGGAGCCCTCGTGGCATATCTCGGCCTTCCCAGCATTGTCGTCACCCTCGCAACGATGGTCACCTGGCAGGAAACCCTGAGGCTCTGGCAGCAGGGACGCCTGATGCCCCTGCCGGATGGCGTCCAGTGGTTCGGGCTCAGCCAGGCGGCGGGACAGGCAACCGTCATCGGCCTCGCCTTTCTACTTCTCATCATCGTGGCGTGGGCCATGCAAAATCTCACGGCCGGCCGCCACGTCCATGCCACCGGGAGCGACGCCGAAGCCGCCCGCCTCGCGGGGATCGACCCGAAACGGACCACTTTCGGTGTTTTCGTCCTGATGGGAATGCTCGCGGGTGTGGCCGCCGTTCTCAATCTCGTCCAATCCCCGCAGATCCAGCCAAACGCGGGAGATGGGCTGGAACTCAAAGTCATCGCCGCCGCCGTCGTCGGCGGAGTGGCGATCACCGGCGGGCGCGGCTCTCCCTGGGGTGTTCTGTTAGGTTTGCTTTTGCTGGCCAACATCAATCCCGCGCTGACCCATTTCCACCAGCCCCCCTACTGGGAAAAGGCGATCCAGGGACTGGTGATCCTCCTCGCCGTCGTCGCGGACCGGGTCCGCCCCCGGCAGGGAACCCATTGACAAAACCATCATGCCCGCATCCCTCCCCCTGAAGCCTCTCTTCACCCGCCACGAAATGGTGCTGCTGGGCGTCATCGTGCTGGAAGTGCTGCTGTTTCATTTCCTCGGCCGCCGGTTCCTCAGCGGGGCGAACATGTCGAACGCGTTCCGCCACTCCGTGGAAATCGGCCTGCTCGCTCTGGCAATGACCCCCGTGATTCTCACCGGCGGGATCGATCTGTC
>CAZVSA010000231.1:0-6876 GCA_964629955.1 uncultured Luteolibacter sp.
GAGAGCCATACCAATCGGGAAAAAGTGGGACGGCCCGGCGGTCCGTCCCTACCGGAAGACCCGCCTCCGGCGTTGCCGCCGCGATTCCCGGAACTCTTTTGGCATTCTGCCCGCAGCCAGGCATGAGCATGGCATGGCGGGGAGTTTCCCGGATGCGAACCAGCGTGGTTTTCCGGAGCAACCGGAGCGCCGGCGAGTGTTCCCCCCATTGCCGGAAAAACCGGCCGGGCGTGAAGCCCGGCCGGTTTCCAGAATGCCTGACAAAAGCGGTCTCCCGCCCGGGCATGGTTCAATCCTTGATGTCGAGAGCCGCGTATTCGCCGTCTTTCCTGCGATAGATGATCGTCAGGCAATCGCGGCGGGCGCTCTTGTAGAGGACGAACGGACGGTCCGAGAGTTCCAGCTGCATGATGGCGTCTTCCTTGTACATCGTGCGGATCGCGTAATTTTCCGGATGCACGATGAAGGGTTCGGGATCGAGTTCCGAGTCCTCCGGGTGATCCAGCGCTTCCTCGGAGAAATAGCGCTCCTCCAGATGGCGGATCGATTCGTTCCGGTGCGGCCTGTGCTTCTTGAGCAGGCGGGTTTTGTGCTTCCGCATGCGGCGGGCGATTTTGTCGATCGTTTCATCAAGAGCGACATACATGTCCTTCCCCTCGGTATGCGCCTCGATCGTGATGTGGTTGGCGCAAAAGAGAATGATTTCGGCAATGTGCCGGTTTTTCTGAACGTCCAGAATGGCCTTCGCTTCGATGATGCGCGGATAGTCGAGGTGGAGTCCCTCGATTTTCTTGTGCGCGTAATCGCGCAGGGCATCAGTCACTTGCTCGTGCCGGACCGTGACGGTGATCGGCAAATTGACGTTGGCGGTTTGCATGGTTTGTATGGGTAGTTAGGTGAAATGGACGGCAGTTTCATCTGCCCTGTCCACTTCACAACATGGGGCAACAATTCCGGAAACGCCACGCTCTTCTTCGGGAAAATCACGCATATCCGCCCACCCCGGCGGCAGGGCCGACGCATCAAAAAACCAATGAATTCACCGCAAAGCCGCGAAGGTCGCAAAGGGTCGCGGAGAAAAATTCCGGAGAAGATCGGGGGTGGATGGGTGACGTTGCGCCTGTTTTTCCGGTTTCCGATCCTCAATTCTCCCTCTTCGCGTTCCTTTGCGACCTTCGCGGCTTTGCGGTGAAAGGAAAACCCTGTCTTTTGATGCGTCAGCCCACCCGGCGGCGGATCAACGGTCGCGCGGAAGCGTGAGTTCCTCGAACGAGGAACGCGGGGAGCCGCCGGAGGCGCCCGGCTCCCGGCCGGCGGCGGAAAGCTGCTTCTGGAAATCGTCTTCCGGAGCGGAGACCGTCCCGCCGATGGAAACCTCAACCCAGCGGAAACCCTCCCGGGGAGGGCCGAACAATATGTCCAGACGGGACGAGGGAAAGGAGGCGATCATCGAGTCGGTGAGGCCCACTTCCAGCACGCCGGACAAAAGCCCCCCGTGATCCATCGCAATGTTTCCCCGGACCGCCATCCGGCCGCCGCTCGCCAGCGACAGGTTTCCCAGCCTCACCAGGGAACCGGACCTGTGAATCGTGCCCGTCGCATTGTTGGAAAAAACCGGCTGCTCGAACCAACCGTCCCGCGTCGCCCGGGCAAGATCGAGAAGGAACGGGAATTTTTTGATCTGCACGACGGAGTCGAGGGAACTCCGGAAAGCGAGCGTCAGGGAGGCCGAGTGGTCTCCGGCAGGCAGAAAGGACAGGGTGCCCGGCCCGGTGTTCTCATCGGTATCGATCCGGGTGACGATCAGCTCCCCGAGCTCGGGGCCCGCGATGCCCGCCAGGGGAAACGCATCGGCGGTGATTTGCAGCGTCGAGGGGTCGCCGGTGGCCAGGGGCTGGATTTTTCCGGAAACGTCGAGCATCCCGCGCGCACTCTCCTGGGCAGGCTGGAGCCTGAGCGTCACGATCTCCATCTCATCACTCCGGATTCCGATCAAGGAGCGGTCCACTTTCAGCTCCGGCCAGCCGGTGATCGCCAAATGCCCGCCGGTAAAGCGCAATTGGGCGTCAGTACCGGAATCCGCCTGGTAAAACGACGCTTCCGTGGCCGAAAGGCGGCCGAGCCGGGCGGACGGTTCGCCGAAAACCACATCGAGCTTCGGAACACTGTAGCGGCCGAAACGAACCGGGAGCTCGGCGAGGCCGTTGCCCGCGCGCGCCGCATCTCCCGCCCCGCGGAGCTGGAGAATCCCGTCGCGGGCGGTGATTTCCGGCCCGCCGAAGGTTTTTCCGAGAAAGCTGGCCGGAAATATCTCCGCTTTCACGAAGCGGAGTTCCAGCTTGCCTAGAATGTTCCCTTCGGGCCAATCGAGCGTCAGGTTGTTGGCATGGGCGTTGGCCGGGTTCATCCGGAAAAGCTGCAGGTCCACCGATGCGCCGGTACTGGCTTCCACCTTTTCCACCAGGGAGTTGCGGAAGGGGACGCTGTTCGCATAGATGACGCCGATGCCCACGACGGCTCCGGACAGGAGCAACAGCGCCAATGCCCCGGACACCTGCAGAATCCGCGCGCGGCGTTTCTTTTTCGCCTCCTCCTTCTGCGGCTGGGAGCTTCTGCGTTTCCGCTTGCGGACACGGATCGCCGAGGTGCCGTCATCACGGATCACCAGCTCTCCCGCGGAGGGATCTTCGGAGGGCCGGGCCTTCAGCCGGTCCATCATTTCATCGATCGAATACTTTTCCGGATCGCTCGGTGCGGATGCCATGAGAAAGAGGTTGTAACAGCGGGAATCTTGAAATCAGGGCTCGTTGAAACGGCGGCCGGTGGGGTCCATCAATTCCACGTTCACGAGGAAAATGATCGCCGTCGCGACAGGACGGGTGACCTTGGACTGGAACAGCCTCCCGACGATGGGAAGATCGCCGAGAACCGGCGTTTTGTCTTCCACATTCTCGATGCTGTTCCGCAGCAGGCTGCCGATCACAATGGTCGCGCCATCGGCCATGATCACGTTGGAGGTGACCGATTGCTTGCTGAAGACGGGCATCAGAATCGCGTTGTCCGTGATTCTGGTCCTGTCGGAGAAAAAGCCCCCGATCCCCTGCGCCTGAACGGAAGAATAAATCGGGCTGCCATAGTTCACGAACCCGTCGAATTCCGTAACCTTCGGATTGAGGGTGACCTCCACGTAGCGTTTGTCCACATCCGCGACGGGAAGAACCTCCAGCGTCAGCCCGACATCCTCCTTCTTAAATGCGGTGGGAGTCGCGGGCGTCACCGGGAAGGCTCCGTTGCCACCGGCAAAGTTGCTTCCCACCGAGTTGGGAAGTTCGGGGGGTTCATACTCGGTGGGATAGATGAATTCGCGGCTCAGGACGACGGAGGACGCCTGTCCGTTGCGGGTGACCACCGAGGGGCGGGCCATGATGTCGGTGCCCTTTTTCTGATCGAGGCCGCGCAACAAGGTCTGGACGGTGCCGCGATCCAGCACTCCGTTGGCGCCGATGATGCCGGGCCCGCGGGCACCGCCCTGGCGCTCGCCGGTGGTGCTTTCCAGGATCAGATTGTCGATGGAACTGGAGTTGAGGGCACTGGTCCCGCTGCGGTTTCCTGCCGTGACGGGGTTGGCCGCCACCCCTCCCGAAGCGGTGGCGATGTCGCCGATGGCATCGCCGCTGCCCTGGGTTCCGCCGCCAATGCCGTACCGGCCATCCGCGCCGAAGGAGAAATTGCTGAGGAGCCAGTCGTACCCGAGTTCCTTGAGGTTGTTCTGCTCGGTCCGGATGATCGTAACGCTCACTTTCACCAGCACCGGCTCGGCCTTGCCGACGGTTTCGATGAGCTGCTCCACCAGATCCTGGTTCAGAGGGGTGTTTACGACGATCAGGGTGTTGTTGGACTTGTTGTGATGGGCGCTCGCCCCCTCCGGAAACGGCACGCTCTGCGCCACCAGCGCTTCCTGAGCGCTGAGGCTTCTTGCCAGCAGGCCGGTGCGCGAGGGCTCGCCGAAGGGATCGTCCGCTTCCTCGCCCACAGCCGCGCCACTGCTCAGATTGCTGATGAAATCCGGCGGAATCCGGTAGGTGCGCCTCACCATCCCGTCGGTCCCGTAGCTCAGCGGGCGGATGATGACCGAGTGGTCGTCCGTGGTCCAGGACGTCCGGGTCTGCGCGGTGACGTAGCGGAGAATCTGGGAAAGCGGCACATTGTTGAGCCGGAGATCGAACCTGAGATTTCTGATTTCCGCCCCCGCTTCGGAGGTGGCGTCCCCGAGGTTCACCACGAAGTTCACCCCTCTGCGCGCGGCGTTGGTTTCAGAATGATCCAGCTCCAGAGCTCTCACACGCAGGAGATCGAGCACCTCATCGAGGGTCGCCTGCTCCAACTGGAGCGAGGGGATGACAATCGCATCCAGTTTCCGGGCGATCGGGACGAACCCGGCATCCATCAATCCGGCTCCCGGAGCCGTGAGCGAAAGATCGAGTTCCGGCGCGGGAAGCTCGGTTTCCCAGCCGGCGTCCACCTGGGCGAGCATTTCCGCCCGGGTATGATCGTAGGCGGATTGATAATACCCGCTTTTTGCCGAAGCCACCCGCTCCAACCCGCGGCGGGCGGCGGAGTTGGCGGGATCGATCCGCAGAACCTCTTCGTAATGAGACTTGGATTTGTTGAAATCGCCCAGATTGTAAGCTCCTTCGGCGGTGTAAAGCAGTCTCCTGACCTGATCGACGTTCCGCCCGTGTTCCGCCGTCAGGGCGGGGTTGGTGCGGATGGGATCGTCAAGCTGCGCGCGGAACGCGCGGGCTCCCGGATGATCCGGAGCCACTCCCTCGGCCAACGCCTTGTCCACCGCCGCTTTGGCTCCGGCCAAATCCCCGTGGCGGACGAGCCCCCTGGCCAGTTCCACGGATGCCAGCGCATAACGGTCCGCGGCGGCGGAACGCAGCTCGGCGGTCAGCGGAGCCTGCGGGATCTGCTCATACGCACCGGCATACGCCTGCACCGCCTCGTCGTAGCGAGCGGCAAGATAGGCTTCATCGCCTTTTTTGAGGAGTTCGCGGGCTTCCTCGACGGCAAGGGCGCGCCGGGCAAGTTCCCGCCCGGAGACCCCGGGGGAACCCGCCGGATTGTCCGCGAGAAGCGGAGCAATCAGAAAGGCCGAAGCGATCAGCCCGGCTCGACCGGTCCGGAAATAAGTGGGTTTGAGAGACTCCATACGCAGGTTTCCCGCGATCTATAGAGACCCGGGCCCGCCAGCGTAAGCGCAAAATCCGGGAAATTTCACCTTTTTTTCCCTGCCCGGATGAACCATCACTGATCGCGGAGCCCGGCGCGGCTGGGAAACCCGGTCGGAGGGATGCGGCTTGCGAGAATCAATGGACTGGAAACCAACACCCCGATGGGTCGTCGCCGGAGGTTGCAGCCTCGCTTTTCTGAGCGCGGCGGTGAACGCCGTGTTCCTGATCCGCTTCGGAACTTCGGTAAGCCACCTGACGGGGGATATTTCCAAGGTGGCCGTGGAAACGCTGGAGGGCGCGGGGTTTTTCGCCTCCTCGGCATTGAATCTTCTGATTGCCGCCGCGGGTTTCGTTTCCGGGGCGATCGCCGCCGGTTTCTGGATTCATCATCCCACTCTTGAATTCTCCCGCCCCTACGGCAGGGCGGTGACGGCGGCGGGCGGCTGCCTGATGATCGCCTATTTCACACTGACGACCTTTCCGGTGCTGTCCGTGGGGTTCGCGAGCTTTGCGTGCGGTTTGCAGAACTCGCTGGCAAACCGCTACAGGGGGATGATTTTGAGAACCACCCATGTGACCGGCTTGATGACGGATCTTGGAACCGGGCTGGGCATGAAGCTGAGGGGGCACCAGGTCGATGCGTGGCGGATCCAGGTTCCCGCCGCACTGGTGCTGAGCTTTTTCGCGGGAGCGCTGCTGGGAGCCGCGCTGACATTCGCGTGGCGGGAGCTTTCCCTGTTGCTGCTGGCCGGACTTTACATCACCGGCGGCATCGGATGGACGATCCGCAGACATTTGCCGGTGCCCGGAATTTCAAGGAAATAACGGAGCGCAACGGACAAGCCCTCCCCACCCCTCATTTTCTGAAATTTTTCTTTGACTACTGATTTTATTGAGACGCATTCTCATTTGCATCCCAACACTTCCACATGAAATCAACCACTTCCAATCGTTCCTTCGCCGCCCGTGATGCCGTCGCCCTCGCCGCGCTTTTCTCCGCCGGCCACGCCGCGGCACAAGCCCCCCGGCAACCCGCCCCCCAAACCCCCGAGCCTCCGGCCGCAAACCTTCCGGAAGTGCTTGTCGACGCGGACCGGGTCGACACCTACAATCCCCAGTTGCTTTCCTCGCAAAAGTTCACCGCGCCGCTGCTCGACACCCCCCAGACCCTCTCCATCATCCCGAAGGAAGTCTACAACCAGCAGGCCGCCCGCACCCTCAACGACATTCTCAAAAACACCCCCGGCATCACCTACGACGCCGGGGAAAACGGATTCGCCACCGGTGCCGGAAACTTCGGCATCCGGGGCTTCGACTCCTCCGGCAGCGTCTACGTCGATGGCGTCCGTGAAAACACCAACGCCATCCGCGACATTTTCAACCTCGAACGCGTCGAAGTCTCCAAAGGCGCCGCCTCCGACAACGGCCGCGGAGGCGCCGGCGGCTACGTCAATCTCGTGACGAAAACCGCAAAGCTCGACTCCTTCTACTCCGGAACCGCCAGCTATGGATTCGACGAATCCCGCGCGGACTCCCGCTTCCGCACCACCCTGGACATCAACCAAGCCCTCACCGGCTTCGACGGCGCGGCCTTCCGTTTCAACGCCCTCCTCGAAGACGGCGGCCCGCCACGCCGCCG
>CAZVSA010000232.1:0-5079 GCA_964629955.1 uncultured Luteolibacter sp.
CGCCGTCACCACCGAATACGACTACGACTCCCTCGGTGCCCTCACCCGCGAAGCCCTCGTCGCCCCCGGCCTCCCCGCACCCGAAAACCTCTACACCTACGACGGCTTCCACCGCCTCTCCTCCGCCACCGACGCCCTGGGCAACATCGCCACCTTCGCCTACGACAATCAGGGCTTCGTCACCACCTCCCTCTATGGCGAACTGGACGACGGCCCCGGATCGGCGGGAAATGTGCTACTGGCCCGCACCATCAGCAGTCAAGTAAACGACCCGAATTCCCCCCTGCGGGCATCACCCCTCGGCCGTATCCGCGGCGAGATACCGGCAGAACTCGTCCGCAGCCTTGAATCTTCACTCCTCACGAAAAGAAGCCATCCCGATTTTCTTTGGCTGCCCACGGGCTCCTCCACCTTCCTCGATGTCTTCACCAAGGACGACATCATCCTCGAAGAACGCTTCGACCCCGCCGCCACCACCCCCTCCTTCGTCACCGAAACCACCATCCTCCAGCGCTCCCCCGCCGGGCTGCCCCTCAGCCTCACCCGCAACGGCGAAACCCTCCTCACCGTCGAATACGACACCCTCGGCCGCCCCTTCCGCTGCCACGACGGCTCGTGCAGAAGCGAGCGGACTCTCGATCCCGCCGGAAATACGATCTCCTCCATCCGCACCGATTTCTCCACCCTCGGCGGCGTCCCGCCGAAAACCTTCACCACCACCTTCGACTACGACGCGCTGGGCCGTTGCATCCAGACCACCGACGGCGCGGGCAACACCGTCTCCACCGCCTGGGACTCCCTCGGTCGCCCCGTCACCGTCACCGAGCCCGGCGGCCTCGTCCTCCACCACGCCTACGACGGCGTCGATTCCGTAGGAGCCCCCTTCAGCCACCGCCTCTCCGCCGACGTCGATGGCGACGGCATTCCTGAAACCCTCTCCTCCTCCCTCGTCCGCGGCGGCGAACTCCTCTCCGAAACCAACTCCCACGGAGACGCCCACACCTACACCTACGATACCCTCGGCCGTTTCGTCCGCTGCGACCGCCCCGACGGCACCCACGAAAGCATCGCCCACGACGACTCCCGCGGCATCGCCACCGGAAAGCGCCTCCCCGATGGCAGCCTCCTCACCCTGACCTACGACGCCAACCTCCGCGTCACCTCCACCACCTGGACCGACCTGCCCTCCTCCTCCGTCCCCGTGCCGGACACCACCTTCGCCCACGACGGCCTCGGCCGCCCCGTCCAGGTGCAACAGGGAGACTCCACCGTCTCCTTCGCCCATGACTCCCTCGACAATCCCATCGCCGAAACCAGCGACGGCCACACCATCACCCGCAGCTTCGACCACCGCGGCCGCACCGGCATCACCTACCCGGACGGCACCCGCTTCGTCGAAAACCGCGACGCCCTCGGCCGCCTGCTCGCCGTTTCCTCCACCGATGCCGTCGGCGCTCCCGTCAGCCCGCCGCTCGTCGCCCTCGACTACCTCGGCCACCGCGTCTTCCGCGAAACCCGTGCCAACGGCGTTGTCACCGAAACCACCTTCCGCGGCGACGGCAATCCGCCCTCCGGCCCCGGCGACCTCAGCTTCGACGCCGCCGTGCAAATCACCACCCGCGACTCCTTGGGCAACAGCCTCTCCGCCACCACCCTGCTCCGCGACGCCAACCAGCGCCTCACCGGCTCCGCCACCACCTTCGGCTCCGCCCCGCAAGCACCGCCGGGCCGCATCCAGACTTTCACCCGCGACGCCCTCGGCCGCGTCACCGCCTGCTTCACCCGCCACCGCGAGGTTCCCGGCGCGCCCTTCATCGAAAGCGAAGTCACCTACACCCTCGATCTCGAAGGCCGCCGCCTCACCGCCACCGGCGGCGAAAACCCTGGCGCATACATCCAGGACCACAACATCCCCCCCGGCGATCGCCAGATGGGCCGCTACACCCACTGGCCGCGCGGCCCGCTCACCTGGGATCCCAACGGCAATCTCACCACCTTCCTCACCGCCACCGGCCCGCGCTCCTTCACCTACGATGCCGAAGGCCGCCTCGCCTCCTCCTTCGACCCCGCCACCAACACCACCACAGGCTTCACCTACGACGCCCTCGGCCGTCCCTCCACCCTGAGCCGGTCCAGCGGACAAGGCCTCCCGCCCGCCGTCACCCGCTTCGTCCACGACGGCCCCGCCTGCATCCAGGAACTCGATGGCGACGGCTTGCCGCTCCTCACCTTCACCCGCGCCGACGGCCCCATCAGTCTCATCTCCCCCGCCACCGGCGACGCCCTCCACGCGCACGGCAACGAATACTGCGGCGAAACCGGTCATTTGCTGCCCGTCACCACCCCCGAAGGCACCGTCCTCGAACACATCGCCTCCGACGATGCCGGCAAGCCCGTCTTCCTCGACGGCGGAGGCCGCATTCGCCAGGCCGCCACCTCCCTCAGCGGCCTGCGCCACATCGGCCCCGTCCGTTGGATGGCCCCCGAATCCCTCTGGGAACCCTCCACCGGCCTCTTCCACGGCGGCGCGGGCACCTACAGCCCCGATCTTGGCACGACAACCTCCTCGGCAAAGGCGCAGGACCACAACTCCAGCCGCTCCAACAATTATTGAAGGCCGGCCGCATTATCGCCCTGATGCAATGACGATTGCCGGGAGTGCGCTCAAGCCGGGGCAGGCAATCCTTGGCATGGATCGGGACCCGGCCCACATGGCGCGGGCATTCCGCCAAAAGTTTCACCGGTAGGGATGGACCGCCGGGCCGTCCCACTTTTCCCCGATTCGTATGGCATCCATCCCGGCCCTTCCACTTTCTCCGCCAAATACAGCCCCACCCGCCGCGCAGAGACAGTCACGGCGCACCCTATCTGCCGGAATCATTCCCGGAACACTTTTGGCAGGATGCCCGCAGCACATCCTGATCCCATCAGACGTCCCGCAAAGGCCTTCTCAGCACCAGCAGGATCACCCCCGCGACCATCCCCCAGAATGCCGACCCGATTCCCGCGAGGGTGATGCCCGACAGGGTGATGAAAAATGTCATGATCGAGGCCTCGCGATAGCGTTCCTCCAAAGCGGCGGACAGGGCGTTGCCGATGATCCCCAGCAGCGCCAGACCGGCCACCGCCAGGATCAGCTCGTGAGGGAATGCCGCCAGCAACCCGGCCACGGTGGCTCCGAAGATGCCGATGAGAAGGTAGAAAACCCCCGCGCAGACCGGAGCCCAGTAGCGTCTTGCCCGGTCGGGATGGGCATCCGGCCCCACGCAGAACGCGGCGGAAATCGCCGCAATGCTCAATGAGAACGCTCCGAACGGCGCGAGGACGAAGGTTCCCACGCCGGTCCAGCCGACGCTCGACGATACCGGGGGATCGTAACCTCCCACCCGGATCGTCGCGATGCCCGGCAGGTTTTGTGAAGCCATGGTGACGATGAACAGCGGCACGCCCGTGCCGAGCAGCGCCGCGAAGGAAAACTCCGGGCTGGTCCACACCGGCGTGGTGATTTTCCACGGCACCAGCTCCATCCGCATCAGCCCCTGGCCCGCCGCGATCATGATTCCGAGCCCGAGCATCACGGGAACATTCGCCCGCGGCCAGAAACGGCGGCCGATCGCATAAGCACCCGCCATCGACAACACGAGCCAGGGATTTCCGGGAATGGCCGTAAAGGCATCCAGCGCGAAGCGGGCGAGCACCCCGGCCAGCAGCGCCGAGGCAAGGGGCAGCGGCAGCCGCCGCATGATTTTTTCAAATCCTCCGCTGAAACCGGCGATCATCGTGAGCAGCGCGCTGAAGAGAAAGCACCCGATCGCCTGCGGCATCGTGAGATGTCCGGCAGCCGCCGCCGCGCCGACCACCGCGACGCCCGGCGTGGACCACGCGATGAGAATCGGCTTCCTCGTTGCCAGCGAAAGCCCGATCGACAACACCCCCATGCCGACTCCGATGGCCCACAACCACGACGCGGTTTGTTCCGGCGTGGCGTTCAGGCTCCGCGTCGCATGAAAGATCACCGCGACCGAGCTGGTGAACCCCACCAATACCGATACGAAGCCCGCCACCAGGGCGGAGAATGAAAAGTCTTTCAGCATGAAGCGCCGCAGCCCCGGCAGCGAAGCGCATCGCACGGCAGGCCGCAACACCCGCGGGATGCGATTTTTCCGGTAACGAATCCGGCGGATTGCTTCTGAGTGAAGTATGCGGACAAACTCTCCCAACGAACCCATGGACGAAGACGCCGATTTTTCCCGCGATCCGCTCGGCGGGCTTTCTCCCGTGGATCTGCTGCGGCAGGGCGCGGCGGAGGACACGGTGGTGGAGGGAAAACGCACGGCTTTCGTGCCGCCATCGCCGGAGGAAATGGCGGGGATTTTCCCGCAGTTCGACGTGCGGGAACTCGTCGGGCAGGGCGGCATGGGCGCGGTGTATCGCGTGCGGCAGCGGGAGCTGGACCGCATCGTAGCGCTCAAGATCCTGCCGCCGGGGATCGGGGAGGAGGAATTTGCGGATCGTTTCGCCCGGGAAGCGAAGGCGCTGGCGAAGCTGGATCATCCGGGAATCGTGACCATCCACGAGTTCGGTTGCAGCGGCGGCTTGTATTTTATTCTGATGGAATTCGTCGATGGAGTGAACCTGCGGCGATTGTTGGAAGGCGGGCGGATCTCGCCGCGGGAGGCGCTGGCGATCGTCCCGCAGATCTGCGATGCGCTGCAATACGCGCACGATCAGGGCATCGTCCACCGGGACATCAAGCCGGAGAACATCCTCATCGACCGCCGGGGAAGGGTGAAGGTGGCGGACTTCGGCCTGGCGAAACTGGCCGGGGCGGGGGAAGAATTCGCGCCCGGAACGGAAGCAGGCGGCGGAATGGTCACGGAGGCGGGAAAGGTTCTGGGCACGCCGCAATACATGGCTCCGGAACAGAAGGAACGCCCGGAGGAGGTGGACCACCGGGCGGACATTTACGCGCTCGGCGTGGTCTTTTACCAGATGCTCACCGGCGAGCTGCCGGGCGAGCGGTTGGAAGCGGCGTCGAAGAAGGTGCGCGTGGACGTGAGGCTGGACGAAATCGTGCTG
>CAZVSA010000232.1:5089-6870 GCA_964629955.1 uncultured Luteolibacter sp.
AGGAGCCGGAACTCAGATTCCAGCAGGCGAGCGTGATGAAGACGCGGCTGGACGCCATGGATGGAGAGGAGGGAAACAAGCTTCGCTCGAAATTCGCCTATTTCGAATACAAGAGCAGAACGACGATTTTTGGCCTGCCTTTGCTGCATGTTTCGGGCGGGCAGGACCCGGAAACGGGAGGGATCAAAGTGGCGAAGGGCATCGTCGCCATCGGAGAGCGGGCGCGGGGGGTGTTAGCGTTTGGTGGGCACGCGACCGGCGGCCTGGCAGTGGGCGGTGTGGCAGTGGGGGTGTTTGCCTATGGAGGCATCGCGATAGGCTTGGGGGCTTTTGGCGGCATTGCGATCGCCTTGGGGATTGCCTTGGGCGGTTTGGCAGTGGGCCCTGTGGCAGTGGGTGGCTCGTCTGTCGGTTACTACAGTTGCGGGGCGAGCGCCCATGGAGTGCATGCGTTGGGCGGCAATGTCAGGGATGCGGAAGCGGAGCGTTTCTTTGTCCCATGGGTGAACGAACTGCTGGCGAACCTCGGAGCATTCACCGCGGTTTCGGTTTTGCTTGTTGCTCTGATCTCGGTGGGACTTCCGGTGTGGTTGTATGAGCGGCAGCGGCGTCGCGAAAGCGGAGGAAAGAACCGGGTGGACGAACGACCTGTACGACCGGGTGCGATACGTTGGAGGAGAGCTTTCGGTGTCTTCGTTGCAACATTTTCCCTGACTTTCCTTTTGGTATTGTTGCTTGAGGTGATCACCGGACGGGTCTGGCAATCCAAACCGGATGATACGGCTTTGGACCTAGGCATCGAAGCGGAGGAAGCATCCCTCCACCTTCCCAATGAAGCGGCTCCGCATATTGTCTCGAAGGAGGATCTGCCCGCAGGCAACCGGATGGAGGTCCGGCGGGTATCCGATGACGATCCCGATGCCGGGGAAGTCGATCAGGATGAATTGGATCAGGCGAGGCGTGAATTCACCCTCCAGCGGAATCGGTTCGAGGCCGGAATCATCAGTCTGACGGAGCTTGAGGAAGCGGAGGATCGCCTGATGTCACGGGAAATCCAGGCAACCCGGCAATCCGCGGAAACTCTGGATCGGGAGTCCGTCAGAATCGCCTACGCTTATCGTTGGCTGGCGCTGATTGATGCAGGCAACTACCGGGAAACTTATGCCTCCCTCGCCTCGCTGGCCGCAGGAGCGGTTACGGAAGATCAGTGGGGTGCCGCGATCATGGCAGCGAGGAAGCCGCTGGGAGAGCTAAGATCGCGAAGGTTCAGGAAAACCGAAGCGATGACTTCCGTCCCCGGCTTGCCAGACGGCGAGTATGTGATCTTTCAGTTCGCAACCGCTTTCGAGAACAAGAAGGAAGCCATCGAAACATTCGTGCTGATGAAGGAAGGAGGCGATTGGAAACCCGTGGGCTATTTCATTCAATAACGCCATGAAGACGTATCAAGCCCCATGGGGCAAAGCGTTGCGCTGGAGTTCGGCGGGGCTGGTCGCGCTGGCCGTGGCGTTCTTCGTTGGCATGTCGTGGCTGCCCGAGGCGACTCCGGCTTGGGCGGCGTGGTCTGCACGTTTCATTCTTCCGGTGATTTTGCCGGCCTGCCTGCCTTTCGTGATCCGCGGCCATGCGATCACGGAGGATGCGATTCTGATCCGCCGCCTGTTCTGGACGACGCGACTGGATCGCGCCGGGCTGGTTTCCGCCGAAGCGATGCCCAAGGCGATGAGCGGCAGCCTGCGGACCTGCGGCAATGGCGGCGGGTTTTCCTTCACCGGCTGGTA
>CAZVSA010000233.1:0-6856 GCA_964629955.1 uncultured Luteolibacter sp.
GTCCTCGCCGCGCGCCCAGGCGCCCATCAGTTCCTTTACTTCGTCGAACCCCAGGAGCCCGCGCCGCCGCAGGCGGGACTCGCGCAGCCTGTCGTAAATCTCCATCACCTCCCGCAGCGCCCGCGTGCGGGAAAGCGCCGCCGCCATCTCGCATGCCGCCGCCAGTTCCACCAACTCGCGCAGCGCCTCCCCCGCCGGACCCCCGATTTGAAATGCTTTCTGGAACTTCACCTCCAGCGGCAATCCCGGCTCCGCGGCGGCCTTCAGAATGCTTCCCAACAACCCGGTGGCACTCCCAAGGCTGCCGCTGCCGATGGTGTGATCCCCCAGAACCGCGAGCGCCTGCTCCAGCGCCGCGGACTGGCGTTTGTCCGTGAAACCGATGCCCTCCGCATGACGGCGGACCCTCTCCACCAGCCCGCGCTTGTGCTTTTCCCAATCCCCCACCGCCACCCGCGACAAAAGCTCCGGCCCCCACTCCAGATCCCTGCCCGCCCGGTAGCGCCCCTGCCAGCTCTCCACGAAAGATCGCAGCTCCTCCAGCACCCCGAAACTTTCCCTGCCGATCGTCGCCCGGCGGAATGCATGGAAAAATTCCTCCGAAGTCTCCTCCCCCAGCGCGGAACCCAGAATCTCCGCCATCAGGCCGTCGGTCGCGGCATCGGCACTGGGGCCTTCCAGCAGATCGAACGTCCCCCCGCTCAACCCGAGTTCGTGCTGGAACCCGCGGACCACCCGGGAAAAAAAGCTGTCCATCGTGCCCAGCGTGAAACGCGGCAGCGCCCGGACCACCGTTTCCAGCACGGCGGAAAAATCTGCATCCTCCGCCGCGATGTCGCGGGCCAGGGAAGAAGCCTTCGCCGGATCGTCCGCCGCGGCCGCCAGTTTCCTCAACACGGAATCCGCGAACTCACCGGCCGCCTTGCGGGTGAACGTGAGCGCCACGATCCGCTCCGGCGGCACGCCACGCGCCACCAGCCCGATCACCCGGTTGCCGAGCTGATAGGTTTTCCCCGATCCCGCCGAGGCGAGAATGAGCAGGTTTTTTGCGAGAATGTTCACGGGAGCCGGGCGGTGCCTGTCGCACGATAGTTCCCCCGTCAGGCGGAGGTCAACCGCCCGCGCACAGGGCTGACGCATCAAAAGACGGGGGTTTCCTTTCACCGCAAAGCCGCGAAGATCGCAAAGGAACGCAAAGAGGGCGAATTGAGAATCGGAACCCGGAAAAACAGGCGCAACGTCACCCATCCGCCCCCGATCTCAGCCGGAATTTTTCTCCGCGACCCTTTGCGACCTTCGCGGCTTTGCGGTGAATCATTGTTTTTTGATGCGTCGGCCCTGCGCCCGCTCTCCCCCTGGCAATCCATTCCAAAAAAACACGAAAAAACACCTAAGACATCCCCGGGGAAGTGCGTTCGTGCCGGGAATGCAAAAAGCCCTCCTGACCCTGTCGTTGCTGCCATTGCCTTTGGCGGCCCAGAATCTCCTCGATCCGCTGTTCGTAACCGCCTCCCGCTCGGAGCAACCCGGCAGCGCCGCGCCGTTCTCCACCAGCTATCTGGACGAGGATTTCCTCCGGGAAAACACCCGCCGCACCTTGCCGGAAGCGCTGCAATACGTGCCCGGCGTGCTCGTCCAGAAAACCGCGCACGGCCACGGCTCCCCCTACATCCGCGGCTTCACCGGACGGCAGAACCTGCTGCTGTTCGACGGCATCCGCATGAACAACTCCACCTTCCGCAGCGGCCCGGTGCAGTATTGGAACACCATCGACCCGCTTTCGCTGGATCACCTCGAATTGATCCGGAGCCAGGGATCGGTGCTTTATGGATCGGACGCGGTGGGCGGCACGCTCAACGCCTTCGCCAAATCTTCCGGCTTCCGTGACGAGACGGAGGGAGAGGTGTTTCTCGGAGGGTCCGCCTACTATGAATTCCGTAGCAACGGGCAGGGCGCCCACATCGGCAGGGTGGAGGCGGCCACCGGCGTCGGCGGGCGCTGGGGATTGCTGCTCGGGATTTCCGCGAAGGATTTCGGCGACATCAAGGACTCCTCGGTCGGCCTGATGAAAAACACCGGCCACCCCGAGCAGGATCTGGACTTCCGCTTCGACTGGGCGGTGAGCCCCGAATCCACGATCACCCTCGCCCACTATTATGTGAACCAGGATGACATCTCCCGCTGGCACCGCACGGACAAGAACCCCGGCTGGTCCCGCGGAGGCCATGAAACAGCCCCGGGCGACTGGCGGGAAAACTCCTACGATCAGGAACGCTCCCTCACCTACCTGCGCTACGCGGGCAGCAACCCGGAGGCCGGAGCCGCGATCAAACGCTGGAGCGCCACGGTTTCCTGGCAGGACACCCGGGACTTTGAATTCCAGAACCGCCTGGGAGCCGCCTCCCCCGGCAGCCGTCCGCTCCGCGGATCCGCGGTGGAAGTGAAAACGCTGGGAGTGGATCTGACCCTCGAATCCGATCTGGGCCCCGGCACGCTGGTGTACGGCGTGGATTTCTACCGGGACAAGGTGGACACCTCCGGCTACCAGACCAACGCCGCGAACAGCAACCGCATCGAGGTGCTGCCCATGGCGGACGATTCCCGCTACGATCTCTTCGGAGCCTACGCGCAATACCTCTGGAACGCCACCGAGCAACTGGAGATCACCGCGGGCGCCCGCTACACCCGCGCGGACGCCTCTCTCGGACGTTTCTACGATTCCGACGACGTTCTCCAAAGGGGCAAGTCCGGCGATTGGGATTCCGTGGTCGGCACCCTGCGGGCGCTCTACCGGATCGACGATGCATGGAGCGTTTACGGCGGGATTTCCCAGGCCTTCCGCGCTCCGAACCTCGACGATCTCACCGGCAACCTGACCGCGCTCGCCAACACCCAAACCCGCGGCGGCGATGTCGATCCCGAAAAATTCATCACCTACGAAATCGGCACGCGCCACTCGACGGAGTGCGCCTCGATCGGGCTCTCCCTGTTCTACACCGATATGGACGAGCAGATCGTGAGGGTGCAGGACGGAAGCGTGGCCATCGCCACCAACGCGGGCGGCGGATATTCCTACGGCTTCGAGCTGGAAGGCGCGTGGCGGTTCCACCCGCAATGGACGCTTTCCGGGTTCGCCGCATGGCAGGACACGAGGATCGACTCCCCGGAAATCGTCGGAGGACCCAGCATCGACAAACCGAGCAGCCGCCAGCTTCCGCTCAGCGGCTCCCTGGCGCTTCGCTGGACCTCCCTTTCGGAAAAATTCTGGGTCGAGGGCCGCGTGCTCGCAGCCGCCACGGAAGACCGCATCACCGCGGCGGACCAGGCGGCGGACAACCAGCGCATTCCCACCGGAGGCACCCCCGGCTACATCGTCACCTCCCTCCGCGCCGGATGGCAGGCCACGGAAAATCTCGGCCTCACCCTCGGAATCGAGAACCTTACGGATGAAAGCTACCGGAGCCATGGTTCCGGCCAGAACGAACCCGGCCTCAACGCGATCGCCGGTGTCCGCCTGACCTGGTAAGACATCAGGAGATCCGGCCATCGCCCATGCCTGTCCGGCGGAAAAACATTGGTGCGTGCGCCCATTTGTGCGAACCTTCGCACATGGCAACCAATATCCAACTCGATGAGGATTTGATTTCCGAAGCTCAGAAGCTTGGCGGGCACGCATCAAAGCGAGCTACCGTCGATGATGCCCTGCGCGAATACGTGCAACGGAGGAAGCAATTGGAGATCGTTCAGCTTTTTGGACAGATTGAATACGAGGATGGCTACGACTACAAATCCGCCAGGTTTCGCCGATGAGAGTGGTGGTCGATACTTCCGTTTGGTCACTGGCATTCCGCCGCAGAACCGTGATCGATTCCGGGCATGTCGATCTGCTCAAGGATCTTGTTCAGGACGGAAGGGTTGTCCTGCTCGGAGCCGTTCGGCAGGAATTGTTATCCGGCATACGCCGTCTCGAACAGTTCGACCGGCTGCGCTTACAGTTGCGGGCATTTCCGGAATCACGATTGGAGATTGAGGATCATGAGGTTGCCGCCGCTTTTTTCAACACCTGCATGGCAGCAGGCGTTCAAGGCAGCATGATCGACTATTTGATTTGCGCCTATGCTTCCCGCCGTGATTTCCAGATCCTGACCACTGATCCCGATTTCCTGCACTTTTCCCGGCACATTCCCATATCGCTCCTGACTCCCTGAACCAACCGGTGGAGGCAACCGGAAAA
This sequence comes from uncultured Luteolibacter sp., assembly GCA_964629955.1. GTDB lineage: Bacteria > Verrucomicrobiota > Verrucomicrobiia > Verrucomicrobiales > Akkermansiaceae > Luteolibacter. The sequence goes on from CAZVSA010000233.1 coordinate 4,235, forward strand.
CAATTTTCCCACGGTAGCTGCATGCCCGGGCAAGGAATCTTCCCTTTTTGGACGGAAAGCCTTGGCCCGGGCAAACTTCCTTCTTGCACGTCCTTCCTGCCATCCTACCTTGAACCCAATCCAGTGGAGATTTCCACCGGATCATACCAACCGGGGCGATTGCCCCACCATGAAACAAAAAAACCAAACCATACCAACACAATGAAAATGAACCATAGAACGCGATCCGGTTTCACCCTGGTGGAACTGCTCGTCGTCATCGTCATCATCGCGGCTCTTGCCGGCCTCACCGCTCCCATGGTGATCAAGCAACGCAAGAAAGCCGACCAAACGGAAGCTGTCAGCAATGCCCGCCAAATCGGCTTCGCATTGTTTGAATTCGAGACCGACTACGCCTCGTATCCGGACAGCGACACCGCCACGGACGTGACGAACCGCACGGGTTCCCCGCTGAATCTCGGCGGCACCACCTCGAACGATTATTTCCGCCAGTTGCTCGCCGCGAAGGTCACTTCCACGGAGAAGATGTTCTACGCCAAGATTCCCGGCGCCCGCAAACCGGACGACAACATCAGGGGCACCGAGGCGCTGAAGCAAGGCGAGGTCGGCTACGCTTACCTCACCAACAACAACCTCGGCTTCAGCAGCTCCGGCAATCCATCCCGTCCGATCGTGGTGACTCCCCTGTTGAACAACGCCATCAACGGCACCTTCGATCCCGGTCCGTTTGACAACAAGGCCGTCGTCCTCCGCATGGACAACAGCGTGGAGTCGCTCGACATCCGCGAGGACAACAATCAGGTCAATCTGGGAGGTGCCAACACCGGCGTCCTCACCACCGGCCAGGACACCGTTTGGGGCACCCTCGACGGTTCCGTAACCATCCGTCCACCCGACCTCCGCGGAGGCGGCGGCGCAGGCAGCACCCTGGTGGACTGATCCGCCCGGTTTGCCCAGCCAAACCATCCACAACCGGAAGGCGCCGCGCGCGTCTTCCGGTTTTTTCTTTGCGGGGACTTCCGCTTATCTTCCGCCTCTAAAAACCGGTGGAACCAGGGGAGGCCGGGCGGCAATCTCCCGGCGGAGAAGCTCCAGGGCCTCCTCCAACTGCGGATCCCGCCCGGAATGTTGGTCCTCCGGAGTCAGCGCCACGGGATGGGTCGGCACCGCGCCGTTGAGATCGAGGTCCAGCCCCGTGTCCGCGTGGAACCAGCCCCGGAAGGGAACCTGCAAACCGCCCGCCTCCGGAATCGTGGTTTTCACCGCGGAAATCACCCCTCCCGCGGTGGCCGTTCCCACCAGAGGCGCGCGCCCGATCCGTTTCACCGCATGGCAGAAAATCTCCGCGTTTGAAAAGGTGTTCTCGTTGCAAAGAACCACGAGCGGTTTGTCCCAGGAAGGCCTGGTCCGCCTGTCGTTCGGGTAGCCCCGGGGCCCGTTGCGGGGAATCGTGAAGGAGTGGACCGGCTGGAGGAACAGCTCCAGCAGTTGATCCGCCACGCGCCCGCCGGCGTTGTCCCTGAGATCCAGAATCATCCCGTCGTGATCCAGCGAGGCCAGGTAAACCTTCCTTTCCAATTTCTCGAAATCCTCGCGGTTCATCCTGGCAAAATGAAACCAGGCGATCTTCCCCTCCCCTTCCATTCTCTCCGCGATTCGCGCCTCCCCCGCCCTTCGCTCCAGCGCCCTGATCTCCGCATGGGAAACGCAACGCAATTCGATGGTTCGTTTCTTCCCGTCCGGCGCTCGCACCACCATCGGCAAGGCATTTCCTTCCGCTCCGTTGAAAACCCGGTGAAGGGGAAAACGCGCCGTCACATCCTGCTCCCCGATCCTCACCACCACCTCCCCGGGTTGCGGGGCATCGGGAAGCAGCGATACCGGAGAGCCGGAAACGACGCGGCGGATGACCAGCGGGCCGCCATCCTCCCCGCCTTCAAAAACCAGTCCCGGATGTGCGGTGGCCGCTTCCTTCTTTTCCTCCGGTCGTGGTTCCGCCGGCCAAACCCGCGCCACATGGGTGAGATGGGACGCGTTCAGCTCTCCGAGCAACTGGCTCACAATGCGGTCGAACTGGCGGGAATCCCGCGCGCTCACGGCGGCATCCTCATACTTCAAACGCACCGCCTCCCAATCCGTTCCGTTCATGGATTCGTCGTAAAATCGCTCGCCGAGCGTGCGCCAGACCTTGCGGAACCCGAGACGCAGGACATCCGCGCGCTGGCGTTCGGTTCTCATGGAAATCGGAAAAGCCACCTGATTTCCGTCTTTTTCCAGAAGCGAAGGCACACGCTCCACCCGCCACAGCAAGGTTCCATCGGGACTCATCCGGATGGGAATTCCCCGCTGGCCGGCCACCGGCCTCATCGCACCTCCGGAAACGGGAAGCCGGTAAAGATTCCTGTTCGACTCGTTGCGGCTCTGGAAAAGCAGCGCGCGGGAATCCTCCTGCCAGATCACCCGGGTCGGTTCGATTCCGCGCGTGGACAAGGGGCGGGCCCGCTCCCCGAATTCCTGAAGCGCCCCGTCACTCACATCCGGCGGCAGCCCGCCTCTCCCGAAGTCGATCTGCCAAAGCCCCGCATTCCCTCCCCCGCCCCGCCGGGAAGTGAAAACCAGCCT
>CAZVSA010000234.1:0-6775 GCA_964629955.1 uncultured Luteolibacter sp.
CCGCCGAGCGCATCCTCACCGAAAACAAGGACACCGTCGAAAAAATCGCGATGGCCCTGCTCGAATACGAAACCCTCGATGCCAGCCACCTCCGCGACATCATCGACCACGGCGAAATGCGGAATCCCCCTTCCGCGCCCAAGCCCCCTCCCGTGCCCGACGAACTCCGGAAAAAACCGGTCTCCAAGGCCGCCGGAGACGACCGTCCCGAGGACGGCGGCCCCATCCCCGGCGTCGTGGGAGCCCCCGCCTGATGAGATTTGAAGTGGCTGCGACGTCTCGTCGCAGGCCGTGGCGGTGGCGTCCGCCGCCGCTGTGTATTGCGACCACAACCACCTTGCCCCAAAACACGGCAGCCACTTGAATAGGAGCCGCCATGGAAATTCAGTATTCTCCAAAACGGGCACCCGAACCTCGACGCCGCGGCTTGTGGAGTCGGGAGAAAATGATCCGGCTTTGCGCCGTCCTGTTGATCTTGATGCCATCCGGATGCAAGCGCGCGGAGCGGGTTGATCTGGCAAACGGCGAATTAATTTCCGTGGAAGTGACCAATTCACTCCGCATTCCCGCCCATCGGGTGAAAGTCGTGTTGAATTCGGACGGAAAATTGGAACGCGAATTGGAGAATCAGGGGGAGGAACCTGAAATATCAGAAAATCGTGTTGGATTGGAGGACATCGGGAGGGTGCGGGATTTGATCAGGTCGATGGATTGGCGTCGTGTTTCCAAGGACAAAGTTCTTGGTCTCGATGGAACCTCGGTTCGGGTGGATTACCAAGGGAACACCTATTCCGTTTGGACCCCAAGCCACGATATGGAAAAAAGAGGACTGGCCGGTTTGGTTCGTTTGAAGATTGAGATATTCCGATTGGCGGGCTTTGAAGACTTCGGAACTTCTCAATAATCATTGGATTTTCCTCAAGGATGCCAAAATCGCGGAGGATCTTGACTTCGTCCATGTGCTACACCATCGTAGCACAATGAAAACCGCCACCGTCCGGGAACTCCGCAACAACTACGCGGGCCTCCTCAAGCTCGTAAAAACCGGCGAGGAGATTCTCATCACCCAGCGCGGAGAACCCGTCGCGCGCCTCGTTCCCGAGAAAAAAAATCCCCTCCCGGAAGTTGACTGGACCACCAGCGAAGCCATGACCCGGGATCGCAGCGGCGAAAAAACGCTTACCGCCCGGGAATCCCTGGATCTCATTCATGAAGCCTCCGGAAAATGGTGATCTCCGCCGATACCAGCTTCCTGTTCTCCATCTACGGAAACGACAGCCACAGCCCGAAAGCGCTGGATTGGTTGAAAAACCATCCCTGTCGCATCCTGATCACCGCCTTGAACCGTTTCGAATTGCTCAACTCACTCCGTTTCTCCGAATGCCGGAAACTGATCGCACCCGGACTTGCGGAAAAATTCACCGCGCAATTCGAATCCGATATCCGCGGCGGACTCCTTCTGGAAAGCCCGGTCGATCTTTCATCCCTTCTCTCCGAAGCATCGCGCCTTTCCCTCGCCCACACCCTCACCGGCGGCCACCGCGCCTTCGACATTCTCCACGTCGCCGCCGCAAAACGAATGAACGCCAACCATTTCCTCACCTTCGACGCCAACCAGAAAAAGCTCGCCGAAACCGAAGGCCTCATCGTCCCCTTCTAAACCTCCATGCGAGTCCTCGCCATCGATCCCGCCATCCGCAACACCGGCTACGCCGTGCTGGAAGGCGATCCCCGCAAACCCGCCGTCCTCACCTTCGACGTCATTTCCATTCCCAAAAACATCCCGCAATCCTCCGCACTCTCCGCCATCCGCACCCATCTCGTCCACATCATCCGGAAATTCGAGCCCGAGGAAGTCGCCGTCGAAGGCATCATCTACGTCCAGTCCCACCAGACCGCGATCACCATGGGAGCGGCCCGTGCCTCCGCCCTCATCGCCGCCGCCGATCACGGCCTCCCCGTATACGAATACTCGCCGAAGAAGGTGAAAATGGCCGTCGTGGGCAAAGGCACCGCCGACAAATCCCAGGTCGCCTTCATGGTCCGCGCCCTGCTCGGCCTCGCCGAGACCCCTCCCGCCGACGCCGCCGACGCCCTTGCCATCGCCATGGCCCATCTCCAGGCTTCCGATCCCCTCAAGGCAAAACTCCTCGACCGCCGCCTCGTGTAGCGGCGATCACCGGTCGCCGATTCAGCCATGCTCCACATCCGCCACCTCCCCGGCCTCACCTCCTATGAAGACGGCCTCCGAATCCAGGACGAAAAAGTCGCGGCCATCCTCTCCGGCGACTCCCCCGACACCCTCTTCCTGTTAGAGCATGCGCCCGTTTACACCATCGGCCGCCTCCGCGACCGCAGCTCCCTGCGTGATCCCGCTTCCCTCCCCCACCCCGTTCACGAAACCAACCGCGGCGGCCAGGCCACCTATCACGGCCCCGGCCAGCTCACCGGCTACCCCATCCTCGATCTCAATCCCCGCGGCAGGGATCTTCACGGGCACCTCCGGATCATCGAGGAAATCCTCCTCCGCACCTGCCGCGAATTCGGCGTCCCCGCCACCCGCCGCGAAGGTCTCACCGGGGTGTGGGTGGAAAACCGGAAACTCGCCTCCATCGGCGTCGGCGTCCGCAAATGGATTTCCATGCACGGTTTCGCCCTCAACGTCACCCGGGAAAGCCTCCCCCCCTTTCTCGCCATCACCCCCTGCGGGCTCGACGGAGTGTCCATGACCAGCCTCGAATCCGAAGCCGACCGCCCCATCACAATCACGGAAACCGCCGCCATCATCAACCGGGAAGCCCGAAACCTGTTCCAACTCCCCGCCTGATCACACATATCTTGATTCAAAGGACTCATAGGCCGCTTGTTCCTTACCGAGAGGTCTGCGGTTTGCCCTGCTATCGGGAAGCCGGGCAAAATGCCCGCCGCCAATCATAAGCAAGTAGTTGACCCGGGGAGGCGGCAATGTGGCGGCGATCATTGGTCGCCGCTTGGCGGCCGAACCGGCTCAAGCAACTCACGACGGCCGCTCCGGTTTCATGAGATAGCCTGCCACCCAGCCTTCTCCACCCGCCTCGTTCCTGCACCAGTGCCAGCCGTGAATCTGGCGGATCGACTCGATGCGATCCCCCCGCTTCACCGTGAGCACGGTGGGATCGAAGGCCTCGATGGCGGCAAATCTGCCCTCGCCGAGGGGTTCGAGGAAATCTTCGGGCACATAGCCGCTGCGCCCGCTGTTGTTGGTGGCCCACACCCAGCCGGGCCAGGCGCGGTCGGCGGGACCGGTGGTGATTTCCTCCCCGGGTTCCAGAAAAATGGGATTCCGATCCTTCTCCTCGTAATCGGCATTGGCAATGAAGCGGGCCATGGCGGGGGAAACCTAAACCAATGTTCGATGGGCGGAAGAGGTTATTTGTTATTCGTTATTGGGGAAGACTTTGAGAAAAATCTGGAGTCTGGAGTCTGGAGTCTTCTTCCCTTCGATGTGCAAAAAAACCCCGCCACGGCGATGGCCGGGCGGGGTTTCTGAAATTCCCGTGCGGAATCAGGCCTGATCCTGTCTGGTTTCCTCCACAGGCGCATCCACCGGAGTTTCCTCCGCAACCGGTGGCGCGGCGGGCTCTTCCTCCACGGATGCCTCAACGGGCTCCTCCACAGGCGGCGCGACAAGTTGCACCGTTTCCTCCTTCGGCTGGGCGGCAGGTCTTTCCTCCTGCTCCTCGCGCTCGTCGCTTCCTTTGGACTTCGCTCCCGAAACGGTCAGCTTCCGTCCCATGAAGAACTGGTCGTGCAATACTTCGACCGCCCGCTTCGCCTCATCCATGTGAAGCATTTCGATGAATCCGTATCCCTTGGAACGATGGGTGGTGCGGTGGTAGACGATCTCGACGTTGCGGACTCCGCCGACTCCCTTGAAGAGTTCCTGCAAGTCCTGCTCGGTCACGTCATACGACAGATTGCCGACGTATACCCGCGGGGATTCCACGCTGTCTCCGTCGCCTCCGCGGGGGCGTTCCCCGCTGCGGCCGCGTCCTTCCCCGCCGCGGTTCCGGCTCCCTTTGGCGCGTGGTTCCCCGTCACGGGAACGTTCCCCATCACGGGAACGGGTCTCGCCGGGAGCTTCGCCGCCGGAGCGGGCGTTGCGGGTGTTGGATTTCGGCTGTTTGGGCTCGTCGTTTCTGGGTTTCGCGGCATCCGGCTGGCGGCCGGTCCTGGCCGGGCGGGCCGGTTCCTTGTACAGTCCGATGGCTTTCAGGATCTTCTGCCACCAGGTGAGCTTGGGTGCGGAATACTTGCGTGCCGGGCGGGGGCTCTGGGGATGAAAATCCCCGGAACCGGCGCCTTCGTTGCGGCGGCGGCCTTCCCCGCCGTTTCTGTTACTGTTGTTGTTTCGTCTGTTTTGTCCTCCGCGTGAGCGGCGGCGCTGGCTGTTTCCCGGATTCCGGGGATCTTGTGTGGCGTTTGACATGGTTTCGCATGGGTCGTGATTGCGGATGGCCCGGTGCTGTGGGCATGGGAGCCCGGTGATGCTGGCATGGATCCGCGAGCGGACCGGCGTGGCACCGACCACCGGCTTTTTGGTACCGGGTTGAAACTCCGCGGCGACCGCGAAAAAATTCCAACAGGATCGGGGCTGGCCGGCTTGCACCGCCATCCGCGAGACAGGAATTTCCAGTTTGGTTGGCCATCCCCGGCAACCGCCTCCTCGGAGAACGAGGCGGATCGGTGAGAACTCGGCCGGATGTGAACATCTGAGGTAGGAAAACCTGCTCGCCGGGGAAGTTACGGGCTTTGCTCCCTTTGGCAAGGCTGGAACCGGCGGCATCGGCCTGCTGGCGGGAAAATGGCCGGAATCGCCCTTCTCTCCGACCCGAATCCGATAAATCCACCAGAGCCGACGCGTCAAAAAACCAATGGATTCACCGCAAAGCCGCGAAGGTCGCAAAGGGTCGCGGAGAAAAATTCCGGATGAGATCGGGGACGGATGGGTGACGTTGCGCCTGTTTTTCCGGTTTCCGATCCTCAATCCGCCCTCTTCGCGTTCCTTTGCGATCTTTGCAGTGAAATGAAACCCCCGTCTTTTGATGCGTCTGCCCTGATAAATCCACCAGGGAACTTGCACACCCGGGCGGGCTGACCTAAGCCTCCGCCGACATGATCCGCTTCTCCCTGTTTGGCATACCCGTCCAGGTCCAGCCGTTTTTCTGGCTCTCCCTCGCCATCATCGGAGGCAATTTTGGTGCGGATTCCTCGGAGGCATTGATGCGGATGGCGCTGTTTGTCATCGCCGGGTTCGTCTCCATTCTCGTCCACGAACTCGGTCATGCGTTGACGGGCAGGGCCTTCGGCTCCCATTCCTCCATCACACTCCAGGCATTCGGAGGGTATGCCGCCTTCACCGGCGCGCCCTTCACGCGGCCTCAAAACTTTCTGGTGACTTTGGCCGGGCCGGTGGTGCAAGCCCTTCTGGGGGTGATCGTCATGCTCGTCATCGCGAACGTTTCCGGTTTCAGCGAAAACGCAAAATACTTCCTGGTTTCACTGATGCTCGTCAGCTTCATCTGGGCACTGCTCAATCTCCTGCCGGTGCTGCCGCTCGACGGTGGCCAATTGCTGCACGCGATTCTCGGTCCCAAACGGATCAGAATCACCCTCTGGACCAGCATCATCGTATCGCTCGCCTGCGCCGTGATGCTGTATCGCATGAATCCCCGGTGGCCCATCGCGCCGCTTTTCATGGGTTACTTCGCCTGGCAATCCTGGCAGGCGCTGCGCGAGCACCAGTGGCGCTGAACCCAAGCGGGGAGCACACACGCCCGCACTGTGGTGGCGATCATTGGTCGCCACCTCTCGCGCTCCGGGGGCTGGTATGGCCGAGCCACTCCGCATCCGGAAAACTTCCCGCCATGTCCGCCAGGTTTCCGGCGGGGCGCCGGAAACAGCACGCGAGGGCGCGTGCGCTCCCCGGTTGATGTGGGCGGGACGCCCACGCTCCTTGAGGTAGAGAAAGGGGTTGCGGGCATTCCTGCCCGCAACCCCCTGCAAAGATCGCAGGCGGGACGCCCGCGCTCCCTTTCTTATTCGGTCGCGGCGGCGGCTTCCTCAGCCGGTTCGGCTTTCTTTTTGGCTGCCTTTTTCGCGGCTTTTTTGGCGGGAGCCTTGGCTTCGGGAGTTTCCTGTTCGGCCTCCTCCACCACGACTTCCTCATCGGCCTTGGCGGAACGATCCACCCACTCGATGATCGCCATCGGGGCGGAATCGCTCATTCTCGCGCCGAGTTTCGTGATCCGGCAGTAGCCGCCCTGGCGGTCCCTGGCTGCGGGAGCGATTTCGGAGAAGAGTTTCTTCACGGTGTCCTTCTGGCGCAGGAAGGCGATGGCGAGACGGCGGGAATGGAGGTCGTCCCGCTTGGCGAGAGTGACCAGTTTTTCCGCCACCGGGCGCAGAGCCTTCGCTTTGCCGAGTGTGGTTTTGATACGTCCATGCTCGACGAGGCTGCATGCCAGGTTGGCGAGCAGGGCCTTGCGGTGCGAGGCGTTGCGTTTGAGTTTTGATGTTTTGCTTCGATGTCTCATCGGATGCTTCCGTTTCTAGATTTTGATGTGGTTCAGTCGTCGAGGTTCTGGGCGATGAGATCGGCCAGACCCACAGGGGCCTCGTCTTCCGCGCCGAGACGCGGCCCGCGGGAGGCCACGGTCGGTCCGGACAGGAGGGAAGACTCGAAGGACATGCCGAGGCCGAGGCCGAGCTCGACAAGCTTGTCCTTGATCTCGTT
>CAZVSA010000235.1:0-6767 GCA_964629955.1 uncultured Luteolibacter sp.
CGCCGAATGCGTGAAGACCGACAACGTCTTCCCCATGATCCCCGCCGGCGCCGCCCTCGAGGACATGATCACCGAAGCCCCCAAAACCAAAATGGCCAAACCCATCGGTTCCACGTGAAAAAAGTGCCGAGTGATCAGTGAGCAGTGATCAGGGAAGAAATCCCCTCTCGCTGCTCTTCTCTGATCACTGCTCACTGATCACTTTCCACTTCTTCCAATGAAAGCCATCACCACCACCGATATTCCCGCCGCATCCCCCGCCACCCGCGGCCCCACCCACACGCTCTCCATCCTCGTCAACAACGAGCCCGGGGTTCTCATGCGGATCTGCCAGGTCTTCTCCCGCCGCGGTTTCAACATCGACTCCCTCGTCGTCTCCGAAGGCCGCACCGGAAATTTCTCCCGCATGACCATCGGCATCAGCGGCGATCCCCAGGGCCTCGACCAGATCATCAAGCAGGTTTCCAAACTCATCGACGTCATCCACTGCTTCGAGCACACCTCGGCGGATTCCGTGACCAAGGAAATGATCCTGATCAAAATCCGCTGTTCTCCCGAGGAAAGATCGCAGGCGCTCCAGATCACCGAGCACTTCGGTGGCAAGACCGTGGATCTTACCCCCTCCTCGATGATCGTCCTCATCACCGGCGATAGCCCGAAAATCGACGCCGCCGTCGGCATGTTCTCGCAATTCGAGATCATCGAAACCGTCCGCACCGGCAAGGTCGTCATGGCACGGGGCGAGCAAGCCACCTGACCATCTGATGTGGCGGCGATCACCGGTCGCCGTCTTCCACCCGCTTCCGAGCCTCCGCGTGGTGGTGGTTTTCAAACCGCCATGCCCTCCTGGCGGGCTCTCAACCATGGAAGCGAAATGGCGCTCCAACCGCTCACCTCGGTGACAATATCGCCAGTTAGTCTGTTTTTTACTTCAGCCATGGCACTTGGTGTGCTTGGGTCGTCTGTCTGCCATCAGGCTTGGCACTACCCCCAACCAACATTCCACCAACATGAAGATTCCCGCTTGCACAGCCCTGCTTGCCGCCTCCTCCGCCATCATGGCGAATGGAGCGTTGATCGCCGGGTTTGATTTCCAAACCACCACAACGGGAGGAACCGCCGCAGCCGCTTCTCCATCGCCATTGGTATATGATGCCAATTTCGGAACCGCTACCCTCTATCTCGATGGAACAAACGGTTCATCGACCTTCACGACAGGCGTTTCCAATCCTGAGGTAACCGCGTTTGCCGGATCGAACGTCAACACGGCAGGAACGGATTTATCCACCACCACTTCAGGAGCCGCCTCCCTTGCGATTGCCAATTCATCCGCAAATGAAAAAAGAGCCGTGTTCGTTCTGTCGCTCGCTGCGATCATCGATCCGGAGGAATACCTTGGCATCAGTTATTCGACACAAAGAACAGCCACAGGCTTTACCTCTCACGAGTGGAGCTACAGCACGGATGGCATCGTTTGGGAAACCTTCGATACCCAAACATGGCCTGGAGGCACGGGTAGCGCTACCACCTTTTCCGGAGTTGGCGTGGTGACGCTGAATACGTCCAGCCTTTCCGTCCTGAACGGCGAAGGCACGGTTTACATCGGGCTTACTTTCGATGGTGCCACAGCAGCAGCCGGAAACAACCGCCTGGACAACATCCAGTTCAACGTCGTCCCCGAGCCCACCGCCGCCCTTCTCGGCGCGCTCGGCCTTCTCGGCATTCTGCGCCGCCGCCGCTGATCCGGCTTCCCCTTCCCTGCTTGTTCATGCCATGTGATCCGGTCCGCTTCCGCGGGCCGGATCTTTTTACGCCAGGTTGGTGTAAACCGCCTGCACGTCATCGTCGTCCTCGATGAGATCGAGGATTTTCTCCACCTCGCCCATCTGCTCCTCGTCCAGCTCCACCGGCTGGGTGGGCAGGCGCTGGAGGGCGGATTTGGAGGGGGCGATCCCCTGCTCCTCCACCGCATGGCAGAGCTGGGCGAAGGCGCTGTAATCCCCGATCACGGAAACCACGCCCTCATCCACGCTGAACTCCTCCAGTCCCGCGTCGATGAGTTCCAGCTCCAGTTCCTCCAGATCCCGGCCTTCGGGCACGGGGAACTCGATCACCGATTTGCGGGAGAACATGAAATCCAGCGCGCCGGAGTTCACAAGCTGGCCGCCGTTCTTGTTGAAGATCGTCTTCAGGTTGGTGACGGAGCGGTTGGAATTGTCCGTGGCGCACTCGATGAAAAACAAGGAACCATGCGGCCCTTTTCCTTCGTAGGTGACTTCCTGGATGTCCGCCGCGTCCTTGCCGGACGCGCGCTTGATCGCGGCCTCGATGTTGTCCCTGGAAAGATTGCGCGCTTTCGCGTTGGCGATGGCGACACGGAGCGGAGCGTTCGATTCGGGGTCCGGGCCGCCGTTCTTGGCGGCCATGGTGATGGATTTCGCGAGTTTCGGAAACACCTTGGACATCGTGGCCCAACGCGATTCCTTGGCCCGGCGGCGGCATTCAAAAGCTCTTCCCATAAAAATCGTGGTTTTCCCGGCAACCCGCCGGACGGAAGGGATTCAAGCCACGCCCGGCCGGAAGCTCAATAGTGGAAATGAAACAGGAGGCCCGGAGCTGCTACGCCAGGGAGATCGTGGGGATTTTTTACCACTGATTGCACTGATTGCACTGATTTTTCAGAACAGAATTTGGCGTTCGTCACCGACAAACCGGACTTTGATCCCATCTTAATCTGTGAAATCAGTGCAATCAGTGGTTCCTCTCCCTGTCGCGGAATCGGATCTCCCTAATGGATCCACCCTGACAGGAGGAGGCCGGGATTTCAATCAGGGAGCTGGCTCGGGCAATGGTTTGTTTCCATACTCCAGCCAGCGCACGGGTTCCCCTTTCGCCGAGCGGTCCAGGGCGCGTTGCAATGCCTCTTCCGTCCAACCCGGATTCTTGTCCGGCAGCCCGGCAAGCATCCGCTTCGCATCCGGGGTTTTCGATTCCAGGCCGCCCTCCGGCACTTCTCCCCCCGCGCTCCACAAGATGCCGTTGAGCACCATTTTCCGCACCTGATCGTTCGCCCAGGTCCAATGAAAATGCCCTCCCGTAAAGCCGAACGCCCGTCCGCCCTTCCCGCGGGGAAACGCCCACGCAACGTATTGTTCCTCGCCGCGCTCCGCAACGGCCTCTCTGGCCGCGTCATTGCCACGATAGGGAGAAAGTCCGGGCTCGACGGTTTCCGCCGGAGGGTTCACCAGCCAGGCGGGCTCGATCCTGCCATGGTCATGGCCGCATTCCCGCATGTGGAAATAGCATTCATCGAACAAGTTGAATGGCTGAACACCCCGCATCACCGCATGATCGGATTTCCCGGGATAGTCCGTGGTCCAGAAATTGCTGATCGAGTGATAGGCTTCAAAATCCGCGCCCATCAGTTCGCGCCATTTCGCCCGCCTCGGGTCCTCCCCCTGGCTCTTGCTCTCCGGATCGGCCGCCTGGATTCCGGTGGCCCAGTGCAGCGCCACCAATCCTTTTCCGGAATTCATGAACTTTTCCAATTCGTCCAGCCTGTCATTCGCCGGATGCGCGTGCCAGCCATCGGCGTAGATCACCAGCGTGGACGCGCGATCCAGCGTCTCCGCGTCCGGCCAGGACGTGACCATCTCCGCGACAACCCCCGGAGTTTCGCGGATCGCCTCACACAGCAGCTCGCTCCCCGCCAGATGTTTGTGCTGTCCCCAGGCGTGGCTGTTGGAACCCGCCAGAAAGAGGATGTTTTTCCGCTCTTCCGCGGCGGAACCGCCAACGACGGCGAGAAATACGAGGGTGGTGGCTAGTGGATGCATGGAGGAATGAGTTTTTTTTCGATGGGAGTAACGCACGGAAAGCCGGCAAACTTGCAGTACGGACAGCCGCCGGATCACAACAGGTTGCCACACCGGTGCAAACAGGAATAATCCGCCCCATTCCCGATACGATGAACCGCCGCCACGCCATCTCCCTCACCCTTGCCGGCCTCGCCGCGGGCACCCAGGGCTGCCGCCGCCCGCACCGGGAAGAATCCCCCGCCGATTCCACCGAAGAAACTCCCGGCGAGGAACCTCCCGCCCCTGAAGAATCTCCCGCCCCCGCTCCCCTGGAAGGCAGCGATCTCACACCCGTGGAGGTGGATCGTTCGCTTCTGATACGGTCGATCACCGGGCTCCGCCCCTTCCGGCCATCCGGTTTCGTCGTTCGCAGGGACGAAATGGAAGGGAAAATCCTGATCCACAACTACGGCCACGGCGGAGGGGGAATCACCCTTTCCTGGGGAAGTTCGGAACTCGCCGCCCGCCTCGCGCCACCTCTGGCCGGCGTCTCCTGCGCCGTGGTGGGCGGCGGCGTGATGGGCCTCAGCACCGCACGGCTCCTGCAACTGCGCGGAGCCCGCGTCACCCTCTACACCCGCGATCTCCCGCCCGACACCACCTCCAACATCGCCGGAGCCCAATGGTGGCCCGTATCCGTGTTCGACAATTCCAGACGCACGGAAGAATTCGGAAACCAATACGTGGAAGCCGCGAATTTTTCCTATCAGTATTTCCAGAAACTCGTCGGCCCGCGATGGGGCGTCCGGTGGATTCCCAACTATTACCTCAGCAACCGGCCGCCCTCCAATGGCTGGATCAGCGGACCGGGCGGAGCCCTGCACCACTTGCAAGTCGGCTTCCGCGATTTCGGCCCGGGCGAGCACGCCCTCCCCGGCCAGTACGCCCGCAAGTTCCATACGATGCTCATCGAGCCATCGGTGTATCTGCAAACCCTGCTGCGGGACGTGCAATCCGCCGGAGCCGGGATCGAGATCCGGGATTTCGCGGACGCTTCGGAAATCACCCGGCTTCCGGAACCAATCATCTTCAATTGCAGCGGCCTCGGCTCCCGCACACTCTTCAGCGACGAGGAACTCATCCCGGTCAAAGGCCAGTTGGAAGTCCTGATGCCCCAGCCCAAGGTGAACTACAACCTGATCACGGACGCATTCTACATGTTTCCCCGCGCCGATGGAATCATCCTCGGCGGGACGTTCCAGCGAAACAACCCGGACCTCACCCCCAGCCCCTCCACCACCGAATTCATTCTCGGAGGGCACCGGAACGCCTTCGACGCGATGCGCGCCATCCAGCAAAACCTGTAACAATGAAACACCTCCTTGCCGCCCTCGCCCTCCTCCTGCCGCTGTTCACACCGGCGGCTTACGGGAAAAAACCCAACGTCATCCTGATCATGGCCGACGACCAGGGCTCCGTGGATCTCGGCTGCTATGGCTCGGACGACCTGCACACCCCCCATACCGACGCTCTCGCGCAACGGGGTTTGCGCCTCACCCGCTTCTACTCCGCCGCGCCATTCTGTTCCCCATCCCGCGCCGGAACCCTGACCGGACGCTGGCCGGCAAGAGCCGGTGTTCCGGAAAACTGCGCATCCCACCAGGGAGGAAAAGGCGCGCTCCCTTCTTCGGAAATTACCATGGCGGAGATGTTCCGCGCCGCGGGCTACGCGACGGCCCATATCGGGAAATGGCACATCGGCTACACCCCGGAAACCATGCCCCTCTCCCAGGGGTTCGACCACTCCTTCGGCCACATGGGCGGCTGCATCGACAACTACTCCCACTTCTTCTTCTGGGCCGGTCCCAACATCCATGATCTCTGGAGAAACGGCGCCGAAGTCTTCCACGACGGAGAATATTTCCCCGATCTGATGGCAAAGGAAGCCGCCTCGTTCATGCAGCGGGAACGCGAAAAACCCTTCTTCATCTACTATGCGCTCAACACCCCGCACTATCCCTATCAGGGGGATGCGAAATGGCTGGAGCACTTCAAACACCTCCCCCACCCCCGCAGGCTCTACGCCGCGTTCCTCGCCTCGCAGGACGAGCGACTGGGCACATTGATTGCAACGGTCGATTCCCTCGGGCTGCGGGAAGAAACCATCATCATTTTCCAAAGCGACAACGGCCACTCCACCGAGGAACGGGCCCACTTCGGCGGCGGCTCCGCGGGGCCATACCGCGGCGCGAAATTCAGCCTTTTTGAAGGCGGCATCCGCCTGCCGGGCATCATCTCCTGGCCCGGCAACCTCCCCGAGGGGGAAACCAGGGACCACCCCTTCCATGCCTGCGATTTTCTGCCCACCCTCGCCGGACTCACGGGCGTCCCCGCGCCGGACGTCCACCTCGACGGCCGCAACCGCGCCGACATCCTCCGGAATGGAAATTCCCCCGATCCGCATCAGGACCGCCCGCTGCACTGGCAGGTCGGCAGGGGAGAACACACCTCCTGGGCCGTGAGCGAAGGGGATTGGAAGCTTGTCGCGAACACCCGCGACACCGGAACCCCCGGCGGTCATGACCTCATCCCCCTCTTCCTCGCCAATCTCAAGGACGATCCCGGCGAGCAAACCAATCTCGCGGATCAACACCCGGAAATTGTGGAACGGCTGCGGGAACTGCACGACCGCCACCTCGACTGATCGCCGGACATGCCCGGGGGGATGCAATTGGTTTTGAGCATTCCGCCAATCCGGTCCATGAATGCCGGATGAAACGCTCTGTGAGCCTGTTTGGGATCTTGCAAAAGGGGAGCGCACGCGCCCTCGCGTGCTGTTTCCGGCGCCCCCGCCGGAAACCGGCTGACATGACGGAAAGTTTCCCGAATGCGGTCCGGCCCGGCCATACCCGCCGCCGGAGCGCGAGGGCGCACTCCGGAACACGCGGGGGCGCGTGTGCTCCCCGAATC
>CAZVSA010000236.1:0-6747 GCA_964629955.1 uncultured Luteolibacter sp.
CCGGGATGGATGCCATGCCAATCGGGAACAAGTGGGACGGCCCGGCGGTCCGTCCCTACCGCAAAATCCGCCTCCGGCATTACCTCCACGATTCCCGGAACACTTTTGGCATTCTGCCCGCCGCCTATCATGAGCAAACAGCACATCCCAACAACCTATCAGCAACAACAGCTCTCCAACGGGACGGACCCGACCTTCCCTGCCATTGGAATTCCGCGGCGATGACGGAACACATCACCCGCACCTGGCAAAATCGAGACCGAACTTCGCCAGATACTTCTTCAACCGATCCGCGTCGTTGGTAACCGAGCGTTTCCTCCTCGACACGGAAAACAGCTCACGCCCCGCCTCCGATAGATTCTTCGATCTCCGGCACACCGCCACCACGTGAGCCAGCTGGACCTTGTCGAACGGGTCGATCTCCTCCGCCAGCAAACCATCGAGATCCGCCGCCTCCGCCCGGCCTTCCCCATTCCCCGGGCGCACCCAGCTATCCCGCAACCGGGCGATCTCCTCCTCCACCTCCTCCACCCGGATGCGGCCCCTCGGCGCCAGGGTGGCCATGCGTGTCACCGCCGCATTGAGATCGCGGAAATTCCCGCTCCATCTGGTATCGGCCGCTTCGGCGAATTTCAAAAACGCCTGTCGTGCCTCCTTGTTGAAACTCGCCTTCTTCCCATGAGCCCTGCCGTAGCGATCCAGCTCGAAATCGAGATTCGGCGCGATGTCCTCCCTCCGCTGGCGGAGCGCCGGCAGCGCGAACGTCCAGAGATGGATGCGCGCCAGCAGATCCTCGCGGAAAATGCCCGCCACAACCGCCTCCCGCAGATCCCTGTTCGTGCCCGCGATCAACTGGAAATCGCTGCTCACCGGCTTGTCCGAGCCCACAGGCAGAAAGGTTTTGTCCTCCAGCGCCCGCAGCAACATCGCCTGCTCGTCCGCGCCAAGCTCCCCGATCTCGTCGAGGAACAACAACCCTCCGTCCGCCTCGCGCAACAGCCCCGGGCGATCCTTCTGCGCCCCCGTGAACGATCCGCGGACGTGACCGAAAAGAGCGGACGCCGCCGTGTCCCCGCGCAGGGTCGCACAATTCATTTCCACAAAACCCCCGCGCAGGCCGCCCCGCTGCCTCCTCAGCTCGTAGATCCGCCGGGCCAGGTGGGATTTCCCCGCTCCGGTCGGCCCCGTGAGAAGCATCGGAGCCTGCGACCGGAGCGCCACCTGCTCGATGCGTTCGATCAGCCGGTTGAACTCCCCGTTCCGCGTCGCGATCCCGCTCTTCAGGAAATCCGTGGTCTCCACCGCATCGCGGGCGAATCGGGTACTAAGAGCATCGTACTTCGACAGATCCAGATCGATCACCACATAGCGCCCTTGCGGATTGGGTTTCCTTTCCCGCGCCCTTGGCGAGGTCTGGATCAGCTTCGCCGGGACATACCCCGCCTCCACCAGCAGGAATAGCGAGATCTGCGCGATATGCGTGCCGGTCGTGATGTGAACCCAGTATTCCTCCTCGTCCGGATTGAATTCGTAGTTCCGCGCCCAATCATGCAGCGCCCCGTAAACGGCGGCGAGATCCCAGGGATCTTTTCCAAAATCCACGGCATGCCGCCTCACTTCCGTCTCCGGAGAAACCAGCAGGACATCCTCCGCCACCCGCTTCTGGAGCTTTGAAAACTGGGGCTCCGCCAACAGTTCAAACCGATCGAACAACAGCTCCTCGTGCTGAAACAACGACACACTGGGCCTCCAGCCCTCCCAGCGGTCCGGCTGAAACCCCATGTCCAACTTCGTTCCCAACAAGCCGATCACCACACGCTTCATGTCATCCAACCAATACAATCTATTTGGATAAATCACGATAAAAATGGAGAATTTATTCAGATTTCAAACTCTTCCAAAAACCCCTGAAACAAAATTTCAATAATTTATTTTACACTGAATATCAATTAATTACATCATAACAAACACCCCCTAATCCACTCGCTGGCACGCTCCATGCCATTTCATCTCTCGTCCGGCACAACCAACGGACGAACGAAAATGGCGAACAAAAACCTCTTCCAATCGATCCGCGGGGCTCTGGCTCCCGCCACGACAACCCGCAACGACGCGGGCGCTCCCGCCTACGATCTCTCCGCCGAGGCAGCCCTCGCTCGCCTCGCAGCCACGGGATGCCTCAACCGGACCTTCTACGCCGACGCGGAAACCCAGCTTGACCGCGTGCTCGATGCCGCCCGCCGGGTCGATGTGGATTTCCTCGCCCGCACCGCCCTCTACGCACGGCGGAAAGGCTACATGAAGGACACGCCCGCCCTCCTCTGCGCCGTGCTGGCCACCCGCGACCTGGACCGGCTGATCGAGATTTTCCCGCAGGTCATCGACAACGGGAAAATGCTCCGGAACTTCGTCCAGATCCTCCGCTCCGGCGTCACCGGCAGGAAGTCCCTCGGCTCCGCGCCCAAGCGGCTCGTCCGCCAATGGCTCGAACGCGCGACCGAACGCCAGATCCTCAACGCCGCCATCGGCAACGACCCCTCGCTGGCGGACATCGTCAAGATGGTTCACCCCCGCCCGGCCGACTCCACCCGCGAGGCGTTCTACGCATGGCTGATCGGGAAACCACACGACCCCGCCGCCCTGCCCCCCGCGCTGCGCGCCTACGAGGCATGGAAGCAATCCCGCAACGAAAACGAAATGCCGGAAGTTCCCTTCCAGATGCTCGCCGCGCTGGACCTCACTCCCCGCGAATGGTCCGTCATCGCCGGTTCCGCCTCGTGGCAGACCACGCGCATGAACCTCAACACGTTCCTCCGTCACGGAGTGTTCCGGTTCGGCGGCATGGCGGACAAGCTCGCCGCGAGGCTTTCGGACCCCGATCAGATTCGCCGCGCCCGGGTGTTTCCCTACCAGCTTCTGGCCGCTTTCCTGAACGTGGACCGGGCAATGCCCGCCGTCATCAAGGACGCGCTGCAGGAAGCCATGGAAATCTCCATCTCCCACGTTCCGGAAATCCCGGTCCCGGTGGTGATCTGCCCGGATGTCTCCGGCTCCATGCACTCTTCGGTGACGGGATACCGCAAGGGATCGTCCTCTGCGGTGCGCTGCGTGGACGTGGCCGCCCTGGTGTCCGCCGCCTTCCTCCGGAAGAACCGGGACGCCCGTGTCATCCCCTTCAAGGAAGACGTGGTCGAACTGGAACTCAATCCCCGGGACAGCGTGATGACCAACGCCGTGAAGCTTTCCAGCCTTCCGCCCGGCGGCACCAACTGCTCCGCACCGCTGAAACTCCTCAACAAGGAAAAAGCGGTGCCCGGCCTGGTGGTCTTCGTTTCCGACAACGAATCCTGGGCAGACCCGCAGGCAAACCGTGGAACCCGGATGATGGTGGAGTGGGAAAAGCTCCGCTCGCGCAATCCTGCCGCGCGGCTCGTTTGCATCGACCTCACTCCGAACACCACCACCCAGGCCCCGGACCGCCGGGACGTCCTCAACATCGGCGGATTCAGCGACGCCGTCTTCGATCTCATCGCGGACTTTGCCGCGGGGAACGACGACGCCGGCCACTGGATCCGGGAAATCGAACGACAACCCCTCAAACAACGATTGAACATCGCCTGAATCCGCCGGTGCGGCGGATGCCGGTGACGACTACAACTCCATTACCCTGGCACTAACACGTCATCACCATTCCTTGCCGCCGCCCCGGCCTGCCGGGCCTCCACCTCATCATCCATCCTCACACCAATTTTCCGCGAATGCCGGGAAGACTACACTTGTCGCTGGTTCGAATCCAGCTCGTGCAACAGCACGGTAGCTCAGTCAGGCAGAGCCGTTTCTTCCCCCCCCTTTGTCGCGGATCCCCCTTTTCACGCTGAATGCCCTCGGGACTACATTGGCAACCAGCGGGTTCGATTCCCGCCCGGGCCGAAAGGCCGGCGAAACGTCCCGAAAATCCTTGTCAGCTTCTACCCTACCCGGCGAATGCCGGTGAAACTACATCATTGTATCCATGTCGCCGGTTCAATTCCGGCCCTGGCCGCCACAAGCGACCCGGTAGCTCAGTTGGTAGAGCGGGAATTTGTTTCACCAACCCCTTGTCGCCACTCCTCATCCTGCAATCCTGAACCATCCATCCCATGACCATCCACAAAACCGACGAAGCCCTCGGCTTCATTCCCCTTCCCGACGATTCCGGGAAACCCATCACCGTCATCGGCACCGACGCGATCCGCGATCACTTCGACGAAACCTGCCTGAAACAAGCCATCAACTCCCGCATGGCTCCCGGCGTCACCGACGTGATCCTCAACCCCGACGCCCACGCCGGCTACGGTGCTCCCGTCGGCTGCGTCATGGTATCGCCCACGCATATCTATCCCGGCCCCG
Organism: uncultured Luteolibacter sp.; assembly: GCA_964629955.1. Classification (GTDB taxonomy): domain Bacteria; phylum Verrucomicrobiota; class Verrucomicrobiia; order Verrucomicrobiales; family Akkermansiaceae; genus Luteolibacter. The sequence goes on from CAZVSA010000236.1 coordinate 4,390, forward strand.
TCGGCGTGGACATCAAATGCTCGATGTCACTCCTCCAGCTCAACATTCCCGAGGACGCCATCGCGGACAAAACCACCCGCCGCGCGCTGATCAATGCGATCATCGAGCGCACCCCCACCGGAGCCGGACGCGGCCAGCGTTCGGTGAAAAAGGCCCGTCCCGTGGGCCGCGAACTTGGTACGCTCGCCGTGACCGAAGGAGCCACCGCACGTGTCTGCGAAGCGCTCGGAATCCCTCCGGAATGGGCCTCCCGTTGCGAGGACTCCACCCACAAGGGCCACGACAGCACTTACGACACGCTCCGTAGCAGACTGGATTTCATCCTGGAAAGCAAACGGGTGAAAAACTTCGGCGACAAGATCGGCCAGCTCGGTTCCTACGGCGGCGGCAACCACTTCGGCGAGTGCGAGATCACCCGCATCGCCGACCGCCCCTCCATGCGCGCCGCGGCGGACACCTTCGGCCTGCGGGACGGCCATGTCTCCTTTCTCAGCCACTGCGGATCGCGCGGCTTCGGAAACCTGCTCGCCCAGGGCCAGTTCAAGGATCTGGAAAGCAAGTTCCGCCAATGGAGCACACCCTTCCCATCCGGGGACAAGCAGCTCGTGTACGCCCCGCTCGGAACCCCCGAGGCGGACGCCTACCTCGACGACATGGCCCTCGGCGCGAACTTCGCGACCGTGAACCACCTCCTCATCAACGCCCTCGTGCTGGAAGCATTTCAGGAAATCATGCCCGGCGCGCAAGGCGGCCTCGTCTATTTCATCTCCCACAACATCGCCCGGGAAGAAGTCTTCGATGGCAGGAAAACCTGGGTGCACCGGAAGGGAGCCACCCGCGCGATCCCCGGCGGCCACTTCTCGCTGGCGGGCACGCCCTTCCAGGACACGGGCCACCCGATCCTGCTTCCGGGAAATCCGCGCGACGGCTCGGTCGTCATGGTCGCGAAGGGCGGAGCCGAGCGCACCGCATGGTCCGTCAACCACGGGGCCGGACGACGGATGGGGCGGAAACACGCGGCGCGGACGCTCGACCAGAAATCGGTCGATTCGGACTTCGACACCTCCGACATCCTGACCAACTGCCGGAAGTATCCCATCGACGAAGCGCCGGACGCCTACAAGGATTTCCCCGAAGTCCTCCGCAGCGTGGAAGCCGCCGGACTGGCCGAAACCGTCGCCAGACTGCAAGCCCGCTTCGTGATCAAGGACGAAACGGCGCCGGACGATTGAATTTGTTAGATTATAAAAACACATCTTTCCGCGAAGACATGAAACTCCTGCAACTCGATGGCTCCTCCGGCGGCGGGCAGATGCTCCGCACGGCGCTGTCGCTCGCCATGATCACCGGCCAACCGTTCCGCATGACGAACATCCGGGGCAAGCGCCGCCACCCGGGGTTGATGCGGCAGCACCTCACCTGCGTGAAAGCCGCCTGCGAAATCTCCGATGGCACGGCGGACGGAGCGGAGACCGGCTCCACCGAACTCGTCTTCCGCGCCGGAAAAATCCGCGCGGGGACGTATCATTTCGCCATCGGCACCGCGGGCAGCACCAGCCTGCTGTTCCAAACCCTGCTGTCGGCCTTGTCGCTCGCGGGCGAAACGAGCGTGCTGCGGCTGGAAGGCGGCACGCACAACCCGCTCGCTCCTCCCTTTGATTTCCTTGAGCGCGTATTCCTCCCGGTGATGAGAAGAGCCGGCCTCGATGCATCCATTTCGCTGGAAAGCACCGGCTTCGCCCCATCGGGAGGCGGGGCGATCCAATGCACGATCCATCCATCCATGGGATTCGTTCCGTTGGATCTCACCACGCGGGGCGAACTTGAAGAAACCCGCATCCGGGTGATCACCCGGCACCTGCCGCTTTCCATCGCGCAACGGATGCTCGATTCCGTGCGGAAGGCGCTGCCCACAGACGATGCGGAAATCGAGGAGCGCGAAGCAGGCCCCGGGGCGGGAATCTGTTGCCTGGCCGAATGCGGATTCGGCGGCACGCGCGAAATCACCAGCGGGTTCGGCGAGCAGGGAGTCACCGCCGAGCGGATCGCCAAGCGCACGGCGAAGTCCATGCTTGATTTCATCGGCTCCGGAGCCGCCGTCGGGCGTCACTTGGCGGATCAATTGCTCCTTCCCATGGCATTGGCCGGCGGCGGAAGGGTCGTCACGATGTCGCCCGGCGATCACGTTCCGACCAACATTTCGGTGATCGAAAAATTCCTGCCGATGAAATTTCAAATCACCGGTGAAGACCGGAACGTGAAAGCCATTGGAGTGAGCCCGGCTTGATCGCATCCTTGAAATACGTGGCTGCGACGTCTCGTCGCAGGCCGTGGCGGTGGCGTCCCGCCGCCGCATTG
>CAZVSA010000237.1:0-6692 GCA_964629955.1 uncultured Luteolibacter sp.
GCTGAAGACCGCCATCGGGGAAGCCACCGCGCCCTTCCGCGCCCGGCTGGCCCTCATCGACCAGCAAACGGACGAGCTGGCGCCACAGTATGCGAAACTCCAGACCGAGCTCGGGTTCTGGCAGGCGGAATTCGAGCGCGAACTCAACGGCCAACGCTCGGGCCTCGTCGGCGAGGGACCCCGCGCCCGCTCGATCCGTTCCGATCAACTGGAACCGCGCCGCGAGGAATCCAAGCGGCTCGGTGCCCTTCTGGAACACCTCACCGCCGAGAAATCCGTCCTCCAATCCCAGACAAGGCAGGCGGAAACCTCCGTCATCGCCGGCTTCGAGGCGAAACTGGCCGAGATCGAGCAGGCGAACCGCGCCGAGGCCGAGCGCGTGGCGGGCCTCCGGCAGAAAGTTGAGCAGGACCAGGCCGACCAATTCGTCACCCAGCAAAACTCCCTGCGCGATACCATCCGGGACCAGATCGACACCCGGCTCGCGGAGCTGCGCCGCACCCAGGAAGAACTCGCCGCGGTCTCCAACGAGGAAACCGAACGCCTCGACGCCCTGCGCGCCGAACCCCGCCGCGACATCCTCACGCAGACGCTCGCGCTCCATGGACTTTTCAGAGCCGGAGACGAAGGAGGCCGCTTCGCGCTCTACACCTACCTCGTCCTCACCCTCCTGTTCATGCTCGTGGACACCATTCCGCTGATCGTGAAATTTTTCACCAAGCCCGGACCCTACGACACCCTGGTGGATCGCGATGAAATCACCTTCGACTCCGAACATCATGCCTACCGCCAGAGCCGGAGCCGCTACATGAAGCAGCTTTCCAGCGGAAACCTGATCGCCGTCACCCGCAACCAACGCCTCGAACACGCCCTGGTGGACGGGGTGGAGCACACCCGCGCCGCGCGGGAGTTCCTGGACTCCCTCATCGAGATGGAAAAGTCCTTCGCGGAGAAAATGAAACTGGAGGAGCAGGCCATCGGCGTCGCGGAGAGCGCCAAGCGGGCCGCTTTGGAGGAAATCAAAAAACGCTTCTACGACGACCTCCACCACCGCATGGAAATTTTCTTCACCACGCGTCACGCCTGATCGGATTGCGCCGCGTTCGGCCCGATCGATCGTTCCCCCAGGAAGGGAATCGTTTTCGGCATCGCTTTCCTGCGCAGGCCGAACTGCCTCACCGCGTGGCGCTCCAGATGGGCCACCGCCTCGTTGATATCATCCGTGAAAAAGATCAGATCCGGATCTCCGGGACTGATCATGCCCTCCTCCGCCATCTTGTGCACGAAGTCCATCAGCGGCTGCCAATACTCCCTGCCCATGAGGATGATCGGGAAATTCTTCAGCTTGCCCGTCTGGATCAGGGTCATGGTTTCAAACATCTCATCCAGCGTCCCCGCTCCGCCGGGCAGCACCACGAACGCATAGGAGTATTTCACCAGCACCATTTTCCTCGTGAAAAAGTACCGCATCGTCACCGACTTGTGCACATACGGATTGAGATTCTGCTCGAAGGGCAGCTCGATGTTCACGCCCAGCGACCGGCCGCCAACCTCGAAAGCTCCCTGATTCGCCGCCTGCATGATTCCCGGCCCTCCGCCGGTCATCACGGTGAAGCCCAGCTTCGCGCAGGCCTCGCCCATCCTGCGGGCCATTTCATAATACCTCGTGCCCGGCTGGGTGCGGGCGGAGCCGAACAACGTCACGCAGGGCCCCGCGAAATGCAGCACCCGGAAGGCCGTCAGGAAATCACGGCTCACGCGGACCACGGTAGCCAGATCGCGCATGCGCGTGCGGGGACCGGAGAGAAAGGAATGCTCCGTAGTCTCCAATTCAAAGATCTCCTGCTCGCGCATCTCCTCCTCGCTGATCAATTGATCCGCACCCGGTTGAGGCGTTTCAGGACAGTCGGTTTTGTTCACGGGAGAATCGTTGAGCATCGAAGGTCGAACGTCGAAGGGAATAAGAGTCTGAAAGTCGAAGGTCTTAAAGTCTTAAGGTCGGAAGAGTTTGGAATCGGGAGCGGTTTGGTAATGGGGGACTTTCAGACTTTAAGACCTTCGACTTTCAGACTCTTCCTCTCCCTTTTTCCGATCACACCATGAGATAAAAAAGCACTTTTTCGCTTGCACCTTTCCAAAATCCCCCTTATGGCGGCGCGCCCGCGACCCCGCGGGAATCGAAACCAAACGATCCACATGACCCGGAAATACAAATCCGTGGCCCTGGCAATCGCCGGCGTCATCCTACTGCCAAGCTGCGCGACACAAAGCAGCGCGAACTCGAAAAACGATACCCGGGAAAGCACGACCCAAACCGCCGACGCATCCCTCTCTCCCTACCGGGTGAAGGCCATCGAGCACGGAAAAGCCTCCTGGTATTCCATCCGCACCAACCGCGGCACCAAGACCGCCAGCGGCCAGCGCCTCGACGAAAAAGCTTCCACCGCCGCCCACAAGACCCTCCCCATGGGCACGAAGGTGCGCGTGACGAACCTTGCGAACAACAAATCCGAAATCGTCGTCATCAACGACCGCGGGCCCTACATCAAAGGGCGGGTCATTGATGTCACCATCGGTTGCGCGGAGCGCCTCGGCTTCGTGAAACGCGGCGTGGTTCCCGTGAAAGTGGAAGTCCTCGCAAAGCACGAAAGCCCGGAGGAAACGGCGAAGAAAGTCGCCCGCGGCTCGAAGAAAGACTGAACCCGGCTTCCCGCCGACGCTCCCCGAAGCCAATGGGGACCACACACGCCATCGCGTGTTGTTTCCGGCGCCATCGCCGGAAACCTGGCGGACATGGCGGGGAGCTTTCCGGATGCGGAGTGGTTTGGCCTTACCAGCCGCCGGAGCGCGAGAGGTGGCGACCAATGATCGCCGCCACGGCCCGACTTCACATTTCCAGGAGCAGCCGCGTGGGCGATTCCAGACAGTCCTTGATCCGGATGAGGAAGGTCACCGCTTCCTTGCCGTCGACGAGGCGGTGATCGTAACTGAGCGCCAGATACATCATCGGGCGGATGACAACCTGGCCGTTCAGGGCGACCGGGCGCTGCTGGATGGTATGCATCCCGAGAATGCCGCTTTGCGGGGGATTGAGAATGGGCGTGCTGAGAAGAGATCCGTAGACGCCGCCATTGGAGATCGTGAAAACCCCGCCCTGGAGATCATCGATCGTGATCTTGCCCTCACGGGCCTTGCCCGCGTAGTCGATGATTTCCTGCTCGATTTGCGCGAATGATTTCCGGTCGGCATCGCGCAGCACGGGGACGATCAATCCCTTCTCCGTGCCGATCGCCACACCGATGTCGTGGAAATGGTTCTGGATGACATCGTTGCCATCGATCCGGCCGTTGATCGAAGGCACATCCTTGAGCGCCTGGACGACCGCTTTGATGAAAAACGACATGAAGCCGAGCTTCACTCCGTGCTTTTTCAGGAAGTCCTCCTGCACCTGCTTGCGGAGATCCATGACGGCGGTCATGTCCACCTCGTTGAACGTGGTGAGAATCGCCGCGGTCTGCTGGGCGTTGACGAGATGCTGGGCGATCTTGCGGCGCAGCATGGACATCTTGCGGCGCGTGGTCCGGCCATCGGATTCCTCCGCGGGTTTGGTTTCCTTTTCCGCCGGAGCGGCAAGCACGGTGAGATCCGGCTTGATCCGCTGGGGAGCGGCGGTGGCGGTGGCGGCGGGTTGCTGTTTTTCCACCGGAGCGGACGCGGGAGCGGCGGCGGCGGGCGACGGGGCGGCCTTGCTTCCGGTTCCGGAGGGATCGATGGAGGCAATGACGGTTCCGATGGGGACTTCCTCTCCTTCGGCGGTGAGAATTTTCAGGACTCCGGAAGCGGTTGCCTCCAGTTCGTTGGCCACTTTGTCGGATTCCAGGGTAACGAGCACCTCGCCTTGCTCCACGTGGTCGCCGTCCTTTTTGCGCCAGGCGGCGACGTTCGCGGAAGTGATCGATTCCCCGAATGCAGGAACCTTGATCGCGACCAGTTCCCCTTTTGCGGGAGGGGCCGCAGGCGTGGGTGTTTCCACGGGTGCGGTTTGGGCGGGCGGAGCTTTTTCCTCCACGGCGGGCGCTTCCACGGGTGTGGCGGCTCCACCGGAAATTCTGGCGATGACGGTGCCGATGGCGACTTCCTCCCCTTCCCCGACAAGAATCTCGACCGTCCCGTCCGCCGCCGCTTCCAGATCGCTGGAAACCTTGTCGGTTTCAAACGTCACGAGAGATTCGCCCTTGCGAACGGAGTCGCCGTTGCTTTTGTGCCAGCGGGCGACGTTGGCGGAGGTGATGGATTCTCCAAAGGCGGGAACTTTGACATCGAGGGACATGATTGGTCTTGGGGAGGTGGGAAAAGGGGTCAAACTTCAAAAGCGGCGGCGAGCAACGCTTTCTGCTCCCGGTAGTGCATGGCTTTCGATCCGGCGGCCGGGCTGGATGCGGTGCGGCGGCCCGCGTAGCGGACTTTTTGCCCGACGACCTTCTCCAGGCGCGGGAAAATGTAGGACCATGCGCCCATGTTGAGCGGTTCTTCCTGGCACCACACGAATTGCGAGGCGTTCGGGTAAAGGGCCAGAAGGGCGGAGATCATGTCGCCATGGAACGGGTAGAGCTGCTCGATCCGGATGATCGACGTGTTCCCGATCCCCTTCTCCTGCCGGTGGGCGACAAGATCGTAATATACCTTGCCGGTGCAGAAGACGACGCGTTCCACCGATTCCGGGGCTTCAAAGGTCTTCGGATCGGGCAGCACCTCCTGGAAGCAGCTCCCCTCCAGAAAATCCGCTTCCTGCGAAACCGCTTCCGGCCGGCTGAGCAGGCTCTTCGGCGTCATGAGGATGAGCGGCTTGCGGAAATCCCTGTGTTTCTGGCGGCGCAGCGCATGGAAGTATTGCGCGGGCGTGGTGAAGTTTCCGACGATGAGGTTGTCCCCGGCGCATAGCTGGAGGAAGCGTTCGAGCCGGGCGCTGGAATGCTCCGGCCCCATGCCCTCGTAGCCGTGCGGCAGGAGCATCACGAGATCGCTCGGCGTCTGCCATTTCGATTCCGCGGAAGCGATGAACTGGTCGATGATGACCTGCGCCCCATTGGAGAAATCGCCGAACTGGGCCTCCCACATCAGCAGCATGCTGGGATAGCTGAGCGAGTAGCCGTAATCGAAGCCGAGCACGGCGAACTCGGAGAGGAAGGAGTTGTAAACGCAGAACTTCGCCTGGCCTTCGCCGAGATTGGCCAGCGGGATGTGCCGATCGCGGGTTTCGTAATCGTAGAAAACGGAGTGGCGCTGGGAAAACGTTCCGCGGCGGCAGTCCTGCCCGGAAAGGCGGACGGGCGTGCCTTCCAAGAGGAGGGAGCCGAAGGCGAGGGATTCCGCGAACGCCCAGTCGATGGGACCGCCGTTGGCCAATGCCTCCACGCGGCGCGGGATGAAGCGTTTCTCCAGCGTCGGGTTCAGATGGAAACCTTCCGGAATGGTGGTGAGGGTTTTTCCGATGTGATGCAGCATCCCGCGCCCAATACCGGTGGCGACGGGGGAATGCGAATACTCGGGCTGGATGATCGCGGTGGATCCGCTGAACACGGTGCGGTCTCCCGCCTCGCTCAGCTCGACCATGCGCTGGTAGCCGGCCTCCAGCTTGTCCCAGATCGCCTGCTCCAGGGCATCCGCCTCCTCCGCGGTGAGAACTCCTTCGGCAACGAGCTGCTTCTTGTATGCCTTGCCGAAGGTCTCGCGGGCGGCGATTTTTTTGGAAATCGTCGGCTGGGTGAACGCCGCCTGATCGGCCTCGTTGTGGCCCTGGCGGCGGTAGCAATACATGTCGATGACGATGTCGCGGCCGAATTTCTGCCGGAATTCGAGGGCGAACTGCGCGGCCCAGTAAAGTTCCGTGGGTTCCTCGCCGTTCACATGGAAAACCGGCGCCTCGATCATCTTCGCCACGTCCGTGGCATACGCGGAGGAACGGGCGTCCGCCGGAACGGTGGTGAATCCGATCTGGTTGTTGATGATGAGATGGATCGTGCCTCCGGTGCGGTAGCCGGGAAGCTGGGAGAGATTGAGCACCTCCGCCACCGACCCCTGGCCGGCGAAGGCCGCGTCGCCATGGATGAGAATCGGCAGGACCTGCTTGCGGTCCGTCGCGGAGCCGTCGTCGCCGAGCACGCGCTGGCGGGCCCGGGCCTTGCCCTCCACCACCGCGTTGACGGCTTCCAGATGGCTCGGATTGGCCGCGAGGCTGACGCGGACGTTGCCCCCTTCCATTTCGCGGATGCTTTCGTAGCCGAGGTGGTATTTCACGTCCCCGTCCCCGGCGACGAGATCGGGCTCATAGTTCGGCGTGAACTCGTAAAGGATCGTGGTCAGCGACTTGCGGACGAAATTCGCCAGCACGTTGAGGCGGCCGCGGTGGGCCATCCCCATTTCGATCTCCAGCACTCCCCGGGCGGGGCAGTTTTCCAGAATCGCGTTCAGCACGACCATCGCGCCCTCGCCGCCTTCCATGGAAAACCGCTTTTCCCCGAGGAATTTCTTGCCGAGAAAATTCTCGAAAATCTCCGCTTCCAGCACCCAGCGGAGCGACTTCACCTTCCGGTCCGACTGATCCTCTTCCACGCGGACCGCATGCTGCTCGATCCGTTCGCGCAGCCAGTGGCGGACGGTCGTGTTGTGGATGTGCATGAACTCGAAGCCGA
>CAZVSA010000238.1:0-450 GCA_964629955.1 uncultured Luteolibacter sp.
TTGTGTTCCATGCCGATCTCCGCGGCGTTCTCGACTTGTTTTGGAGTTCCTCCGAGGAATTCGACAAGGCCCGCGGCGGCCATGGAACATGCGACTCCGACTTCTCCCTGACAACCGGCTTCCGCGCCGGAAATGGAGGCGTTGCGTTTGTAGAGCAGCCCGATTCCGGCCGCGGTGAGGAGAAAGCGATGCACGCCATCCGCGCGGGCCGGACGGCGGAAACGGACGGCATAGTGGAGGACCGCCGGGATGATGCCGGCGGCACCGTTTGTCGGGGCGGTGACCACGCGCCCGCCGGCGGCGTTTTCCTCGTTCACGGCGAGGGCGTAAAGGTTCACCCAATCGAGAATCGTCAACGGATCCGCCAATGAAGCTTCCGGGCTTGAAAGCAGTCCGTCATGGATCGATTTCGCGCGCCGCCCCACTTTCAATCCTCCCGGAAGTACTCCT
>CAZVSA010000238.1:460-4454 GCA_964629955.1 uncultured Luteolibacter sp.
GCGGTGTCTCGTTTCGGATTCGGGGCGGAACGAGGCTTCATTGGCCAGGAGCAGATCGGAAAGCGGAAGTCCGGTCGAGGAGCTGTGCTCCATCAGTTCCGCGGCATTGCGGTAAGGGTGGGGGACTTGCACGCCGGAAGGCGGGGGGGGCTTCATCTCCTCTTCGGTGGCGATGAAGCCGCCACCGAGGGAGTAGCAGACTTCATCGAGAAGCGGGTTTCCTCCGGCATCGAGCGCGGTGAAATGCATGCCGTTGGGATGAAGGGGCAGAGGCTTGAGGCGCTTGAAATTCAGATCGAGTTTTTCGTCGAAGGGGATGGAAGCTCCCCATGGCATGGCCAGCGTGCCCGACCGGACCGGGGAGAGCATGGCGGGAATGGCATCGATATCCACGGTGTCCGGCTGCTCGCCGAGGAATCCGAGGATGATCGCGGCATCGGTGCCATGTCCCTTGCCGGTCGCCGCGAGCGAGCCGTAGAGATCGCAGCGCAGCTTCACCACATTGGGATGGATGTTTTCCCCGGCCAGCCGTGACACGAAACGACGGGCCGCCTTCATCGGACCGACCGTGTGGGACGAGGAAGGACCGATGCCGACGGTGAAAAGATCGAGGCAGGACAAGGTCATGAACGGAGGTTATTCCGTTTGGGCGGGAAAGTCAGTGCCGGGAAAGGACACCGTCCACGGTGCGGAAAAGATCGAGCGGATTTCCATCGCGGAGTTCTTCGGGCAGGACATCGTCCGGAAACGATTGCCATGCGACGGGGCGGCAGAAGCGGGAGATCGCCATCGTGCCCACCGAACTGCCGCGGCCATCCGAGGTGGCGGGAAAAGGACCGCCGTGGACGATGGCCGGGCAGACTTCGACGCCGGTCGGGAAGCCATTGAAGAGAACTCGCCCCGCCCGGTTTTCCATGGCGTGGATGAGCCGGGGATTTTGCGAAAGCTCCTTTTCCGAAGCATGGATGGTGGCGGTGAGCTGGCCTTCGAGATGGGGGATGGCCGCGGTGATCTCATCGATCGATCCGGTGACGATCAGGGTGGCGGGGCCGAAAATTTCCGCGTGCAGCCGTTTGTCGGAGAGAAAGCCGGAAACGCTGGTTTTATAGACGACCGGAGCGGCCTGCATCCGTCCTCCCGAGGAAGGGCAGCGGGCGAGGAGATCAATGCCGGAGATCCCGTCGACCGACGCGGTTCCCTTGCGATAGGCTTCGGCGATGCCAGCATTGAGCATGACGGCGGGCGCTGAGGACGAAATGAGGTTTTTGAGTTTGTCGAAGAAAGCCTCCGAATTTTCTCCTGCGACGAACACGAGACCGGGATTCGTGCAGAATTGTCCGGAGCCCATTGTCAGCGATGTGAAGAGACCTTCGGCAAGCGCCGCGCCGCGTTGTTCCAGTGCATCCGGAAGCAGGACGACGGGGTTGATCGAACTCATTTCCGCATGGACCGGAATGGGTTCGGGACGGGCGTTCGCGATGTTCATGAGCGCCATCCCTCCGGCACGCGATCCGGTGAAGGCGATGGCTTTGACGAGCGGATGCTTCGCCAGAAGCTGGCCGGCTTCATGGCCATCGTCGAAGAGCAGCGAGAAGACGCCTTCGGGAAGGGATGATTTTTCAACCGCTGTCCTGATGGCGTTTCCGACCATCTCGGAGAGGCCGGGATGGGATGGATGGGCTTTCACGATCACCGGGCAGCCCGATGCGAGGGCGGATGCGGTGTCTCCGCCCGCCACGGAGAACGCGAGAGGGAAATTGCCCGCTCCGAATACGACCACCGGGCCGAGAGGACGCAGCATGGAACGGATGTCGGGCTTCGGCAGCGGCTGCCGGTCCGGCTGGGCGCGATCGATCCTGGCATCGGCCCATGAGCCTTCCTCGACCAACGAGGCGAACATCCGGAGCTGGCCGGTCGTCCGGCCGGTTTCACCACGGAGGCGGGCTTCGGGAAGACCGGTTTCCCTGGGTCCGAGGGCGGCGATTTCATCGGCGATCGCTTCGATTTCATCGGCGATGGTTCTCAGGAAAGCGGCCCTGGCCTTTCCGGAAATCCGGGCATAGACCGGAGCTGCGGCGTCCGCGAGGCGGACCGCGAGATCGCTCTCTTCCGGTGAGGCGGTGAAATACTGGGTTTCCAGTAGTTCGTCCTCCGCGGGATCGGTGGCACGGAAGGACGGGCCGCCGGATTCTCCGCGACGCGCTCCGATGAATGACTTGCCGGAAAGGTGCATGGGAATCAGACGGTCGGTGAGGTTTCGAGAGCTTTGCGGATGACGGCGGCGGCCTCTTCGAGTTCGCTTCCCACGAGTTCCAGTCTCGGGGCGCGGACGAGGTTGTTGCCGAATTTTCCGCCGGTGGCGAGGTTTTGCTGGAGCTTGATGAGCTGGACGAACTTCACGACGGTATCCATGCGGAGCATTGGAAGCATCCAGGTGTAGATGGGCATGGCTTCCTCGATTTTGCCGCTGGTGGCGAGATCCCACAGTTTTACGTTGTGGCGTGGGAATGCGCCGCCGACGCCGGTGATCCAGAATTTCGCGCCCATCGCGGCACCTTCGAGCGCACAGTCATCGACGCCGACGCCGAGGACGAGACGGTCACCGCAGAGTTCGCGGATGCCGGCGATGCGGCGCGCGTCGGTGGACGATTCCTTGACGGATTCCGCGTTCGGATGTTCGTCCGCGAGTTCCTTGATCTGGGCCGGGGTGAAGTCGGTGCGGTAGGCGACCGGGTTGTTGTAAATGATGCACGGCAGGTCCGTGGCGGAGATGACGGCGCTCATGTGCGCTTTCATTTCACGCCAGTCGGACGCGTAGAGGTAGGCGGGCAGGACCATCAGTCCGCGGCAGCCGTTGTCTTTCGCGGCTTTCGCCAGATCGACGGCTTCCCTGGTGGATGCGGCGGCGATGCCGGCGATGATCGGCGCATCGGTGACGGCGGAGGTGTAGGTTTTCTGGAGCGCGATTTTTTCCTCGAAGGAAAGGGTGGCACCCTCGCCCAGCGAGCCGTGCGCGACGATGGCGGTGCAGCCGTTTTCGATCAGCCAGCGGCCGTGTTCGGCGAGCATGGCGTGGTCGATGGTTCCGTCGGCGTTGAACTGGGTGAGTGTGGCGGGCATGACGCCCTTCCATTGGATGCTCATGATATTTTGATGTTCGGATTGATGGTCAGAGAGAAGGGATGCCGTGAAGAAAGGGGTCCCCGGGATACAGATGGTAGATGCTTTCACCGGTCACCCACGCGGAGCCGGTGATGGAGGGGGTGATCGTTCCATCGGGGTTTGCGGAGATGGTTCCTTCGAAGATGGAGTTCAAGATGCCGGCCTGGCGCCAGACATCGCCGGGAAGGAGTTTTCCTTCGGCGTGGAGGCAGGCGAGCTTGGCGCTGGTGCCGGTGCCGCATGGAGACCGGTCATAGGCTTTGCCGGGGCAGAGGACGAAATTCCGGGAATCGGCCACCGCCGGGTCTGCGGGAGGTCCGAAGGTTTCGATGTGGTCGATCGGCATTCCATTGTCGCCCGTGATGCCGGATGCCTCGAGTTGCCGCCGGACGGCCCATGTGAAGCGCGTCAGTTCCTCGAGGTTTTCGGGAAGGATTTCAGGGCCCTGGCCATCGATGAGGAAAAACCAGTTTCCGCCCCAGGCGATGTCGCCGGTGACGGGGCCCCAGCCGGGAACGTCGATGGTGACTCCGGCTTCCCTGCGGTGGCTGGGCACGTTCGTGACCGTCACCCGGTGGTCTCCGGCGACGCGGATGGAAACCACGCCGACGGGTGTGTCGATGCGGTGGATGCCCGGGCCGATGCGGCCCATGTGCAGGAGGGTGGCCGCGAGCCCGATCGTGCCGTGGATGCACATGTTGAGCGTGCCGACGTTGTTGAAGAAAATCACCCCGCAGACGCAATCCTGCGCATGGGGTTCCACCAGCAATCCTCCGACCATCGCATCATGCCCCCGGGGTTCGTTCGCCACGGCGCGCCGGAGCCAGTCATG
>CAZVSA010000238.1:4464-6682 GCA_964629955.1 uncultured Luteolibacter sp.
GAGAAAGTTTTCGGATTGTTCGGAAAGGGGGCCGCCGCCCAAATCGGGCATGCCGTCGATGACGATGCGCGTGGGCTCGCCTCCGGTGTGGGAATCGATGACCCGTATGTTGTCCGCTTTTTTCACTCCGCCCGAAGCATAGCAAACCGGGTCTTGTGGGATCGCGAAGCGTTGACCCCTCTTTCAGGCAATCGTGACATGATTCCGCTTCGACAGACGGCCGGTCCGCGGGCATGTTCGGCGCGTGGCTGATCTATCCGAATACCGGCGCCGGTTTCTCCGCAGCGTCGGCCCTGTGGTTGGGGAATCGCTCTTCGATACGATTCCGGACATGGTGTTTTTCGTGAAGGATGCCGGAGGGAGATATGTGTCGGTGAACCAGACTCTGGTCGAGCGTTGCGGCTTCAAGGACAAAACGGAGCTTATCGGCCGGACGGCGGGGGAAGTTTTCCCCGGCGAGCTCGGGCACGCGTTTCTGCTTCAGGACCGCAAGGTGCTGGCGGGTGGGCCCGGAATCAGGGATCATCTCGAACTCCACCTCGCGGTGTCGGGAAGGCCGACATGGTGCCTTACGAACAAGGAGGCCGTCAGAACGGCGTCAGGTGACATCGTGGGGATCTGCGGGATCTCGCGCGATCTCCATACCCCGCCGAGCCAGGGGAAGGAATACCGGGCGCTGGCAAAGGTGCTGGATTTCATCCACAGCAACTATGCCGAGCCGCTCCGGCTGCCCAAGCTGGCGGAGATGTCGGGGCTTTCGCTCTATCAGTTCGACCAGCGCATCCGGCAGTTGTTCCAGTTGTCCGCCGGGCAATATCTCGTGAAGACGCGCATCGATGCGGCTTGTCAGATGCTCGCCGGAAGCGGTGAAGCGATCGCCGCCATCGGAATTGATTGCGGTTACTCGGATCAACCGGCGTTTTCCCGGCAGTTCAAGCAGGTGGTGGGCCTGAGCCCGAAGGTCTATCGCGAGAAGGCGAGGGTCCAGACCTCGGAGTCCGGGATACGGGACCGGCCGGTGTCTTGACCGGGGTGGTTGGCCGGTCCTTCGAGGACTTCGGATCCAGTGCGTCCCGCGGTCCGTTGCCGGGGAAATTGAGCGGGAAGAGCTTCGTCGCGAAGAAGAAGGAGGGAAAAAAGGAGCCACGGATTCGAAATCGTCCGGTTCGCCCCTTCATCGATCAGGATGCCCCATGAGCTGCAGGGTGGCTTTACGCCCATACCGAGGAAAGACAACCTGAGATCCATGGAGCGAGTGGAATGCAATCCGAGAAATGGGATCGCTTCGGTCCATCACAGCGGGCTTGAACCTTGCAGCGCGCGCCATTTGACCACACCACGACAAAGCGCGGCCAAGCCTTTTTCTGAAACGAGCCGGGGGATTTTCCTGAAAAGAGATTCCAAACAGGTTCCGGAAAACCCGATGGGCTTCAACGCGTGGTGTGGCGTTGTCCGGAGAGGCGTTCTTCCAGGGGAGCCGTCCACAGGGGGTCGTAGTGCCATTTTCGCGAGGCTCCCCGGACGGGAAAGGCTTTGAGCTTTCCGCCTTCCACCCATGGATCGAGCACCAATCCGTCCTCGAAGGGCCTGCCGGAAGGAATGGCGACGACGCAGTGATGTTCGCGCGGAGTCCGGGGATCGCGCACGCCGCAGACGATTTGGAAGGAGGGCGTGTCGAGCGTCCGGAGGCGGGGATAAAGATCCTCCATCCATTGCCAGCACAGGCCGCGCTGCCGGAGGCGGGTGTTGACCATCATGTTGTGCCACCATCCCGTCACCGCGACATTGTAGCGGGCGGCCTGTTCCCGTGATGCCGTCACCGCGACACGGGAAATTTTTCCGGCGTCCTTGCGGGTTCGTTCACCGGCGCCTGGCAGGGCCACCAGTTGGGCGGTGATTTTTTGCACGGCCATGCGGTCGGTCTCCGCGGTTTCTTCGGGGCTCAACGCCGGGACGCAGGAGGTCATCGCCATCACCGCGACGGCGGAGGCCAGGCGGCGGAAGAACCGTGCGGTGGATTTTCGGCGGAAGGAGAAAGGCATTTCAAGAGACCTAACGGGTGATTCCGGTTGCTGCAAGTGGCTGCCGCCTTGTCGGTATTGGTTGCCCCGTGTGGTGGATATTTTTGATTCGCCCGGAGCCGGTTTCGGGCTCATGTTGGCCCCATGAGCCAGGCCGCCGGCGATACCCACAGCAAGACGATCGGTTATCTGCTTTG
>CAZVSA010000239.1:0-6621 GCA_964629955.1 uncultured Luteolibacter sp.
TCCCCGCCGTCGAAACCCTCGGCGGCACCACCGTCATCTGCTCCGACAAAACCGGCACGCTCACCGAAAACCGGATGACCGTCCAGCAGGTCTTCGCCGGTGGCGGGCACTACGAACTCACCGGCACCGGATACGATTCCGAAGGAGAAATCCTCGATTCCAGCGGCGGCGGCATCGATCCCGCCAAACATCCCGCGCTCCTCCAATGCCTTCTGGCCGGCGTCCTCTGCAACGATTCCCACATCGTCACCGAGGAAGGCAGGGCGGTCGTCAACGGAGACCCCACCGAAGGTGCTCTGCTCGCAGCGGGCGCGAAGGCGGGCCTCATCCATCAGGAAACCCACGACGATCACCCCCGGCTCGACATGATTCCCTTCGAGTCCGAGCACATGTTCCGCGCCACCCTCCATCAGGCTGCGGAGAGAAAAATCATCTACAAGGTCGGTGCCGTCGAACGCCTGCTGGAACGCTGCGAGGACGCTCTCGATGCCGATGGCAACCCGGCACCCATCGACAAGGACTCGATCCGCAGGACCGTGGAAACCATGGCAGGCCAGGGGCTCCGCGTCCTCGCCTTCGCACGCCGCCACGCCGATGACATTTCCGGCGATCTCGACCACTCCCATGTGGGCGAGGGTCTCACCTTCCTCGGGCTTCAGGGCATGATCGATCCTCCCCGCGCGGAGGCCATCGAAGCCGTCGCCGAGTGCCGCCGCGCGGGCATCCGGGTGAAAATGATCACCGGCGATCACGCCGCCACCGCCCGCGCCATCGCCATCCGGATCGGCCTCGCCTCCCGCGAGGAGAACATCCACGTCATCACCGGGCGCGAACTCGAAGACATCGCGGACGAAGACCTGCCGGAAATCGCGAAAAAAACCGCCGTCTTCGCCCGCGTCGCTCCCGAGCAGAAACTCCGCCTCGTCAAAGCCCTCCAATCCCTCGGCCACATCGTCGCCATGACCGGGGACGGCGTGAACGACGCCCCCGCCCTCAAGCAGGCGGACATCGGGATCGCCATGGGCATCACCGGCACCGATGTCGCCAAAGGTGCCGCCGACATGATTCTAACGGACGACAACTTCGCCTCCATCCGCGCCGCCGTCGAGGAAGGCCGCGGCGTCTTCGACAACCTCCTCAAATTCATCATCTGGACGCTCCCCACCAACGTCGGGGAAACCTGCATCATCATGGGAGCCGTCCTGCTCGGCCTTGCCCTGCCGATTCTTCCCGCCCAGCTCCTCTGGATCAATCTCGGCACCTCCATCTTCCTCGGCATGACCCTCGTCTTCGAGCGCAAGGAGCACGGCCTCATGAACCGCCCGCCCCGCCCTCCCGGCCGGCCGCTGCTCACCCTCCCTCTCCTCATGCGCACCGGATTGGTTTCCCTCATCATGATCGGCGGGGCGTTCTGGATCTTCTTCCGGGAAATGAACGCCACCGGCGGCAATCTCGATGTCGCCCGCACCGCGGTCGTCAATGTCGTCGTGATCGTGGAAACCGCCTACCTGTTCAGTTGCCGCTCGCTCAACCATTCCCTCTTTTCCATCGGGATCTGGAGCAACCGGCCCGCAATCCTCGGAGCCATCTGCATGCTCGCCACCCAATGGCTTTTCACCAACGCCCCTTTCATGAACACCATCTTCCAATCCGCTCCGCTCGACGCCTCCACCTGGCTTTCCATCGCCGCCGTCGGGCTGGTCTCGTTCCTTGCCGTCGAGCTGGAGAAATGGATCCGCTTCGGCGGCGGCCGCGGGAAGAGCAGCCTGCCGGAGTGAGAGGGCAGCCCATGAAAAGGAGCGCCGGCTTCAGCCGGCTTGGGCAAACCCGGCTCTTCCATCCAAGCCGGCTGAAGCCGGCGCTCCGCTCCACGTTGCGCGGAAGTTCGACCCCGGGAACTTTCCCGCGGAGCCGTTGACCTGCGCGGGGAAGCCGCCTAGCTTCGCCCCGGAATGATCGATCTATTCGCAAACCGCTTTGTATGTGATCTGGTGGCCTACGAACCGGGCAAACCCATCGACGAAACCGCCCGCGAGCTGGGGCTCGATCCCTCCCGCATCGTCAAGGTCGCCTCCAACGAAAATCCGCTCGGCCCTTCCCCGAAAGCCAAGGCCGCGATGATCGACGCCCTGGAGGACGCGAACATTTACCCCGACGGCGGCGGATACCGCCTGCGCGACGCCATCGCCCGCTCGCTCGACCTGAAAATCGAAAACGTGGTCCTCGGAAACGGCTCCAACGAAATCATCGAGCTGCTTTGCCACTCGTTTCTCAACCAGGACGCGGAACTGATCGCCGCGGAACACGCCTTTGTCGTTTACAAGCTGATGGCGACGCTCTTCGGAGCGAAATACGTCGAAGTCCCCGATCCCGGGTTCGTTCACGATCTCGATGCCATGGCCGACGCCATCACGGAAAAAACCCGGCTCGTCTTCATCGCCAATCCCAACAACCCCACCGGCACGATGGTCGGCCAGGAAGCCATCGACCGCTTCATGGCACGCGTTCCCGAACACGTCGTCGTCGCCTTTGACGAAGCGTATTTCGAGTTCCTGGAAGAAGCGCCCGACACCTTGAAATACATCCGCGAAGGAAAAAACGTCTGCGTCCTGAGAACCTGCTCGAAAATCCACGGCCTCGCCGCCCTGAGAATCGGCTACGGCCTGGCATCGGAAAACCTCGCCGCAATTCTCCAGAAAGCGCGCCAGCCGTTCAATGTGAACTCCATCGCCCAGGCCGGCGCCCTCGCGGCGCTCGCGGACGCGGACCACATGGAACGGACCCGCGCGGTGAACCGCGAAGGCCTCGCGTTTTACGAATCCGCCTTCAAGGAACGGGGGCTGGAATACGTCCCGAGCGTGGCGAACTTCATTCTCGTCAAAGTCGGAGACGGCGACCGCGTCTTCCAGTCCATGCTCCGGCAGGGAGTGATCGTCCGGGCGATGCGGGGCTACAAGCTGCCGGAATGGGTGCGGATCTCCATCGGCACGCCGGAACAAAACCGCCGCTGTCTTGAGGCCCTCGATCAGGTGCCGGCCGCCGCCGTCGCCTGAGATTCCAGCCGGGCATTTGACAGACGAATTCCGAACTCCTAGAACAACCCGGCAGGGAGAATGTCCTAAATGTCAGAAAATCCAGTTCCAAACCACCAAAGGGAGTTCCGTTGCAAGCATTGCAATGGCAAGATTCTCATCCCCCGCGATCTCCCTCCGACCACCGGACCTTGCCCGCATTGCAGCGGAGTCATCACGTCCCCCGCTCCGGAAACGCAACCCGCCGCCACTTTCCACGCCCCCGCCGCCCCTCCCAAACCGGCCCCCGCACCCGCTCCTGCACAAGCCCGTCCTGCTCCCGTAGCAACGCCTCCCGCGGCAAGTGCGCCGCCCCCGCGCGACCAACCCTCTCCAGCTTCTCCGGAGCCCGCCACAGGCCCCTCCGAACGCGGAGCCCGCATCGATTCCAGCCGGAACAAGCCCAGGAAGGAAGAAGGGAAAAGGAGCATTTTGTTCCACCTTCTGATGGCCTTCATTCTTCTCGTTGCCTTGGGGTTCGGAGTGGTGGTCATCGCCAGTGAGATGGCGAAGAAAAAGGCGTCTCCCGCCCCCGCCGTCTCCTCGACCAGCGCCATCGCGGAGGCGAACTACATCCGTATCGGCTGGCGGACCGAGGCGAATGAAGTGCTGCAGGATTTCATCAACGGCCGGACCGTCGCGGAAAAACTCCCGCACATCCTGGACCCCGGCCGCATTGAGCCGCTCATGGAGGAATTTTACGGCGGCGGCATCATCAATGACACCGATACGCCGGTGGACGGATTCTCCGTCTATGAACTTTCCGAAGTGGACCGCAACCGCGGAATTTTCATGATGGTGTACGACCAGCCCCTCCAGCCTGAAATGAAGGAGTTCTTCCGCCCGCTGGTCCCCCTGGAGGTACAGCACGGCCTGGAGGAAATGAACCTGCTTCTGAGCGCCGTCACCCTGGCGGAAAATTTCGCGATGGAGCCGCTGCGCGTCTTCGCGTTTTTCAAGCGCACTCCGGAGGGTCTGAAGCTCGATTGGGAAACCTTCGCACAGACGAAATACCGGACGTTCCAGAATTTCGTGGAACTCCCCTCCCCCGGGCAATCGGAGATTTTCCGTGTCTTCATCGTCGAGGATGTGCCCGACAAAGGCCGCGCCGTCGCCGGCACCCGCACCTACCGGATGGCGGACCCCGCGAACCCCACGGACACGACCCGGGTGAACGTGAAGATCGATTCCGAAACCGGACGCGCGCTCTCGATCATCAACTGGCGCGGAACCACGGAAAACCGGGCGATCACCCGCACCGCCACCGTGGAACTCCGCTGGACGGAAGACCACCAGGCGCCCGAACTGGAAATCTCCAGGCTCATTTGCTGGGAATTCCTCGGCCTGGGCGGCGAGGGAGCGCCCGCGCCGGTTTCAACCCAGTGAAACCGGATGCAACCCTCCGCAGGCCCTTCGCGACCCACCATCGCCGCGGTCGCTTCCCCGGCCGGCACGGGGGCCGTCTCCCTGGTGAGAATTTCCGGCCCGGAAGCCCTTGCCATCGCCGATCTCGCCACCGGGGGGAAGGCATCCTCCATCATTCCCCGCCTCGCCCGCCACTGCCGCATCCTGGACGGCGAAAGCCGCGTGATCGACGACGGCCTGCTGACGGTCTTCCACGGCCCTAACAGCTACACCGGCGAGGACAGCGTGGAATTCACCGGCCATGGAGGGCTGCTCGTCACCCGCGAGGTTCTTTCCCGCTTCCTCGCCTGCGGGGCCATCCACGCCGGCCCGGGCGAATTCACCCAGCGGGCCTTCCTCAACGGCAAACTCGATCTCACACAAGCGGAAGGCGTGATGGATCTCATCTCCGCGCAAACCCGCCTTTCGCTGCGCGCCGCCCGCAGCCAGCTCGACGGCTCGCTCGGCCGCCGCACCACCGAAGCCCGCGATCAACTTCTCGAAACCCTCGCCCACCTCGAAGCGTGGATCGACTTCCCCGAAGAAGACATCGATCCCGAAACCGGCGGACTGCTCCGCTCCAGAATCCAGGCCGTTCTCACCACCGTCGATTCCCTCCTTTCCACCGCGGATCAGGGGCGCATCCTCCGCGAAGGCGTCCGGACCGTCATCTTCGGCGAGCCGAACGTCGGCAAATCCAGCCTGCTCAACCGCCTCCTCGGCTTCGAGCGCGCCATCGTCAGCGAAATCGCCGGCACCACCCGCGACACCATCGAGGAAATCGTCAATCTCCACGGAATCCCCCTTCGCCTCGTTGACACCGCGGGAGTCCGTGAAGCCGGAGACCGGATCGAGGCCGAAGGCATCCAGCGCACCGTCCGCCAGATCGAAAACGCCGATCTCCTGCTCGAAGTGGCCGACGCCAGCAACCCCCGCCCCTCCCAAGCCGTCCTGCCCGCCACCTCCGCCACCCGCCTGCAGATTCTCAACAAATCGGACCTCGGCGAACATCCCTCCTGGGAAAACGTGGAAGCCGTCCGCCTGTCCTGCGCCACCGGGGATGGTTTCGACGCCCTTTCCAACGCCATCCGGAACACCCTCCACTTCAGCGAGGCCGACTGGGGGGAGCACGCGGTCGCCATCAACGCCCGCCACCAGGCCAGCCTTCAGTTCGCCCGCACGGCCTTGACCGGCGCGCTCGCTCTGCTCGGAGATTCCTCCGCGGACCCCGAGCTGGCCGCCATCGATCTCCGCGAAGCGCTCGACGCCCTGGGGGAAATCCCCGGCCGCGTGGACACCGAGGACCTGTTAGGTGTCATCTTCAGCAGTTTCTGCATCGGAAAATGAAAATCGTGATCCTCACCGGAGCCGGAGTCTCCGCGGAATCCGGGATCGACACGTTCCGCGGCCCCGGCGGACTGTGGGAAGGCCACCGTGTGGAAGACGTCGCCACCCCCGCGGCCTTCCGCAAAAACCCCGGACTCGTCCACCACTTCTACAACCAGCGCCGCGAGCGCCTGATCGATGGCAGCGTGCGGCCGAATGCCGCCCACATCGCCCTCGCGCGGCTGGAAAAAGCCATGCCCGGCGATGTCCTGGTCGTCACCCAGAACATCGACGACCTCCACGAACGCGCCGGCAGCCGGAACCTCCTCCACCTGCACGGCGAGCTTCTGAAAGTCCGCTGCACCTCCTGCGGAGCCGTAGTCCCCTGCCGGGAAAAAACCGGCGAACGCTGCGGATGCCGTTCATGCGGCGAGGCCGGGACGATCAGGCCCCACATCGTATGGTTCGGCGAGATGCCGTTTCACATGGAGGAAATTTCCTCCGCCATTTCACGGTCCGATCTTTTCGTTTCCATCGGCACCTCCGGCAACGTGTATCCCGCCGCGGGCTTCGTCGCATGGGCGTCTGAGGCGGGAGCGCGGACCTTGGAACTCAATCTCGACGAAAGCGCCGCCACTTCCCGTTTCGACGAATCCCGCCGGGGCCCCGCCACCGTGCTGGTGCCGGAATGGGTCGGGGAAATCCTCGGCGGCAGGCCTGTTCCGTAGCGACGGGCGGATCTCACATCCGGGCACCGGCGCGAAACCCTACAGCATTTTATGAAAAGTCGTGGCCGTTTTTTGTGCGATCACGTTTCGAG
>CAZVSA010000240.1:0-6568 GCA_964629955.1 uncultured Luteolibacter sp.
GGGCGCGCC
This sequence comes from uncultured Luteolibacter sp., assembly GCA_964629955.1. GTDB lineage: Bacteria > Verrucomicrobiota > Verrucomicrobiia > Verrucomicrobiales > Akkermansiaceae > Luteolibacter. The sequence continues at coordinate 10 of CAZVSA010000240.1, forward strand.
GTGACTGTCTCTCCGCGGCGGGTGGGGCTGTATTTGGCGGAGAAAGTGGAAGGGTCGGGATGGATGCCATACCAATCGGGAAAAAGTGGGATGGCCCGGCGGTCCGTCCCTACCGGAACACTTTTGGCATTCTGCCCGCGCCACTTTCTTGGCTTTCCGGGCCGCGGTTGCGGGGAGTTCCGCAATAATCACACCAGACGTTGGCAGGTTGAGGGACTTGCGATAGAGTGATCGTTGGCGAACCGGCTTCAACCCGGGGCGTCCACAACCAACAAATCCAATTCCCATGAAAAAAACCATCGTCTGCCTGTGCCTTGCCCCGTTTTTTCTCCTGATTCCCTCCTGCGAAAAGAAGGGGCCGGCCGAAAATGCCGGTGAGAAAATCGACGAGGCGATCGAGAACGTGAAAGACGCCGTGGATCCCCGCGGTCCCGTTGAGAAAGCGGGTGAAAAAGTCGACGAAGCGCTCGGGAACTGACGCAAGTTGCCCGGCATCAAACCGCCACGCGCACGCCGCATGTGGCGGTTTCTTCTTTTCCACAACTCATGGGGACAGCTTCGGCCGGGGCCTTCCTGTTCTTTTTCCGTTTTTGCGCCGCCCGTCAAAAATTCGTTTTTTTGATGTGATTGGCGGAGGATTCCGTTCATTTCTGCCGTATCCCCATTTGCTACAGCGGCGGGGTGCCGGAATTTGTTGAGCCCGTAAGGATTTTCAGTGGATTTGTGCGCCGCCCGGTCTCATTTGCGTTCCATTCAAAACCCATGAAAAACTGCCTTCGTGCGATCCTCGCGCCGCTCCTCCTCTGTGGAAGTGCCAGTGCCCAGCTTGTCATCACCGAGATCAATTCCAACGGAACTCCCGCCGATTTCTGGGAGCTGACCAATTACGGCGCGGCCGTGGTGGATATCAGCGGTTACATCTGGGATGACGATTCCGCCAATCCCAACGCGGGAAATGCCGTGACGATTCCCGCCGGGACCAGCATCGGGCCAAAGGAGTCGATCATTTTTGCGGTTGAAACCACGGCGGCGGGTTTCAGAAGTGCCTGGAATCTTCCGCCGAGCGTCAGGGTGATCACCTCGGACAACCCCGGCCTGGGAGGCAATGACGCGGTGCATCTTTTCAACGCGAGCGGCCAGCCCGTCACGTCCCTGGATTATTCCGCGGGAGGGTTCACCCGCAGCAATGGCGGGGCGTCCCTGGGCGGTCATGCGGGGGAATCCGCGGGAGGGGAGGCCCACCAGTCGCTGGTTCTTGATCCGGCTTTCGGCCATGGTCCCGGCAGGAGATACACCTTTGCCACCGGCTCGAATCACTTCACCTCTGCCGCCAATTCCCCGAATACGGGAGTTGGTTCGCCGGGAAGATCCGGGGAAGCGGTATCGAATCCGCCGCCGCTCTTTGTCACCGCGCCTCAAACCTATTGGAAGGCCGGACTTTCCCTCACCACCACTCCCTCTCCTTTCCGGATCACCGCGATTTCGCAGAGTCCGAGCAGCAGCGTGGTCCTGTCGTTCGCGGGGAAACCGGCGTGGCTGAACCTTGTCTCGGCCGGTCCCGGAAGCTACCGCCTCACGGGAAATCCACCGAATCCCAGCGTCACGACCAATTACTCCGTCACGATTTTCGCCACCGATTCCCAGGATCCGACGGCGCAATCCATGCAAAGGGTTACCATAACGCTTCTTGCCGCGACTTCCTCCATCCTTCTCAACGAATACAATGCCGTGGAATCCGACGAGTTTCTGCGCGGCGGCGATGCGACCCAGGACGCCGACGGGGTGTCCCCCGCGCCTGTGGACAGCCATTTCGGCAGAGTGCCGGGAAATGGAGGCCAGTGGGTGGAGTTCGTGGTGATGGGGGGAGGGACCGCGGCTTCCGCTCCGGTGGACATGAGGGGCTGGACGATCGATGTCGTTGGAAACGGCCCCACCCGGTCGATCGTTCTTTCCCAGGATCCTTATTGGCAGAGCGTGATTCCGGGGACGATTCTCACCTTCACGGTTGCCAATTCCGCGAACGGCGGACTCGACACGGGCATCCACAGGGTGAGTTCCCGCCATACCTCCGGCCATGTGTGGACCAATGTGTGGATCTTCGATCCGCATTTGGTCAATCAGTCCGCGTCCACTTTCGTGACCGATCTGGGAATCGATTCGGATGACACACGGTTCGCGGTGAGGAATGCGGGGGGATCGATCCTCTACGGCCCCTCGGGAGAGGGAATCGCATCGGTGCAGGGGGCTCCCGGTGACCTTTTGGGCGTGAGTTCCCGCGAGGTTCTGCGTCTTCAGGACAACCCGGCTCCCGGGGTGGACCCGCTTTTGGGAAATTACAATGATGCGGACAACTCCTCGACATTCGGTGCGCCCAACACATGGGGGGGGGCTCCCACCGTGCAAAGCTTCGCGGCCTATGCGGCTGCGGCGACTCCCCCCCAATTTTCCTCCCAGCCGGTTGTCACGGCTTTCGGCGGCTATCACTATGAGATCGCGGCGACCAATCCCGGTGGCGGCTCCGTCGATCTGACGGCTCCGGTGCTGCCGGATTTCCTTACGCTGTCGGGCAATGTTCTTTCCAACAACCGCCCGCTTGTCGCTGCGGATGCGGGGGAATACACGGTGCGGCTGGTTGCCGGCAGCGGTGGTTTGTCGACCCCGCAGATTTTCACCCTGACCGTTTTCAACGATCAACCGGCGGTGATTCTGAACGAATACAACGCGGTGGCGGAGGAGGGTTTTCTCAATGGAGGCAGCGCATCCGAGGATGCGAATGGCGCGGCGACCACGGACAGCCATTTCGGCCGGGTGGATGGAAACGGGGGAAGCTGGTTCGAGCTGGTCGTGGTGGGGGACGGAGGCCCGTCCACCGTGGACATGAGGGGCTGGAGCATTGAAATCGCAAACTCCGGCCTTCACGGCTTCACCCCCGTCAATACGCTGGAATTGTCCCAGCACGAGTATTGGTCCGCGGTTCCGGCGGGGACGATTCTTACCTTCATCGCCGGGAACTCGGCAAATGGGGGCCTCGATACGGAGATCAACCGCCGCGACCGCTTTGCCACGCACGGCGACCGCTGGACGAACGTTTGGATGGGAGACGCATCGCTGCTGGTCTTCACCGGTGCCGGGGAAAACGGTTATACGATCTCGGGTGGAAAGGTGGAGGGCATCGCCATCGACCAGAACAACACCCGTTTTGTGCTGAAGAATGCCTCCGGCGAGCGGGTTTTCGGCCCGGCGGGAGAAGGAGTCGCGCCTGTGGCCGGCATCTCCAGCACGGAGATTTTCCAGTTGAAGGGGAATCCCTCGCCTTCGGTCACTCCGCTGCTGGATGGCACCAGCGGGGAAGTGGGATACTCCGACGGGATCGGCTCCACCTTCGGATTCCCGAACCATTGGGACGCGGGCACGAAGGTGCAGGATTTCACCGCGTTCAACGGCTCGTCCGGCGGAACATCGTTCGGAACATGGATCGCCGGCTTTGAATTCGAGGACGAAGCGGACTATGGCGCTGCGGAAGATCCCGACAACGATGGGAGGAGCAACATGGAGGAATACGCTTTCGGCGGGAATCCCGCGGAAGCCGATGCATCGCCTTTCCCGCAGCAGATTGCCCGCGACGGGGGAGTCACCTGGAGCTATCTCCGCAGAAGCGACGATTCCTCTCTCTCCTACATGCACGAGTTTTCGGTGGATCTGGAGGAGTGGAACGACGTTCCCGAAGAGGAGATCCAGGTGAATGTGGAACCCCATCCTTCGCTGGAGGGTTATGAAATCACCACCGTGGAAATCTCCGGTTTGCCGGGGGACAAGGTGTTTCTCCGGGTGATGATTCCCTGAAACGCTCCTCTTCCTTGAAAGCGGCGATTGTCATCTTTGGAGCCCTTCTGTTGGCGGCGTGCTCCACCGTTGCCGTGTGGGACAATCCTGATTCCGAACTTGTCATGACGTTTCATTCCCGCGAAAAATTGGAAATGATTGCCGGAAATGCTCCGTGCGATACAATGCTTCGATGAAAAGCGACGAGTTGGTGGCGATCAATCCCGCTGTTTTGGGAGGGACACCCGTGTTCCGCGGCACACGGGTGCCGGTGCAGACGCTCTTTGATTATCTGGAGCGCGATTACACGCTTTCCGAGTTTCTGGAATGCTTTCCCTCCGTGACCCGTGAAATGGCTTGCCGGCTCCTTGACCGGTCGGAAAAGGCGCTCGTTTTGTCCGCGTCATGAAAATCCTGTTGGACGAGTGCGTCCCCTGGTCCTTGCGAAAGCTGCTGCCCGGCCACGAGTGCAAAACGGCGAAGTATTGAGGGTGGGAAGGTTTCACCAATGGCGATCTGCTGCGGGTTGCCGAAACGGAGTTCGATTTGTTCATCACTTCCGATCAAAACCTCCGGTATCAGCAGAATCTTGCCGGGAGGAACCTCGCGATCCTTGAGCTTTCCACCAATGATCTCCGCAGGATCGAGGCCGCCGCCGTGGATTTGGAAGCGATGGTCGCCGGGATGCTTCCCTCCGAGTACCGGTGCCGGGTTGTTCCTTGATTCCCTCCCACCGCATGACAGGGACGCCTGTCCTCAGGCGTCCGGCAGGTAGGGCGAGACCGCCGGGCGCGCCGTGACTGTCTCTGCGCGGCGGATGGGGCTGTATTTGGCGGAGAAAGCGGAAGGGCCGGGATGGATGCCATACCTATCGGGAAAAAGTGGGACGGCCCGGCGGTCCATCCCTACCGGTGAAACCCGCCTTCGGCGTTGCCGCCGCGATTCCCGGAACACTTTTGGCGGAATGCCCGGGCCACTTCAATTTATCCCAGCAGGGAGGAGGCCATGGCCCGGGCCTGTTCCCCGCCGCCGCCGAGCATGCGGACGAGTTCCTGAATCCGGGCCTCTCCGGTGACGGGGCGGAGACGCGAGCGGGTGCGGCCTCCGCTCACTTCCTTTTCCACGACGAAGTGATGGGCGGCCGTGGCGGCAACCTGCGGAAAGTGGGTGATCGCGACGACCTGATGGCGGGTGCCAAGCGCCGACATTTTCCGGCCCACGGCGCGGGCCACTTCCCCGCCGACGTTGGCGTCGATTTCGTCAAAGACCATCAGCGGAGTGGCGTCCTGCTCGGCGAGAGCGGATTTCACGGCGAGCATCACACGGCTGATTTCCCCGGAGGAGGCGATCTGCCGGAGAGGCATCAAGGGTTCGCCGGGGTTCGGGCCGAACTGGAACTCGATGGATTCCAGCCCTTGGGAACCCGGTTCTCCGAGGGCTTTGAGCGGGGCCTCGAACGAGGATTGTTTGAAACCGAGATCCTTGAGCTGGCCGGCGATTTCCCTGGCCAATTTCGGCGCGGCTTTGCGGCGGGCGGCTGCGAGGGATTTTCCGGAGGCTTCGAGCTGTTCGCGGCAGGCGGCGACTTCGCGTTCCAGCGTTTCAATTTTTTCGCCGCGGTTCTCGATGGTGTCGAGGCGGGTTGCGGCGGCATCGCGGCGGGCGATGACTTCCGCGAGGGACGGCCCGTATTTGCGTTTGAGGGATTCGAGGAGATTGACCCGTTCTTCGAGAGTGGCGGCCTCGGAGGGGTCGATGTCGAGTTCTTCCGCATAGTCGGCCAGTGTGGAATCCAGATCCTGAAGTTCCAGGCAGGCGGTTTCCAAAGAGGAGGTTCTGTCGCGGATGGAGGGGTCCAGTTTTTCAAGGTCGCGGACAAGGCGCTGGATTTCCGTCAGACGTTCCAGAATGCCGTCGTCTCCGCTGAGAGCGGCGGAGGCGGCGGAGGCGGTTTCGACAAGGCGGGTGGAATTGGAGGCCCTGCGCCAGCGGTCTTCGAGTTCCGTTTCATCGGATGGTTTGAGCGCGGCTTCGTCGATTTCCCGGATCTGGTGGCGGAGCAGTTCGATTTCCTGTGCGGAGGCGTTTTCCGCGTGGCGGATTTCGTCCAGCCCGGCGGATTTGGCGCGCCATGTGCGGTAGGTTTCGCGGTAGGTTTCCAGCAAGTCACCGGCTCCGGCGTACGCGTCGAGCATCGCGAGCTGGCGCTCGGGGGAGAGGAGGGATTGGTGGTCGTGCGGGCCGTGGAGATCCACGAGGTGCTCGCCGAGGCGCTTGAGGAGGGCGAGGGTGACGGGGGAGTCGTTGATGAATTGGCGGCTGCTTCCCGCGGAAATGATCCTGCGGACAATGAGCGTGGCGTCGTCGCACGGGGAAAGCCCGCCGTCCGCGAGAATGGCGTTGATCCCGGCGGGGTCCTTGAGTTCAAACACCGCTTCGACGGTGCATGCGTCCTCGCCGGTGCGGATGAGGGATTTGTCGGCCCTTTCCCCGAGGACCAGTTTGAGAGCGCCGACGATGACGGATTTGCCCGCGCCGGTTTCCCCGGTGACGCCGATGAGCCCCGGCCCGAGTTCCCAGGCGAGTTCGTCGACGAGCGCCAGATTGCGGATTTTGAGGAGGGTGAGCATTCGTTTTGCGAGGCGGCCCGCATTATGCAAGGGTCGCCGCAGGAAGCAATGGCGGCGGATTTTTCCTTCACATTTCTGGGCACCCCCACCGATGTCCCCGTGCCCAG
>CAZVSA010000241.1:0-6557 GCA_964629955.1 uncultured Luteolibacter sp.
CAGATGGGGGGGGCGGGGGTCACCCTTGCCTATATCTTCCCGGGGCCGCCCTGTGGGGTGGGGGGTGCGGTGGTGGGGGCGGTCATCACATTGAATGTGGCCTTGGGAGGGATGAAGGGGATCACGCTGGTGCAGGCGGTGCAGTATTGGGCGAAGATGTTCGCGATTTCCGTGCCGGTGTTCGTGCTGATGGCGGTATATGGCGGCTATGGCGGGAATCTGGAGGCGAACCGGACGCATGTGGAGGCGGCCGCTCCCATCGTGGCGGAAGCCGTTCCGGGTGGCGGAAAGGTGGAGCGGGTGGAGCCGCCGCAAACCGCTCCGCAGGACGAGGATTGGATTTCCCCGTTCGGCGCGCTGACCTCGAGGCCGGCCAACGCGGCGGGACTGACGGGGGATGCGGCGAAACCTTATTCGCTGCTCTACACCTACTCGCTCATCATCGCGCTGGTGTGCGGGACGGCGGGGCTTCCGCATATCCTGGTGCGGTTTTACACGAATCCCGACGGGGTGGCGGCGAAGAGGACGACGATGTGGGTGATGATCCTGATCGGCGTGTTCTATGTCTTCCCGCCGGTATTCGGGGTGATGGGAAGAAACCTGCTGCCGGAGCTTTACAGCGCGGTGGGGGCGAAAGGGACGGACAAGATCGTGCTGGAGCTGCCGCGCATCCTGAACGAGAAATACGGGGTTCTGGGCTCGGTGCTGAGCGGGATCACCTGCGCGGGTGCGTTCGCGGCGTTCATGAGCACGTTCAGCGGGTTGCTGGTGTCGATCACGGGTGCGCTCGCGCATGACATTTATGGCCGGATTCTGAAACCGGATTCGACTCCCGGCCAGCGGATGAGGATGTTCAAGGTGTTCGCCGTGGTTTGCGGGGCGACTTCCATTTTGCTGGGGCTGACGGTGGAGGCGTTCGAGATCAACAAGCTCGTCGGCTGGGCGTTCGCCATCGCGGCCACGAGTTATTTCCCTCTCCTGTTCCTCGCGACGTGGTGGCGTGGAATCACGATGCAAGGGGCCGCGACGGGCATGCTCGCGGGCGGTCTGCTGAGCCTGGCCTCGGTGGTGAGCACGATGATCGCGGATCAACTGCCATGGGCGGTGGATCTGAAAACATGGTATGCGGCGCGGCCTCTGCTCCGGACGCTGGCCGAACAGCCCGCGATCTGGGGATTGCCGCTGGCGCTCGTGCTGATGGTCGTCGTTTCCCGTGCCACCCGGTCCAGGATCCCCAGGGACGTGAGGCTGAAGATGCTGGTGCTGCACGCTCCCGAGTCGCTCGGCCTGAAGGAGGAATACATCAAGGAGCACGATGCCTCCGGGCATTGAGACCGTGGCGGCGATCACCGGTCGCCGTTCCCGAACCATTGGCTCTCCGGCAAACTCCGCCCGAAACCCGGAAAAGCGGCGACCGGTGATCGCCGCCACGGCGCGGTCGTTTTTACGTGTGCGGGCGCCCGGATCCGGGGCATGATCCGCCGTGCATAGATGTTCACTCACTTTTTCCGTAGCATCAGGGAGCGGGGGCTGAAGACCATCGGGTGCTTTCTGGCGGCCTTGCTGGTGGTTCAGGGGCCTGATGTGGTGGGGTGGGATCTGTATGAGGGGCTTTCCGCGGCGGGCCGTGTGTCGCTCGGGATTTTGGTGATGGCGGCGCTGCTCTGGATGACGGAGGCGATGCCGGCCTTCGCCGTGTCGTTGCTGGTGATGGGAATCCAGATCGCGGTTTTCGGCAGGCCGGGGGGAGTGTGGGCGGCCGAGGGCGACACGAGGGAATGGACCCGCTTCGTGGCGGATTGGGCGGCTCCGGTGATGTGGCTTTTTCTGGGAGGATTTGTCATGGCCCGCGCCTGCTCGAAGACCGGTCTGGATCGCTGGCTGGCGGGGCTTTTTCTGGGGAGACTGACGAAACATCCCGCGCGGCTGCTGGCCGGGGTGATGGCGGTGACCTTTTGTTTCGGGATGTTCATTTCCAATACCGCGACGGCGGCGATGGTCGTGGCGGTGATTTCCCCTCTGCTCGCGGCCCTGCCGAAGGAGGGAAGGCTGGCCCCGGTGCTTTTGCTGAGTGTGGCGCTGACGGCGAACCTCGGCGGAATCGGAACCATCATCGGCACGCCTCCGAATGCGATCGCGGTGGAGCAGATCCCGGAGGCGTTGCGCCCGGATTTTTTCGACTGGATGCTTATCGCCATGCCGCCGGCGCTGGTGCTGGTGGGGCTGATGTATCTGTGGCTGTGGTGGATGATCCGGAAGGAGAAGGGGCTGGAGATCGATCTTGCGGAGCCGCCGCCCGGTCAGGAACTGCTGGTGAAGCGCCTGCTGGTGATGGGGATTTTCGCGGTGACGGTGGCCCTGTGGATGAGTGAGTCGCTGCTGGGCATTCCTCCCGCGGTGGTTTCTTTCCTGCCGATCGTCACGTTGTCGGTCTTCGGGGTGATCAGCTCGGAGGACATCCGCAAGCTGCCGTGGGATGTGTTGCTGTTGCTGGCCGGAGGGCTGTCCCTCGGCACGGGAGTGCAGGCCACGGGGCTGGCCGAGTGGCTTGCCCGCGGGGTGCCGGCGACTTTCCACCCGCTGGCCACCGCCATGATTTTCTGCATGGCCGGGGTGGTGCTTTCCAACCTGATGAGCAGCAATACGGCCACCGCCGCCATGTTGATTCCCATCGGGACGGGGATGGTTGGGGAAGCGGATGTTCCGTTGGTGGCGATCGGAATCGCCCTCGGATGCTCGGCGGCGATGATTCTGCCGGTGTCCACTCCCCCGAATGCGATCGCCTATGCCACAGGCAGATTGAAGGCCCGGGATTTCCTGATTCCCGGCCTGATCAGCGCGGTGGGGATTCTGCTGGTTTTCCCCTGGTTGAAGCTGATCGGAAAATGAGGCCGGTCCGGCATACGGTCTCGATCCTTCCGTCGGGTTCCCCCAATTTTTCCCCGTGAATCTTTCCAACTACCTCCGCATGGACCCCCACCTGCTTGTGGGGCTGGTCAACACCGAGCTGCGCAATCACTGCGACACTCTCGAAGATCTTGTGAAAACCCATCATCTGGACGCGAAGTCCCTGACGGAGCGTCTGGCGGAGGCGGGTTACCAATACCAGCCGGACCAGCGGCAGTTCCGCTGAAGTGATTCCAACTCGTGAGCCGGTGCTTCGAGGGCAGGGCGGATGGGCCGTCGGCAGGGTAGGGCGAGACCGCCGGGCGCGCCGTGACTGTTTCTCCGCAGCGGGTGGGGCTTCCATCGGCGGGGAAGCGGGAATGGTTGGGGCGTGATCCATGGCAGATCGGGAAAAAGTGGGACGGCCCGGCGGTCCGTCCCTACCGGCAAACCCGCCTCCGGCGTTGCCGCTGCGATTCCCGGAACACTTTTGGCATCCTGCCCGCGCTCCCGAAATTTCAGAACTCGACTTCCTCGCCCGGCATGCCGACTTCCACCGTGCCGTCGTGTCTCGCGGAGAGCGCTTCGCGGAGGATTCCCGCATTCTCCGCTTCTCCGTGGACGAGCCACACCCGGCTTTTTTTCCCTCCGGTGCGATCGAAGTATCCCAGCAGCTCGGAGTGATCGGCGTGTCCGGAAAAGGAATCCACCGTCTCGATCTTCGCCCTCACCCTGTGCGATTCGCCAAGGATCTGCACCACGGCTTCCCCGTCGCGGATTCTCCTGCCCAGGGTGCGGTCCGCGCAATAGCCGACGAACAAAACCGTGGTCCGGGGGTTTTCGATGTTGTTCTTCAAATGGTGGAGAATCCTCCCCGCCTCGCACATGCCGGACGCGGAGATGATGATGGCGACTCCTTCCACATCGTTCAGCGCCTTCGATGCGATGACGGATCGCACCAGCGTCAGGTGATCGAAACCGAAGGGATTCTGTCTCTCGAACAAGGTGTGGTAGACCTCCTCGTTGAACGAGTCCGGGTGCAGCCGGTAGATTTCCGTGGCGCTCACCGCAAGGGGGCTGTCCACGAACACGGGCACCTCGGGAATTTCCTTTTTCGTGAAAAGCTCGTGAAGGACGAAAAGAACCTGCTGCGTTCTTTCCACGGCGAATGCCGGGATGAGGATTTTTCCTCCCCTCGCGATCGCCTCCCGCATGATATGGGCGAAGTGCCCGCCCATTCCCGGCGGAGCCTCGTGCGTCCGCCCGCCGTAGGTGCTTTCCATCAGGAGGAAATCCACGTCCGGCACCGCCACGGGATCGCGCAGCACCTCGTTTCCTCCCCGCCCCACGTCTCCGGAAAACAGGAAACGCTTGGTCTTTCCGTCTTCCCGGTCGTGGATTTCCAGCAGCACCTGGGCGCTGCCGATGATGTGTCCCGCGTCCACGAATGTGAGGGTGACGCCATCGGCCACCAGCAGCGGCCTGTCATATCCCAATGAAACGAACTGCCTGAGGCAGCGTTCCGCGTCCTGCTCCGTGTAAATCGGTTCCACCGCCGCGAGCCCTTGCCGCAACCGGTGTTTGTTCAACCATTCGATGTCCCCCTCCTGGATTCGCGCGGAGTCGGCCAGCATGATCTGGCAGAGATCGCGGGTCGCGTGGGTGGCGTAGATGTTTCCCTTGAAACCGCTTTTTGTCAGATTGGGCAGGTTGCCGCTGTGGTCGATGTGGGCGTGGGAGAGGATCACCGAGTCCACCGTGGCCGGATTGTAATAAGGAAAACGGCAATTGATGTCGTATGCCTCCTTCCGGCTTCCCTGATAGAGGCCGCAGTCCAGAAGGATGCGCTTTCCGTTCACCTCCAGCAGGTGCTGCGATCCGGTCGTGGTGCCGGCGGCACCGCAGAAGGTCAATTTCATGTCGGGTTTGGTTGTGCGAGATCGAGCGAGAACACCAGGGAGTCGCGCCCGCTTTCCTCAAACTGCCGTCTGCGGGCCGCGGGCAGCTTGTCAATGGTGGCGGCCTGGTATCCCAGCCGTTTGGAGAAAAAATCCGCGGCGCGGTTTGTCAGGGCGAAGACCCTCGGAATCCCCCTGGCGCGGGCCATGTCCTCGGCATGCCTCACCAGCTCGATTCCGTATCCATGCCCTTCATGCGTCTGCTTCACGTAAAGGCAGGCCACCTCGGCGCAACGTTCCTCCGGGTATTCGTGCAGCGCCACGCAGCCCACCACGTTGTCGTCGATGGTCATCACCCGGAAATCCCCGATCTTCGATTGGATTTCCTCGTAGGTGCGCGCCACCAGCTTCGTTCTCCGCACGGAACGGCCGATCATTCCCAGAAGCTCCGGGATGTCCTCCTCCCGGAGATCCCGGATCATCCGGTAGCTGTCCGCGTGGACCATGGTGCCCACCCCTTCGTTGGAAAAAAGCTCGTCCACGAGCACTCCCTGCTGGCGGCCGTTGAGCACGTGGACCCGGGGGATTCCCCGTCCGCAGGCTTCCGCCGCCGCCGCGAGGAGGGCGGCTCCGGCCGCATTGGTCCTGCCTGTGAGGGAGCCTGCCTCCGCGGCCCGGATGGCGTGGGCCGGAGCCCCGTCGATCAGGATCGCCTCTTCCAGCAGGGCGATGATCTTCGCCACGCCGAGTCCTTTCGCGAAATCCACCACCCTGGGATCCAGCGGCCCCGTCGCCGAGGCGTCGATCACGGCCGATTGGCCGCGGGCGAGAATTTCCTTGGCCTCCCTCACCGCTTCCGGGTCCGTGACCGGCCGGGAAACCCGCGCGGACATGATCTCGCATTCCAAAGTCCAGTCGTAGAGATCCTGCAAATCCCCTCCCAGCACCCCGAGCACGAGCTTCACCCCGAGATCCTCCAGCACGGCGAGATCCAGCAAAGTCTCCGCCACGGCAGGTTCCGGCAGCAGGCCGGCCTCGATCAGAACGAAAAACACCTTCCCGCGGAACTGGGGAATGTAATGCAAAACCTCACGGACATCGCTGGACTGCGCCACCCGCTCTTTCTACCAACGGCCTCCGCCGCCGCAAGACCGCATGTGCGGCAGGACGGGTTTCCCGCATCTTGCACGCTTTCCCGAAATGAGGCGGTCCCGACCTGTCGCATCAGGGCTCCCTCATTTTGAGAGTGGTTGGAAAGGAGAGGGATTTCCTGACCGTGGCTGCGACGTCCCGCGGCAGGCCGTGGCGGTGGCGTCCCGCCGCCGCGTTGGTAGTGGAAGAAGAGCCGCCATTGAAACCGCCATCTTCCAAAATGAGGCCGCCCTGCAAGATCCGCGCATAAAATCCTCTGGACAACCCCTCCCCAATTCTTCAGTCCTCGCCGTGAGGTTCCGAACCGCGAACCTCCTTTCTTTGCCAATGACATAAAGATTTTCTGATTACACATCAGCTTTTGCGACCACGAAAGCTACTGGGCACCTGTAAAACCTCCAAGTTTCAACAGCCCTATCGAAAAAGACAGAAGCCTCGCGCCGAATCGGCGCGGCTTGGCGCGTCTTTTTCGAGGGCGCTTGGAGGTGCCTACAGGTGGGCGCGATCAAGTTCGCGCCATTGTTTTGCACCCCTCCCTCCATGGGGGAAAACGTGCCCGGCAGCCAATGTTCCCGCCGGAGCACCCCCGCAATTTTCCCCGATCTCTTTCTCCTCCTTCCC
>CAZVSA010000242.1:0-6518 GCA_964629955.1 uncultured Luteolibacter sp.
GCGGAAAACGGGATGGGCGCTCTGGCGGACGGCGACGGTGGGCAGGCCGCTGGTGACGATGTCGGGAACGTCCGGGTGTTTGGGAAGAATGAGCGTGAGGGGGCCGGGCCAGAATTCCGTGGTGAGCTGGTTCACGGTGTCCGCGATTTCATCGGGCACCACGGCGACGTCTTTCAAATCCCCGCGGGAGGCGATGTGGACGATGAGCGGATCGAACGAAGGCCGCTCCTTTGCGGCGAAGACTTTGGCAACGGCTTCGGGGTTGAATGCATCGGCGGCCAGCCCGTAAACGGTTTCCGTGGGCAGGGCCACGGGTTCTCCGGCGCGGAGCAGGGCGGTGGCTTCGCGGACGGCGTCCCTCATGTCATCGTCGTCGGCGTGTATGGTGCGGGTCTCGGACACGAAGGCAGGATGAACGTCCAACATCGAACGTCCAACATCGAATGTGGAAGGGAGCAAGCGCCGAGGGGATTCCGACGCCTGCCCGGCTCCAAAACAGGTCAGATCACCACCGTTTGCCCGGGAATCGGGCACGGGTAGAGGCCATCGGGTCCCGGCTTCGGCCCCGGATCGGCATCCCAGGCGAGGCTCTGCGGCATGGTGTCGAGGGTGGAGTTGAGCGCCATGTCCCAGGTCACTTCCTTACCGGAGTATGTCGCCATCCGGCCGAGGATCGCGGTGAGGGTGGCCTCCGCGCCAAAGTAGGCATCGTTGATCGCCTTGTTCTCGCGGATGCGCTGGATCAGCACATCGTGCTCCGTCTGGTAAGGATCATTGTCGGGACCGCCGAAACGCCATACCACCTTGCCTTTGCGATCGCGGATCTGGCCGGGCTGGGCGATGCCGCTGGTGCCCATGATCGACTCGCTCACGCGCGACCAGGTGCCGTCCCAATGCTTGCACTGGCTGTTCATGATCGTTCCGTCCGCGTATTGGTATTCCACGTAGTGGTGGTCGTAGATTTCCCCCCAATCCTTGCCAATGCGCTTGGTCCGTCCGCCGATGCCGACGGCTTTCACGGGATGGGCGTCCATGAACCAGTTGGCCACGTCCAGATTGTGAATGTGCTGCTCGACGATATGGTCGCCGCAGATCCAGTTGAAATAATACCAATTCCTCATCTGGTATTCCATCTCGGTCATTCCCTCGGAGCGCGGGCGGGTCCACACGCCGCCGCCGCTCCAATAAACCTGGGAGGACACGAAATCGCCGATGGCGCCTTCCTTCACCTTGGCCAGCGTCTCCAGATAGCTGTTCTGATAACGGCGCTGCAACCCGCAGACCACCTTGAGGTTTTTCTCATCCGCCTTTTTGGCGGCCTCGATCACCTTGCGGACGCCGGGGCCATCCACCGCGACCGGCTTCTCCATGAAGACGTGTTTCCCTTTCTCCACCGCGTATTCAAAATGAGCGGGGCGGAATCCCGGAGGTGTGGTGAGGAGGACGACATCCGCGGCATCGATCGCGGCCTTGTAGGCGTCAAATCCGGAGAACCGGCGATCTTCCGGAACATCCACACGATCGCCAAACTGGTTTTTCAGCGTCTTGTATGCATTCTCCACGTTATCCGGAAAAGCATCCGCCATGGCCACCAGGCGGGTGCCGGGGACGTTGAGGGATTGCGTGGCGGCTCCGGTTCCACGGCCGCCGCAACCGATCACGGCGACCTTGATTTCGGAAACATCCCCGTCCTGCGCCCTGCCGATGGAGGGCAGAAGGGAGGCGGCGGTAATCAGGCCACCCGTTTTCAGGAAAGCCCGGCGATCAGCGGAAGTCGATGATGGATTCATGGTGAGACGGAGCGTTACGCTCGATCTCCGGGCATCCTTGCGGGCTGTTTCGGAAAATTATTCCGTCGCGATGTCGTCCCCGTAGAAGCTCTTGATGTAACCGTACTCCACCAAGGTGTCCTGCCAGGGAGCCAGAATGTTCGGATCGCGGAAAATACGGGCCGCGATGGCCAGCCACTCCTCCGCTTTCAGAAGATCCCCGTCGTCATAGGCCAGGGCCGCGTGCGCGTAGAAGTGGTAGGGGGAGTCGTCATGAAAATCGTATTTGTCGGCGAGTGCGGCCGCCTCCTCCGTCTGGCCGAGCTTCTTTTTGCAGAGAAGGATCTTGAACTCCACCAAGCGGCTGAGAGGCGTGTTGCCCTCGGGAACCTTTTCGAGAATCGCGGTAAAGCGATAATGGGATTCCTGCCACTGCTTGGTGACGAAGAGCACCTCGGCGATGTTGAACTGGATGCCGGAATTGTCCGGGGAAAGCTTGTCCGCCTCGTGGAAGGCTTCCAGAGCCTTGTCGAAAGCGCGCATCTCCACGTAGCAGGAACCGCGCAGATTCAGGATTTCCGGGCTTTTGTCGAAAATTTTCTCCGCCTTGTCGAGTTCCTCCAACGTCTCGAAAATCCGCTTTTGCTGGAACAGGCGCATCGCTTCGGAGTGATGCTCGAAAAACTGTTGCCGCCGCTCTTCCGGCATATTCAGAAAAGCCTGTTGTTCCGGGGAGAATACCTGGGCCTGCCCCTCCGCGGCTGCGGGTGCCTCGCCTTCCGCCTGGGCGAGCAAAGAGGAAACCGTCAGGGAGAGGATCAGAATGGGTAGCGCTTTCATGGGACTGGACACTGACGGATGCTAACCACCCTTTCGGCGGACGGCAAGCTGTCGTTCCACGGATTTTTCCTCCCCGACCGTTGCCCGCAAGATCATTTCGCATGGTCATTCCCGGCCTGCACGGTAGAAACCTCCCAACTTCTCCGCTTTCCGCTCAAGAAATGAAAATTACTGAAATCGGCGAATCCGTCACAACCAGGCAGGTACGGAGCCTTGCGGAAGTCTTCATTTCCGCATTCGATCAAGCCCCTTCCGCTGATTTTGAACAACGTCTCAACGGGAAGCGGAATTTATCCGTCCTCATCGCACGGTCCTCCAAAATAGAGGGATTCAAAATCGGATATGAACGCCATCGCGGTGTCTTTTTCAGTTGGCTCGGTGGTGTTCTTCAGGAATCCCGCAGGAAGGGCATTGCCCGGGATCTGCTCCGGCGGCAGCATGAACTTTGCCTTGAGCGGGGCTATCGCGAGATTCAGACGGAGACTTTCGGCGACGGGAAGGCCATGCTCCTCCTGAATTTACAGGAAGGCTTTGAGATTTACGGGACGCATCTTGGAACAGATGGGAGATTGCGCGTTCAACTCCGCAAGATGCTCGTCCTGCCATAACCGGCGCCCCGCCTTCCTCACTCCCATTCGATGCTCGCCGGGGGCTTTGTGGAAACGTCGTACAACACCCGGTTGATGCCGCGCACCTCGTTGAGAATCCGGTGGCTGGTCTCGCGGAGGATCTGATAGGGAAGCTCCACCCAGTCCGCGGTCATCGCATCCTCGGACACCACCGCCCTGAGCGAAATCGCCCATTCATAGCTCCGCTCGTCTCCTTTCACTCCCACGGTTTTCACCGGCACGAGCGCCGCATAGGCCTGCCACACCTTGTCATACCAGCCGTGTTCCTTGAGCTTGCCGATGTAGATGGCATCGCAATCGCGGATGATCTCCAGCCTCGCTTCCGTAATCTCCCCCGGACACCTTACCGCCAGGCCGGGCCCCGGGAACGGATGCCGGTTCAAAATGTCATCCTGGATGCCGAGCGATCTTCCCAGCGCGCGGACCTCGTCCTTGAACAACTCCGACAACGGCTCCAGCACCTTGCCCTGGGCCTGAAGCTCCAGAATCCGGTCCACCCGGTTGTGATGGGTTTTGATCTTCGATGCCTTCGATTTCGCGTTCGAGGCGCTCTCGATCACATCCGGATAAAGGGTTCCCTGCGCGAGCATTTCCGCGTCGCCCACCGAATCCCAGAACACATCGATGAACAGGTTTCCGATGATGACCCGCTTCTTCTCCGGATCATCCACTCCGGCAAGCGCCTGGAGAAACCTCTCCGAGCAATCCACCGTCTCGATGGGCACGCCCATCCTCTCGAAGTTTCTCCGCACCTCATCGCCCTCATCCTTCCGCATCAATCCGTGATCCACGAAAATCGCCCGGACGTTCGCGCCCGCCTCGTGCAGAAGTACTGCGAGAACCGTACTATCCACCCCGCCGGAAACCCCGCAGACGATCTGCTTGTCCCCGGCCTTCTCCCGGATGCTTTCGATCATCTCCCGCTTGAAATCATCGATGCGGAACGGCAGCAGCTCCTCCGCCTGCTCCAGAAAGTTGCGGAGAATCCCCAGCCCCTCGTGGCTGTGCGTCACCTCCGGATGAAACTGGATGCCGTAAAAACGCCCGTCCCACTGCAACGAAACCGGAGTGCCGTGCTGGTTCTTCGCCAGAACCCTGCCGCATTCCGGAATCGCCTTCACCGTGTCCGAGTGGCTCATCCACACCTGCGAGCCCGCCGTGATCCCGGCGTAAAGCCCGCTCGCCTCCTCCGGGAACAATCCCGCGGGGCCATATTCCCTGCGGTCGCTCGCCTCCACCGTGCCCCCGAATTTGATGTTGAGAAGCTGCATCCCGTAGCAAACGCCCAGGACCGGCACTCCGAACGCCTTCAACCGCTCGAAATCCAGATCCGGAGCATCCGGCTCGCCGGTGCTGCGCGGGCCGCCCGAAAGAATGATCGCCCCCGGCTCTCCGATTTCCGGAAAATCCTCGATGGCATACAATTTTGCGAAATATCCAAGCTCCCGGACCCGGCGGACAATGAGCTGGGTGTACTGGGAGCCGAAATCCAGAACGGCTACGTGGTGTTGGTCGTGCATGGGAAAGTGGAAGTTATATGTTGGAAGTTATATGTTATTGGTTTTTACAGGAAGCCCGCGGCTTGGCCGGGGTTTTCCCCAATAACCTTTAACAAATAACCAATAACCATCGGCGTCAGCCGAGCGGTTGGTAGTTGGTGGGCTCTTCGGTCATCACGATGTCGTGGACGTGGCTTTCGCGAAGCCCCCCGGAGGTGATCTGCACGAACGACGCGCGCTCGCGCAGCCCGGCGAGCGTCGAAGCTCCCACGTATCCCATTCCCGATTTCAATCCGCCCATGAGCTGGAAAATCACGTCGGACAACGGCCCCTTGTAGGGAACCCTGCCCTCCACGCCCTCGGCCACGAGTTTGCCGGAGCTGTTCTGGCTGTAGCGGTCTCCCGCCCCTTTTTTCATCGCGCCGATCGAGCCCATGCCGCGGTAGGTTTTGAACCGCCGGCCCTGGGATTGCACCGTCTGCCCCGGGCTCTCGCGCGTGCCCGCCAGCAGGGAGCCGAGCATCACCAGATCCGCCCCCGCGGCCAATGCTTTCACGATGTCTCCCGAATAACGGATTCCCCCGTCCGCAATCACCTTCACCCCCTGCTCGCGGCAGTAATCGGCCACGTTGCGGATCGCGGTGAACTGCGGCATGCCCACTCCGGCGATCACCCGCGTCGTGCAGATCGATCCCGGGCCCACACCCACCTTCACCGCACTGGCTCCCGCCGCCACCAGGTCCCTGGCGCCCTGCTCCGTCACCACGTTGCCCGCAATCACCGGACGGTCCGAGAGTTCCCGGAGCTGCCCGATCACATCCAGCACCCGGCGCGTGTGGCCGGTGGCCGCGTCGATGAAGAGCGCATCCGCCCCGGCATCGACCATCGCCCGCCCGCGGTCGAGACAGTCCGGCCCCACTCCCACCGCCGCACCGCAGCGGAGCTGGCCGTTGGCATCCTTCGCGGCGTTGGTGAAAGTGATCCGCTTTTCGATGTCCGAGCCGGTGATCAATCCCACCAGCCGTCCGTCTTCGTCGATCAGCGGAAGCTTCTCGATCCGGTTTTTATAAAGAATCCGCCGCGCTTCTTCGAGGCTCGTATGAGGAGGAGCGGTCACGAGCCTTTCCCTCGGCGTCATCACATCGGCCACCTTCGCGTCCGGCCTGTCGAGGTAGCGCACGTCGCGCCCGGTGACCATTCCCTCCAGCTCGCCATCATCGCCGGTTACGGGAAACCCCGAAAACCCGTTGGCCTCCATCACCTCGCGAACGTGCCTCACGCTGTCCTCCTTGCGGACCGTGTGGGGTTTCTGGATCACCGCGCTTTCCGATCGTTTCACCCGGGAAACCATCGCCGCCTGCTCGTCGATCGGGCAGGCCCGGTGAATCACGCCCATTCCGCCTTCACGCGCAAGCGCGATCGCCAGATCGTGTTCGGAAACGGTGTCCATCGCCGCCGACACCACGGGAAGATGCAACGGAATTTCCGCCGTGATGTGGCTGGAAAGATCCGCTTCGCCGGGAAGAATCTCGCTCAAACAGGGAACGAGAAGAACGTCATCAAATGAAAGACCCAATGAAATCTCCGCCATGGCGGAGTCAATAGAACCGCCCCCCGGCAGGCAAGTGAGAATCCCCGCCGGACGGAAATTTTCCGCCTCCGTTGGGTTCGGGGACCACACGCGCCGTGGTGGCGATCACCGGTCGCCACCTCTGGATTCGGGGAGCACACGCGCCCTCGCGTGTTCCGGAGTGCGCCCTCGCGCTCCGGGGGCTGGTAAG
>CAZVSA010000243.1:0-3170 GCA_964629955.1 uncultured Luteolibacter sp.
TGCGCGGGCTCAAGGAACGCTACGAAGTCCACCATGGCGTTCGCATCCAGGACGGGGCCATCATTGCCGCGGCCGCGCTGTCGGACCGCTATATTTCCGATCGTTTCCTGCCGGACAAGGCGGTCGATCTCATCGACGAGGCGTCGTCCCGACTGAAGATCGAGCTGGATTCCATGCCCACCGAGATCGATGTGCTGGAGCGGCAGATCCTCCAGCTCGAAATGGAGAAAAAAGCCCTCGAAAAGGAAACCGACAAGGCATCCGCCGCGCGTCTGGAAAAGGTGAAGGAGGAGCAGGCGAACCTGCGCGAACAATCCTCCGGCCTCATGGCGCAATGGCGCAACGAAAAGGAAATCATCGATCAGGTCCGCGACGCCCAGGAGAAAATCGAAACCCTCAAGGGCGAAGCGGAACGCGCCCAGCGCATCGGAGATCTGACAAGGGCATCGCAAATCACCTACGGTGATCTTCCCGAAGCGAACAAGACTCTGGAAGCCGCGAAAGACCATCTCGCGTCACTCCAGAAGAACGGCGCGATGTTGAAAGAGGAAGTCACCGAGGAGGACATCGCACGCGTGGTGTCCTCATGGACCGGCATTCCCGTGAACCGTCTCCAGGAAGGCGAAAAACAAAAACTCATCCACATGGAAGAGCGGCTCGGAGAGCGCGTGGTCGGCCAGAAGAAAGCCATTTCCGCCGTGTCCAATGCCGTCCGCCGCGCCCGCGCCGGATTGCAGGACGAGAACCGGCCCATCGGTTCGTTCCTGTTCCTCGGACCCACGGGAGTCGGCAAAACAGAGCTCTCGAAAGCCCTCGCGGAATTTCTCTTCGACGACGAGGGCGCGATGATCCGCATCGACATGTCCGAGTACATGGAGAAACACAGCGTGGCCCGCCTGATCGGAGCGCCTCCCGGATATGTCGGCTACGACGAAGGCGGGCAGCTTTCCGAACATGTACGACGCAAGCCGTACTCCGTCGTGCTTTTCGACGAGATCGAGAAAGCCCATCCGGATGTGTTCAACGTGCTCCTGCAAGTGCTCGACGACGGACGCATCACCGACGGGCAGGGCCGCACGGTCGATTTCCGCAACACGGTGATCATCCTCACCTCCAACATCGGCTCGCAATTCATCCTTCACGAGGAAAATTCCGAGCAACGCGAAGCTCTCGTCACCGATGCCTTGCGCCAGCATTTCCGGCCGGAGTTCCTGAACCGCATCGATGAAACCATCATCTTCGACAGGCTGGGCCGCGAGGACCTCACCACCATCGTCGATCTTCAGCTCGACCGCGTGAGGAAGCGCCTGGCAAAACAAGGGCTCGCCCTCGCCCTCACCGAAGCGGCAAAGGAGTTTCTGGGAAACCAAGGATACGATCCCGTCTATGGCGCCAGACCGCTCAAACGGGCGATCCAGCACCACCTGCTGGACCCGCTGAGCCTCGATGTGCTCGATGGCGGATTCGTCGACGGAGATGTGATCCAGGCGGACCTCCAGGACGGCCGGATTGCTTTCCGGAAATCATGAAGAATCCGGCCGCTCCCAAACCGGCCATTTCATTCTGAAAGTCTGGAGTCTGGAGCCTTCTTCCCTTCGATGTTCGGAAGCAGTCCTAATTGATTGACATCCCGAACAGGTTTCTTCCTGTGGGGGAAACCCCACCCTGATGAACCCCGCCCGATCCCCTCTTGCATGGACCGTCGCCTCCCTGCTCGCCGCCATCCTGGCAGCGGGCCAGGCGGATGCCGGCCTGGTGAATCTCTACACGTTCAACGATGGCAGCGCGGAAGACTCTGTCGGGGGAGCCCACGGCACCCTCGTCAACGGCGGTGCCTTCACTACCGGGGGCCTTTCCGGCCTGCTGGACCTCACCTACAATACCGGCCAGGGAGGCCAGGCGGGCGGCGCTTATCTCGACCTCCCGAACGGCCTGATCACCAGCGCGGTGAACAGCACGACCGGTGACGGCGTCGCCGGCGCTTTCAGTTTCTCGCTGTGGTTCACCGTCGAACAAAACCGGAACTGGGCCGCGGCCGCTTCTTTCGGAACCTCCAACAACGGGGAAAACAACACCAACGGCGGAGCCAACGTTTCACCCTACCTCCAGCTCATTCCCTTCACGGGAGCCGGCGGCAACCCCTTCCGCCTGACCACCCATGCGAACGGAACCAACAACGAGCAGTTTCACGACACCACCACCGCTCCCGTCGGGGCGCTCCTCCACGCCGTCGGCGTATACGACCAATCCAGCGGACAACCGGGTACTTTCCGGCTGTATGTCAACGGCGTCCTGATCGGGTCGAAACCCATCGCCAACGCCGGTCACAACCTGAATCTGACCAACTTCACCAATCATAACAACTGGCTCGGCCGCAGCCAGTGGAACGACCCCGCCTTCGACGGAACCTACGACGAACTCGCCATCTACAACCACGCGCTCACCCAGAGCGAAGTGACCGCCCTCTTCCAGGCCGGGCCGGTCCTGCTCCCGGATCCCGGCCCCGCCTCGCCGGACCCCGGAAACCGGCCCAACCGCTACACACCCTACCCGCAGGTTTCCAACATCTCCTCCGGCATCTCCTGGCCCGCCGGACAAGCCCTGCCGACATTCGCCCTCCCCGCCCCCACCCTCGACACGATTCTCGTCCAGGATCTTTCCCCGGACGAACGGATCACCTTTTCCGCCTTGCAGGGATTGATCAACAAGACCCTGCCCCGCATCTATCTCCTCGACAGCGGCGCCGACGAGGGCACCTACACCTGGGCCAACACCCCCATGGTGGGTTTCTCTTCCCGGATCCTTTATAACAACGCGAACCGGTTCAACCTGATCGCCAAGTACGCGAACCAGCTCGACGGAGTGGTGCTCTACAATCCGGCGACCAGCCCCCACTACCGCAACCTCGCCGGCACCGTGGCCGGTCTGAGAAACGCCATCCCCGTCACCCCCGGTATCCATGCCTCCCTCACCGGCGCCGGAATCAATCTGCCCGTGGTGGTCGATCTGACGCCTCTCGCCTACACCACGCCGAACGACATCTACAACCACCTCTACGACTATCTGGGCGGGTACATGTTCATCGCGCTCGCGGTGTTCGTGTTCACCGGCTTCCCGGTCGCCCTCGTTCTCGGCGGGCTGGCGCTGCTGTTCAGCATCGGCGGCATCGC
>CAZVSA010000243.1:3180-4915 GCA_964629955.1 uncultured Luteolibacter sp.
ATTGGCCGGAGTGCGACAAACGGGTCGTCGTCAGCGCCAACCCCGCCGATGGCGGCGACCTTCATCACACCCGGGACATCGCGGCGGCCACCGGCGGCGCCGTTCTCTGGCTTACCACCACGAACACCGCCCAGCGGACCATCCTCAACAAATTTTTCGGAAACATGACCGCGGGGGAAGCGATCGTCCTCGGCTGGTACACGACGGAACGCTCCGGTGTCACCCTCGCGACCGCCCACGGCATCGGCACGATTCCCGCCGACCACTACATCAGCGGCACCGTCTACGGCGGCACGGACCACAGGATCCGGGTGCCGAAAGTCCCGCCCAGACCGCCGCTGGAGAACAAGGTCTACATCACCGTTTTCCTCAGCGACGGCGACAACGCCCAGTACATGCAGCGGGCGATGCGCAAATTCTGGGACCAATACGCCTCCAGCCGCGGGATCGTCCCGATCAACTGGACCGTCGCCCCGGGGATGGTCGATCTGGGGCCGGCCCTCCTGAATCACTATTACGCCACCGCCACGGCCAACGAATGCTTCGTCGCGGGGCCCTCCGGCATGGGGTACATCATGCCGATGAACACCTTGACCGAATCGGGCGCCTCCAGCGGCGTCCACATCAGCAACCAGGCCGCCATGGACGGCTATACCCGCCTCACCGAGACCTACATGCAGCGCGCCGGCCTCCGGGTGTTGACGGTCTGGGACAATGCGAACGCGATGCACCGCGCCTCCTACGAACGCAACGTGAGGAACCTCTATGGTGCCACCGTCCAGCGATTCAGCGGAAATTCCACCGTCAATCCGAGCATCGAGAACGACCGGATTCGCATCGACCGCCTGGTCCAGGCCTATGCCAGCACCTACACGGACATCCGCAACTCCCTCAACACCCAGATCAGCAACTGGAACGGAAACGCGCCGCTGTTCCTTTCCACCCAGGTGAACATCTGGGGCGAGATGAAGCCGAACCGCATCGTCGATCTTCGCAACGAGCTGGCGGCGCTGCACCCGGGCAAGTTCGAGTTCGTCCGCGCCGACCACTACTTCAATCTCTACAACGAGGCCAACAACCTTCCCTTCAACCTCTCCATGTCCGCACAAACATCGGTCACCGCGAGCGGCGGCGGTGATCCCAACACCGCGATCGACGGAAGCCCCTTCACCGTGTGGACCTCCGCCGCCTCCGGCCCGCGCTCGCTCACCTTCGATCTCGGCGGTTCCTATAACCTCCACCGCTACGTCATCCGTCACGCGGGGGATGCCGGGTTGAACCCGGATTTGAACACGCGCGATTACCGCTTCCAGGTCAGCGCCGACGGCATCCTCTGGTCCACCATCGACACCTATCGCGGCAACACCGCCAACGTCACCGACGTGGAGTTTCCGCTCGTCACCGCCCGCCACGTCCGGCTCATCATCGACCACCCCGGCCTCGGCACGGCCGCCCGGATCGCGGACGTGGAACTCTTCGGCAGGAATCCCCTTGAGATCCTCCTGCCGGAGCCGGACCCTTCTTTCTTCGCGTGGATGGAGACGCTTCCGCCCGGAGAAAAACCACCGGAAGACCGGCGCGGCCCCTACGATCAGCCGGCCGGCGACGGGATGAGCAATCTGATGAAATACGCCCTCGGTCTCAAACCGCTCGTTCCCGCCGGAGGGGAGAGTCCGAAGGTGGCCGCCGTGTCCGATGAAACACTGGTGGTCGAAATGACCCGCGCCAAGACCTC
>CAZVSA010000243.1:4925-6485 GCA_964629955.1 uncultured Luteolibacter sp.
CTCGACAGCCCTCATCCTGCCGGAAGGTTCGACGGATCTCGATGACTGGCATCCGGTCGATTTCTCCGTGGAATGGCAGGAAGACATCGGCGAAGATCGCGAACGGATTCACTTCGTGGTCCAGAAGCCGGACAGCCCCAGCCCCGCCTATTTTCTCCGCCTCAAGATCGAGCTGGACGAATAGAACGGTTATTGGCCGGACCCAATCCGTTTGCGGGAATCCCATCATTCCCATGATTCACATCATCCAACCGACCCGTTCCACGAACCACCACAGCCCCGCCGCAGCAAGCGCGACGCAGGACCAGCGGCGGAAGATCGGGTAAGCGGGACCGCGGTGCCAGCGGAGGGTCAACAGCCAGGCCGCGGCGAGGACGCCCACCTGGGCGACTTCGACACCGGCATTGGCACAGAACAAGGTCAACAGGAAGCCCTCGCCCGGCCGGATCCAGGTCGAAAGCACGCTGGCGAAGCCGAGGCCGTGGACGAGCCCGAAGACGAAGACCAGCGCGAGACGCCAAGGTTTCGCCGTTTTCACGAAAAGATTCTCAATCGCGAGCGCGGCAATGCTCAGGGCGATCAGCGGCTCGACAATGGAAGCCGGCATCCTGACCAGACCGGCGGCGGCGAGGCCCAGCGTGAGGGTATGCGCGGCGGTGAAAAGCAGGGATTGCCAGAGCAGCGGCTTCCAGCGGCGCTCTAACAGAAAGATTCCGAGGATGAAAAGAATGTGGTCAAGACCTTCCGGCACCACGTGGAAAATGCCCTGAATGAAGGCGATCCATGCCGCACTGCCGCGTCCGCTGCGGTCCGATCCACCAAAGATCTCCGCCTTCCCGCCGGGCGTAATTTGAAGAAATTCATCCGCTTCAGCTCCCGGCAGCTTGAGGACGAGGTTGGGGTGTTCCCCTGCGGCGAGCGCGAGCGAGAGTACTCCGGTGGCATCCTGCTCCAGCGGCTCGATCAGGACGTGGAAATAAGCGCCGTCATTGAGCAGCGACGGAAAATCGGGTGGATCGGTGGCAAAATCGGGAAAGCTCACTCGCCAGGAAATCCCGCCATCCGCGTTTTCCAGCGCGATGATTTTGCGGAGATAGAGTTCGGCTTCAACGAGGAGCTTTTGTTGTTCTTCGCCGGGGAGATCGAGCAACCATTGGCGGAGAAGTTGGGGCGAATCCGCGTCATTGCGCCTCTCGGGGATCGCGTAATCGGCGTCGAAGAGAATTTTCAGGCTCCAGCGATTTTCCGTCGCGGAAACCTCGCCGTAAAACTGCTGCACCACATGGGCGGCGGATCGGGCGGAGCTGGCGCAAATCAGGAGAAGGACGAGGAGAAAAAGACGGGCATGGGTCACGTGCAGGGTGTGGTGGGGTTCTGGTGGAACCATGGATTTTCCCCACCCGGATGAACAAGCCCATTGCCGCAACGATCGAGGGCACCGACATTCAGGAAATCGGCGGGTTTTCCGTCCCGGAGAGACGGGAAGGCAGTGGCCCGGACATATCTCAAGGAGCGTGGGCGTCCCGCCCACATCCCGGCTCGAAGTGGGCGGGACGCCCA
>CAZVSA010000244.1:0-6346 GCA_964629955.1 uncultured Luteolibacter sp.
AGCCCGTAGATTTCTCCGATCGACCTTGGCAACCCCAGCACGCGCACGCCGTCGATGAAGACATCGACCACCTGCTGCTCCAGCGGATCAAGCGTGCGGGGGGGTGGTTTCTCCTTGTTTCCCGGAAGGCTCACGATCCGCGTTGTATAGGACGGCACGTTTTGTTCAAACTTTTTTGAACAAAGTGCCGGTGTCCGGCCGGGAGAATTTTTTTGCGGATACCGCCTTGCCGCCGGGCCGCGGTCCGCCGAACCTCCCGGCATGCGTATTCTGGTCACCGGTGGAGCCGGTTTTTTGGGCTCTCATCTTTGCGAGCGTCTTCTTCGTGAGGGAAATGAAGTCATCTGCCTCGACAACTTTTTCACGGGCAGGAAGAGAAACATCCTTCATCTGCTCCAGTACCCGCATTTCGAGCTGGTGCGCCACGACGTGACCGAGCCCTTCAAGTTCGAGGTCGATCAAATCTACAACCTCGCCTGCCCGGCGTCCCCGCCGCACTACCAGCACAATCCGATCAAGACGGTGAAAACGTCCGTGCTCGGGGCGATCCATTGCCTCGGGCTCGGCAAAAGGGTGAATGCCCGGGTGTTCCAAGCTTCCACATCGGAGGTGTATGGCGATCCGGAGGTGCATCCCCAGCCGGAATCCTACAAGGGAAGCGTGAATCCCATTGGCATCCGCGCTTGTTATGATGAGGGGAAACGCTGCGCGGAGACGCTGTTTTTCGATTATCACCGCCAGAATCACGTCGAGATCCGGGTAGCCCGGATTTTCAACACCTACGGCCCGCGCATGCTGCCGGACGACGGCCGGGTGGTTTCCAATTTCATCGTCCAGGCGCTGCGGGGGGAGGATCTCACGATTTACGGCGACGGCACCCAGACCCGTTCGTTCTGCTACGCCGATGACCTGATCGACGGGTTCGTGAGATTGATGAATCACCCGAGCCAGAAAGGCCCGGTGAACCTCGGGAACCCCGGGGAGTTCACCATGCTTGAGCTGGCGGATCTCGTGCTGAGAAAAGTCGGCGGGCCGTCGAAGATCGCGTATCACCCCTTGCCCGGCGATGATCCCAAACAGCGGCGTCCCGACATCACGCTCGCGCAGTCGGAACTCGGCTGGCAGCCGAAGGTCAAACTGGAGGACGGGATCGACCCGACGATCGATTATTTCCGCAAGCTGCTGGCGGAGGATTGAAAAAGGGAGCGGGCATCCTGCCAAAAGTGTTCCGGGAATGGGAATGATTCCAACTCGTGAGCTTCCGCTCGGGTAGGGCGTGACCGCCGGGCGCACCGTGACTCTCTCTCCGCAGCGGGTGGGGCTTCCATTGGCAGGGCCGGGGGAATGGTTGGGGCGTGATCCATGGCAGATCGGGAAAAAGTGGGACGGCCCGGCGGTCCATCCCTACCGGATGGAAATCCGCCTCCGGCGTTGCAGCTTTTGGCATCCTGCCCGCATTGTTTTCCGCCGCTGCGGGCGGGCCGTTCCCAAAACAGTGATCGACGGCATGGGGCCGCCGGGCCAATCATGCATCGTGTTCTTTCCGATCAGCGATGACGACCGTCATTTGATGAGCCCCGCGTGGGTGACGATTTTTTTCGTCGTCGCGAATGTGGCGGTGTTTCTCTATCAGCTCGTGGAACCTTCGTTCACCTACGGCTGGAGCCTGGTGCCGTACGAGGTCACGAGAAACGTGGATCTGGTGGACCCGGTGGCGATCCATACCCCGCAGGGCGTGATGGAGATTCCGCACGCGCCGGGGCCCGGTTTGATTTATCTCACGTTCCTTTCCTCCATGTTCATGCATGGGGGCTGGATGCACCTTGGGGGAAACATGCTCTACCTTTGGATTTTCGGGGACAATGTGGAACATCGCTTCGGGGCGGTGAGGTTCATCGGATTTTATCTCGTGAGCGGATTGGTGGCCACGCTGGCGCAGATCGCGACGGGGCCGGGGAGCGTGATCCCGAATCTGGGGGCGTCGGGAGCGATTTCCGGAGTGATGGGCGCCTATCTCGTCCTGTTTCCGCGCAACCGGGTGAATGCGATTTTCTTTTTCCGGATGGTCTCGGTGCCCGCGGTGGTGGTGCTGGGAATGTGGGCGGTGATGCAGTTGGTGAGCGGAGCGGGATCGCTGGCTTCCGCGGGCGAGGGAGGAGGCGTGGCCTACGCGGCGCACATCGGGGGATTTGTCGCCGGTGTGGTCATGGGATTGATTTCCAGGATGTCGATGAAAACCGAGCCGTCTTCCGTATTCGGGAGGATCGAGAGGAACGGCCCCCACGTGAAACGGATGTGGTGATGAGAAGTTTGGCCGCGGGAATGATTTTGATGTCCGCCGGCGGTCTCGCCGCGCAATCGGACGGGTTGTTGCCGGAAATTCTGGTGATGCCGGAGCGGCGGAGCGGGGGCGAGGGGGCGGCGCCCGTGCTCGCGGAGTGGGGGAGGGAGGAGATCGGAGCGTCCGCGCCCAGAACGATCGACGAACTGCTCGCGGAGGAACCCTCGTTTTCCCTCTACCGCCGACAGACGTCCTTGTTTGGAAATCCCACTTCGGCGGGGGTGAGCCTGCGGAACACGGGAGCCACGGCGGCCTCGCGAACCTTGGTGCTGTTAGATGGAATCCCGCAGAACGATCCGTTCGGGGGCTGGGTGTATTGGGCGCGTTACGAGCCCGCCTTGTTGGAATCCGCCCGGATGATTCCGGCCGCGCGGGCGGTGGTGTGGGGAAACCAGAGCCCGGCGGGAGCGATCCATCTGGGAAGCGTCCCGGTTTTCGGAGAACGCGGCGTGCTGCGTCTGGCGGCGGGCGGGCAGGGAACTTTCGGCGGCGCACTGGCCGCCACCATGGCCAATGAGGAAAAGACGCGGGCGGTCTCGGCCTCGGTGTTCGCGATGCGCTCTGACGGGTTTTTCGCGCTCGGGAAATCGCAGAGGGGACGGATCGACCGGAAGCTGGACATCGATTATCATGGGGCGGATCTGAAATTCGCCTGGCAGCCGCTGCCGGGATTGATGGTGGAACCGGGATTTTCCTACTACTCCGAGGAGAGGGGAAACGGCACTCCGCTGGCGCGGAACGAGAGCGAGGCGCTGGACTTCAGCCTGCGGGTGGGATCGGAAGCGGGCGGATGGTTTGCGTGGCAGGCGCTGGCGTATCACCAGAGGAGGGAATTTTCGCAGGTTTTCAGCTCGGTGAACGAGACGCGCGACGCGGAAACGCTGGCGCTCGATCAGTTCGACGTTCCGGCGCGCGGCACGGGGGCGGCCTTCACGGGGATGTGGGAGCCGGGCGGGCAATGGTCGTTCCGCGCGGGCGGCGATGTCCGCCGGGTGACGGGGGAAACGAACGAGGATGTGGGCGTTTTTCGCAGGCGGGAGGCCGGAGGGGGCCAGACGGTGGCGGGGATTTTCGCAACGGGCGGCTGGGAGCGGGAGGGAGGTGCGATGCGGGTGGATGCCAGCTTGCGGGCGGATGCGTGGTGGCTGGATGATGGGAGGCGGATCGAGGATTCCCTGGCGGGCGGCGCGAGGTTGCGGGAGGATCTCCATGATGACAGGGACGGAATCGAGCCTTCGGCATCCATTGCGGTATCGAAAAAAATCCGGGAAAATCTGGGTGCGGATTTCTCGGTGGGAACCAGCTTCCGGCTGCCCACGCTGAACGAGCTTCACCGCCCGTTCCGGGTGAGGAACGACATCGTGGAGGCCAATCCCTCGCTGGACCCGGAGCGTTTCTTCAGCCTCGAAGGAGGATTGGAATGGAAAGCGGCGGAAGCGTTGCGGCTGCGGGCCGGAGTGTTTCATCACTGGATCAGGGACGCGATTGCGAACGTTCCCGTCACGGACCCGGATGAAATCTCCGATCTTTTCGGAACCATCCCGGCAGGCGGCTCCGGTTCGCAGAGGAGGAATGTGGACGAGGCCCGCGTATTCGGACTTCAAGGGAACATCGCGTGGCAGGCGGCGGACGGCCTGGCGTTCCGGGTGTCGGGAATCTGGACGGATACGGAATTCCGGAAATCTTCCGGGCAGCCGTTGCTGGAGGGAAAGCCGTTTCCGCAGGCTCCGGATCTGCGTCTGTTAGGCGGTGTGGATTGGGAAGTGCGGGAGGGGCTCATCCTTTCCGCCGGATGCGAGTACGGGGCCTCGCAATTCGACGATGCGCTGGCGGAGCGCCGGATTCCCGATTACGTGAGCGCGAGGATCGGCGCGTCGTGGAGGAAGGGGAGAACGACCTATCAGGCGCGGATCGACAATTTGTTCGGCGAGGAAATCGCCACCGGATTGAGCAGCGACGGCTGGAGGACGCTGGCCGCGCCGCGCTCGTTCTGGTTGAGCGTGGAGAGGGAGTTTTAAAAATCTGCGAACCGGTAGGTCCCCGGGCGGGAAATTCCCGGATTGCGCATCCGGCTCGCCGGGATAAAACAGAGGGATGCGCGTCATTGCCCTGATCACCCTCGCTGCCTCCAGCACCGCCGTCTGCCACGCCAACAAGGTGGACGAAATCTATGCGACCCACTGTGCGAGCTGTCACGGTGCGAATTTCGAGGGCGGGCTGGGAGGCTCGCTCGTCGATGGCGAGTGGAAGCACGGAGGCTCCGCGGAGGAGATTTTCAACTCCATCAAGAAGGGCAAGCCGGAGATGGGAATGACCCCCTGGGAGGGGATTCTCAGCGATGAGGAAATCCGCGCCATGGTGATTTTTCTCGGGGAGAAGGAAAAACAGGCGGCGGACCGGAAGACGGAATTCCCGGTGCCTTCCCCGGATACGGTTACGAAGACCGAGCTGCACGACTACCGGATCGAGACGGTGGTGGCGGATGGCCTGCAAACTCCCTGGGCGATCGCGTTTCTGCCGGACGGGCGGAGGCTGGTCACCGAAAAGCCCGGGCGGCTGAGGATTCTCGCCGCGGACGGCGCGCTTGATCCCAATCCCGTGGAAGGTTTGCCGGAAGTCACGGATCACGGCCAGGGCGGCTTGATGGAGGTGGCCATTCATCCGGGTTACGAAACCAACGGCTGGGTGTATCTCGGGTTTTCCGATGGCACCCGCACGCAGCGCGACGGAGGCAGGGACGAAGTGCGCTGCATCACGGCGGTGGTGCGTGGCAGGATCAAGGACGGCAAATGGACGGATCAGGAATGGATCTATCGTCCGGAGGAAAAATTCCGCGGCGGCGCCGGAGTGCATTTCGGCACGCGTTTCGTCTTCGATGACGGATACATCTACTTCGTGATCGGCGAGCGCGGCGGCATGATGGAGGCTCAGGATCTCGGTCGGCCGAATGGGAAAATTTTCCGCCTGCACGACGATGGCCGGGTGCCGGAGGACAATCCGTTCGTGAACACCCCCGGCGCGCTTCCCGGCATCTGGAGCTACGGCCACCGCAATCCCCAGGGGCTCGTCCAGGATCCGCGGGACGGCGCGATCTACAGCACCGAGCACGGCCCGCGCGGCGGGGATGAGCTGAACCTCATCCAACCGGGAAAAAACTACGGCTGGCCGGTGATCACCTACGGCATGAACTACAATGGCACCCCCATCACCTCCATCACGGAAAAGGAAGGCATGGAGCAGCCGCTGGTGTATTGGGTGCCATCGATCGCGGCCTGCGGGCTGGACATTTATACCGGATCGAAGTTTCCGAAGTGGGAAAACGATCTGCTGGCGGGAGGCCTCGCCCAGCAGGAGATCCGGCGCATCCGGACAGAGAACCGGGAGGTTGTTTCCCAGGAGGTGATCCTGAAAAACATCGGCCGCGTGCGCGATGTCGCGATGAGCCCGGACGGATTGATCTACGTTCTGCTCAACGGCCCGGACCGCATCATTCGTCTGGTGCCCGCGGAGTAATCCCAACTTGCCCTGCGGGCGCGGCCAACCGCCATTCGTACGGTCAATTCCTGATCGCGGAGCGGGCCCGGCCTACCGGCGCTTCTTTTCCCGCGGCGGCCTCTTCGGCTCGAAAGGCCCCGGCTTCGGATGCATCACCTCCGGCTCGAATCCGGGATTCATCCACTCGATCTCCCCATGGAGCGCCTGCATGTATTGGAAATGCCCGCCGAAATCCTCCGGAGGACAGGCCCTCTCCCCTTCCAAGAGAACCGGGCCGCCTTCCCCGGGCACTCGTTTTTCAAAAACCACTTCGTGAATCCATTCGTCGGCGAAATCGTAACGATACAAAATCCGGATCGGCAGCCTCCGTTTGCCGAGGAATTCCTCCACCGTCAGCTTCGCCTCGTCCTGAAACTCCCCGGGAGTCTGCTCCTCCAATCCCACCGGTCCGATCACATCCACCAGCCGCTTGCCCTTTCCGTGGCGGAACTCGTGGGGGCTCTTGTTCTC
>CAZVSA010000245.1:0-6339 GCA_964629955.1 uncultured Luteolibacter sp.
CCAGCATGATCAAAAGCCTCATCGGGCCGGACGGCTGGGCGGAAACCGTCCGCCGCTACGTCCCGCCCGCCGTCTTCGAGGCCCTGGCAAAAAGCCAGGGCAATGCGGGCGGGCAGGATCTTTGATCGCTTCAAACGGCGGAGACATGCGCCATTTCGTAAAATCACTTACATCGCTATGATCCATACACCCAATCGAAAGAAATCCCCGGCCGCGTTTGCCGCATTGCTGGCGATGGGTACTGCCTGCGGCTTTGCAGTCGCGGAGGAAAAACCGGCCATTCCGGATTTCCCGCTCTCGGTGGATGGAGGCGCGTGGCCTGCCGGTCACGTGCAGGGGGTCGCCGTGGACCGGCGGCGCGGGCACATCTATTTCTCGTTCACTACATTGCTGGTGAAAACCGATTTGAAAGGAGAGGTCCTGGGCACTCTCGGCGGCTTCACCGGGCATCTCGGCGATCTGGATTTCAACGAAGCGGACGGCAGGGTGTACGGTTCTTTGGAATACAAAGCCAGGGAAGCGTTCTACATCGCGATCATCGATGGCGAACGGATCGACCGGATGGACCTGCCCGCGCAGGATTCGGAGATTTTCCAAACCGTCCATCTTGCCGAAGTGGTGGCGGACTACACCGCTGACATGAACGGGGACGGCGTCTTCGACGGCAACACGGCGAACACCCCCGACCACCGCTACGGGTGCAGCGGCATCGATGGGGTCAGCTTCGGCCCGCGCTTCGGCCAAACCGGCGGAAAATCCTATCTGACCGTGGCATATGGAATCTATTCCAACATCAACCGCGGGGACAACGACCACCAGGTGCTGCTGCAATACGATGCCGGGGATTGGCTGGAGCGCCATGCCCGGCCTTTCATCGAAACCGATCCGCATCGCAGCGGTCCGGAAAAGGTGGACGGCAAGTATTTCGTCCGAACGGGCAACACCCACTACGGAGTGCAGAACCTCGCATACGATCCCTCCGGGAAACGCTGGCTGATCGGCGT
Organism: uncultured Luteolibacter sp.; assembly: GCA_964629955.1. Taxonomy (GTDB): domain Bacteria; phylum Verrucomicrobiota; class Verrucomicrobiia; order Verrucomicrobiales; family Akkermansiaceae; genus Luteolibacter. The sequence continues at coordinate 1,005 of CAZVSA010000245.1, forward strand.
CTATCAGGGCAAAAAACCGTCGTTTCCGAATTACACCTTGTTCGCCGTGGAAGCCTCCGCCGGGCCCGTTCCCGGAGAGCTTTCCGGCACCGGGGAAAAGGGACTGCTGCTTCCCCTCGCACCGGAGGGTTTGCCGGACGAAGCCACCGGGGTGCGGGGCTGGTTCCAGAAGGCGGATGTCGGCATGGCTCCCCTGGGCGACGGATTGTTCTATCTCGCCGTCAACGGTGTCCGGGACGGCTTGCAGACCGCCCGGTTGCACCTGCACCGCTGGACCGGCGGCGAGGAGACTCCCTTCGGGAAAATCTCCGCTCCTGCTGATTCGCACTGAGGACCGTTTGGGATTGGAGCATTTCAAATCATAGCATCATCAAAAAGGGAGCGCGGGCATTCCGCAAAAAGTGTTCCGGGAATGACTCCGGCAGGTAGGGCGAGACCGCCGGGCGCGCCGTGACTCTCTCTCCGCAGCGGGTGGGGCTGTATTTGGCGGAGAAAGCGGAAGGGCCGGGATGGATGCCATACCAATCGGGAAAAAGTGGGACGGCCCGGCGGTCCGTCCCTACCGGAAAACCCGCCTCCGGCGTTGCCTCCGCGATCCCTGGAATCACTTCAACGGCTTCAGCTCCACCTTGCGGAAGTGGATTTCCGAACCTTCGCTTTGGAAAGCAATGGCTCCGCTGACGGCGGAGGTTTTCGCTCCGCGGTTCACCTCCTTGTCATTCACCCAAACGGTGATGGCATCCCCCTCGCAACGCACTTTCATGACGTTCCATTCCCCGGCGTCTTTCTCCGCCCCCTCCACGAGCTTTGTCCAACGGCGCCCCTGCGCCCCGGCACCCGCCACCTCGGTGGTCACGCCCAGCATCCAGAAATCCCCGGCATTTCCGGAACCAAGTTGCACTTCCAGGCACTTCGGCCAGATGCCAACCTCGTTCGGGGTCGAGGTATGAACCAGCAGTCCGCTGTTCCCGCCATCGGACCCGGCGGCCCACCGCCACTCCAGAATGAGTTCGTAATTTCCGTAATCCTTCTCCGTGCGGATCGCGCCCTGGGGTTCTCCGGTGCACACCAGCAAACCGTCTTTCACCGACCAGGCATCCGCCACCTTCCCGTCATCGAAGGTCCAGCCCGCAAGGTCCTTGCCATTGAAGAGCACCACGGATTCCTCCGCAACCGCTGCCATCGGTGAAAACATCGCCACGGAGGCCAATACGACATGAATGGGGTTTTTGAACATGCCCGGAATCATCGAAAATTGCGGACACCGCGCAATGCCGAAAACCCCGCTTTCACAAACGCCGGAAATCACCGCTCCGGAGCCAGCATCCCGCGGAGAACATCGATTTGCTCCTCCGTGGCTTCCACCGCACGAGCCACCGATTCACGGTAAAGGGAAAGAACCTTCTCCCCTGTGGCGGTGAGGGCGGCCCCGCCTTGTTCCCTGCCGCCCCGGTGAAGGACGACAAGCGGTTCCCGGAAACGTGAATTGAGCGCTTTCGTCATCTTCCACGCCTTCATGTAAGACATGTCCATGGCGGAGGCCGCAGCCTGGATGCTGCCCGTCGCGGCGATCTTCTCCAGAAGCTCGGCTTTCCCCGGCCCAAAAGAAAGCCGCCCGGAAAGAAGCAGGCGGATCGGCGGGTCGGCGGGCATTTTCGGAAAGTTCGTGGTTTCTCTCATCCGGAGGCTCCGCTGTCGAGCATCCCCTTCCCGGCCAACAAAGGACGCGAAAAAATTCCCAACTCAGCCTGCCAAAACGTCTCCGTCAACCGGCGAATCGGAAGCGATCCGGGCGGCGAGAGCCGCGGTGTGCAGCCTCAATTCATCGACGGCCGTGGCCTCGAAAAACCGGGCCCTCAGCATCGGACCAACCACGAACAACCACGAGGACGTGTTCCCGTCGCGACCGACCGCCCGATAATCCGAAGACGTCTCGGCTCCCAGGCGATGGGTGTCCGGTTTGAGGAATCCACGACGGAGCAGATTCCGAATCAGTGGGTGCCCGATGGTCTCCAGATCGCGTGCCGGGCCGGTGGCATCCAGAATGTGATCGACTTCCAGTTGGCGGACGGGAGCGTTTTTCCGGGCGGCGGCAAGCCCCATGCGGCGGCCCCCGCCTTCCAGTTGCTCCACGCTCACGATGGTGCCCCGGTGGAGAACCAGCTTTCCTCCGTCGATGAGCCGCTGGATTCTCTCATGGGCCTCCGGCGCGCATTGATGGCGGTGAACTTCCCAGAAAGGGCTGAGAAACCGCAGGAAACGAGCCCGGTCCCGGGGAGAAAGCTCCTGCCAAAGCGACGGGGTGGCGGGCCGGATGGCATGGAAAAGCTCCCGCCAATTTCCTCCTTTCTCCACATGGTCGCGGATCGCGTTGCGGAAAAGGCGAAGGCTTTTCCTGAGATGGGAATCCGGAAGATGATCGAGATCCGGAAGGCCCGAAACACGGGAAGGCAGACAGGGCCGGGGCAGGAGACCGTTGCGGGAAATCGCATGGATGGTGCCGAGATGCCCCCGGCGGTTCAGATGCAGCACCGCATCGATCATCGTAAGCCCGGTGCCGATGATGAGGACATTCTCATGCGCCTCGACCCGGTCCAGCACGGAGGGATCGCGGCAGGACTCGGTGTGGCCCGCCCACAGGGAGCCGGAAAATGCGGAACCCTGATTGCCGGTGGCGAGAACCACCTTTGAAACCTCGATGGCACTGTGATCCTTGAACGCCACCCGGCAGATGCCCGCCGTATCCGGCCCGATGACATCGACGACACAGCGGCTTTCCACCCTCAGCAGGGGATTGGCCTCCAGCGCCTCCTTCAGGATCTCCTTGAGATACTGGCCGTAAATTCTCCGGGGCAGGAAATCATGCGGCATCACCCCGTCCCCCAGAATCTCGCGGGCGTAGTCCAGAAAGTGGTCCGGCCGATCGGCGAAGGCGCTCATGTGTCCGGCGGGGACGTTCAGCTTCGCCGACGGATCGGATGTCTGGTAGGCCAGCCCGGGCCCGGCTTCATCCCCCTCCTCCAGCAGGATGATGGGCGTGCCCGGCAGGCGGCGGGAGAGATGGACCGCGGTCAGGGTTCCGCTGAATCCCGCTCCGATGACGGCGATTGGATGCTCGAAGTTGCTCATGAAATCGTGGGGTTGGTGAAAATATCAGTTGGGTGAAGCAGCCTCCCCTTTGGATGCGGGGGTGCCGCCCTTCACCTCGGGAAAACGCAGGCCGACAAGATCCCCGTTGGAGAGAGCCATTTCCTCCACCTGCTCCCGGGTGGCCCACACCTCGATCTCGCGGCGGATGACATTTTCCGGCATCACGCTGAGGCGCGCGAACGGACCGGCCACGAACAGGTGGCTGATGCGCCCGACAAGCTCCACACCCTCTTCGGCGGCGAACTTCAGCTCGATCTCATGCGGGCGCACGTACCGCCCGTCATCCAGCTTGTTCACCTCGCCGAGGAATTCGTAGACGAAGGAAGTACGAGGCTCGTCGTAAATCTTCTGCGGCTTCCCGGTCTGCTCGATGCGGGCGTTCCGCATGACAACCACCTGGTCGGCGAGTTCCAGCGCCTCCTCCTGGTCGTGCGTGACGAAAAGGGTCGTCAGGCCGATCTCGTCGTGAAACTGCCTGAGCCAGCGGCGGAGATCCTTGCGGACCTGCGCGTCGAGAGCGCCGAAGGGCTCGTCCAGCAGCAGGACTTTCGGCCGGATGGCCAGCGCCCGGGCGAGGGCCACGCGCTGGCGCTGGCCGCCGGAAAGCTCGTGGGGGCGGCGCTTGTCCAGCCCGTCGAGCTTCACGAGGTGGAGCAGCTCCTTGACGCGGGAATCGATGTCGCCCTTGGAAGGTCTTTTCGATCCGGGCAGCACGGTGAGACCGAAGGCAATGTTGTCCGCCACGGTCATGTGTTTGAAGAGCGCGTAATGCTGGAAAACGAAACCGACGCCGCGCTTCCCCGCAGGCACCTCCGTCACATCCTCCCCGTGGAAAAGCACCCTGCCGCTCCCGGGATCCGCGTATTCGAGACCCGCCACAATCCTGAGCAACGTGGTTTTTCCCGAGCCGGATGGACCTAACAGCGCGGTGAGGGAGCCATCCGGGATTTCGAGCGAAATGTCGTCGAGAGCCGTGTAGTTGCCGAAGGCCTTGTGGATGCTTTGGATGGAAACTGACATGAAAATGAAGATTGGGGAATTAGAGATTGGGAAATTGGGTGACGAATATCGAATGCCTTAATGTCCTTTCCCGACATGGCCGGTGATGTGTTCGACAAAGGATTTCACACCGAGGGTGAACAATGCCAGCAATGCCAGCAGGGCCGCGCAGGAGAAAGCGGCGCTGAACTGGTATTCGTTGTAAAGAATCTCCACGTGAAGCGGCAGGGTGTTCGTCTTCCCCCGGATGTGGCCGGAGACCACGGACACCGCGCCGAATTCCCCCATCGCGCGGGCGTTACAGAGCAGAACTCCGTAAAGCAGGCCCCATTTGATGTTGGGAATCGTCACACGGCGGAAAATCTGCCAGCCGCGGGCCCCGAGGGTGACCGCCGCCTCCTCCTGATCGCTGCCCTGGCTCTCCATCAGTGGAATGAGTTCGCGGGCCACGAAGGGAAAGGTGATGAACACCGTGGCCAGGACAATCCCCGGCATCGCGAAAATGATCTGGATGTCGCGATCCATCAGCCACGGGCCGAACCAGCCCTGCGCGCCGAAAAGCAGCACGAAAACCAGACCCGCGATGACAGGCGACACCGCGAACGGCAGATCGATGAGCGAGAGCAGCAGGGAGCGCCCCTTGAAACGGAACTTGGTGATCGCCCAGGCCGCGGCGACGCCGAAGATCGAGTTGAGCACCACGGACACGGAGGCGGCGATCAAGGTGAGCTTGATCGCGGAAAGCGCCGCATCCTCGGTCAGCGAGGCGGCGAACACCTCCCAGCCGCGGCGGAACGCCTCGATGAAAACCGCCGCCAAGGGCAGCAGCAGGAACAGGGAAAGAACGACGAATGCGGTCCCGATGAGCAGCCAGCGGACGGGGGCGGATTCGGTGGTGGCGGAGCGATGTGCCATGATAAGTCAGCGGGTCTGCCAGTTGAGGCGGCGTTGCAGAAGGTTGATGAGAAAAAGAAGCGCGAAGGAAACGATGAGCATGCCCGCGGCGATCACCGCGGCGGCTTCGTATTTGTATTGTTCCAGTTGCGCCACGATCAGCAGCGGAAGAATCTCGGTTTTCATCGGCAGGTTCCCCGAGATGAAAATGACCGAGCCGTATTCCCCGATGGCACGGGCGAATGCCAGGGTGAAACCGGTGATCAGCGCGGGAACCAGCACCGGAAAAATC
>CAZVSA010000246.1:0-6328 GCA_964629955.1 uncultured Luteolibacter sp.
AAATAGCCGACATTGCCGATCCTGCGGCCGCCCGCATGCAGCTTCGCCCCGGCGGGGCCGATCCGCCGCGTGAGTTCGGCCTCGATGTTCATGTGGATGTCTTCGAGGGAGGTCTTGAACTCGAAGCGGCCCGCTTCGATGTCCGCCTTGATTTCCAGCAGGCCGGCCTCGATGGCGGCGAACTCGTCCTCCGTCAGCAATCCCGCCGTTTTCTGGGCGCGGGCGTGGGCGATGGAGCCGGCGATGTCGTGCGGGAACAAGCGCCAGTCGTAGCTGATCGACTCACCGAATTGTTGCACGAGCGAGGAGGTGTCCTGGGCGAAGCGGCCTTTCCACATGATGTTGATGATTTTTTGGAAGCGGGGGAGTTACGGATCAGTCTCCCGGGCAATCAGGGACGGATTCCGGTGCTGGAAAAGAAAACGAGGGACTTGCTCATGATTGGCGGCGGGCAGAATGCCCGCGCCACGTGGGATGTAACGCGAAAAGTTCCCCCCCGCTCACCGCGTCAGGAAATTTCTCATCAGCCGCAGGCCCGCGTCCTGGCTTTTTTCGGGATGCCATTGGCAGGCGAGCAGGTTGGGGAGTTCGATGGCGGCCGCGAAGGTGTCGTTTCCGTAGGAGCAGCGGGCGGCGACGACCGATGGGTCCGCGGGTTCCGGGAAATAGGAGTGGACGAAGTAAAAATAAGGCTCCCCGCCAAGGCCCTCCCAGTTTCCGGAATCCGGCGTGCGGAGCGTGGCGGAATTCCACCCCATGTGGGGGATTTTGAGGCCCGGAGCTTCCGAAAAACGCCGGACAACCCCGGGCACGAGCCCTAGACCGCTGGTTCCCGGCGCTTCCTCGCTGGAATCGAAAAGGATCTGGTATCCCACGCAAATGCCGAGATAGGGCTTCCCCGCGAGAACCCATTCGCGCACCGGCTGCTCGAAACCCCGCCCGCGAAGCTGCTCCATGCAATCTCCGAAAGCTCCCACACCGGGCACAACGAGATGGGTGGAGCCATCGATTTCCTCCGGTTTGGAGGCGATGACCGGTTCGATGCCAACGGCCCGCAGGGCATTGGCGGCGCTGCGGAGGTTTCCCGCACCGTAGTCCACGAGGGTGACGTTCACAGCGCGTCCTTGGTGCTGGGAATTCCTTTCACCCTGGGATCGCGCTCGCAGGCATCGCGGAGCGCGCGGGCGAGCCCTTTGAAAACCGCTTCGGCGATGTGGTGCCCGTCCCTTCCGTAAAGCAGCTCCACGTGGATGTTCGCACGCAGGTTGGAGGCGACGGCACGGCAAAATTCCTCCACCAGGGTGAACGGCATGTTCGGAGCCGAAGCAGTGCCCCCGGGAGCGCGGAACTCCAGATGAGGGCGGTTGCTGAGGTCCACCACCACGCGGACCAGCGTTTCATCCATCGGCAGGTAGGCACAGCCGTAGCGGCGGATTCCCTCCTTGGTGCCCAGCGCTTCGCGGAGAGCCTCGCCGAGCGCGATGCCGGTGTCCTCGATGGTGTGATGGAAATCGACCTCGATGTCCCCCACGGTTTTCAGGTTCAGATCGAACAACCCGTGCTTTGAAAACAACACGAGCATGTGGTCGAAGAACGGAATGCCCGTACTGACGGAGGAAACCCCCGAGCCGTCGATGTCGATCGAAAGCTCGACGGAGGTCTCGGCGGTCTTGCGGTTGCGGCTCGCGCTGCGGGGACTGGACATGGGATCGGGAGGGGAAAAATCGTCCGCGGGCTTCCCGGTCAGGGAGCTTCCACGGAGGGAACATCCGCGGAGGCTTCCTCTTCCCCGGCGGCTTCTTTTTCCGCGGCTTCTTTCTCGGCTTTGGCCTTGGATTCCTTTACGGCTTGTTTCAGGAGGTCGATGTAGCGTTCCGGCACCTGGGCGGAGGTTACCCTGCTGTAAGCGGCGTTGATTTCCACGGAAGGAGCGCCCTCTTTGACCGCCGCCATGGTCTCGCGATAGGCGTCCCCTCCATCCGGCATGCTTTGGGGCGCGGAAAGACGGCGAAGCATTTCCTGGGAAACCCGGAGCGATTCCCTGAGCGATTCCGCATGAAACGGATGCGTGCTGACCCATGCTTCGCGACCAGCCGCTTTTTCCCGGGCAAGGCGCGCGTCGAGCGCGGCGTGCTCTTCCTTGATCGCCTGCAGGGTGCTCGCGCGGCTCTCGGGGGACATGGTCTGCAATCCGGCCTTCCTCTCCTTCTCCCGCTCAGGAAGGGAGGCGATCAGGGACTGGGTCTGGTTCATGTGCGCCTGGAGAAGCTGGCGGGCGATCGGCTGCAAATCCCGGAATGCGGCGGTGGAGCCGAAATCCTGCCCCATCTCGCCCAGAAGCCTCAACGCGACCGGAATGTTCCCTTGGGCGGAAGCTTCACGGATTCTCGACTCAAGAACCCGGGAATCGATCTCATAGGCGTCGTTGTTGTATTCTTCCGCGGAAACGATCGAACCGTCGATCTTCACTCCTCCCCCGGCGATGAGCGCCGCCTCTTCCTCAAGGGTTGCCAGAATGCCCTGTGCGGCCCTGGCTTTGAGACTCTTCGGATGTTCTTTCAGGAAAGCCTTCACCGCGGCCACGCGTTTGGCGTAGTCCTCGCGGGTGAGAAGATCCGGGATGGGGACGAGATTTTCGATTCCGGCGAAGGCCTTCAAGTCCGTGCGCTCGGCCTCGATCTTCCGGATGTCCGCCTTCGCCACGGTGCGCTCGTCCTTGATCGAAGGCGTCACCTGGATCTCGAGCAGGTAGGAATCGCCTTCGTCACTGAGGATGGAACCCTCCAGGCGGGTGCCGTCCGTAAGAATGAAGACATCCGCCGCCAATGGCAGGGCGGTAACAACAAGGCCGAAGGCGCTGGAAAGAATCGATCGGGTTTTCATGTATCGTGTTTTTGCAATCGCTGGTAGGAAGCTGGGCGCAACATTCACTGTTTTTCCCCGGAGGGCAAGAGAGCTTCTCTGAGCAAATGGACATCTTCCACCGTCACCGGATCAAGGCCGGGGACGAAAATTTTCACCGATCCGGCGGGAACCTCATCGCCCGTACCGGCGGAACGCCGGTGGAAAGTCCGCAAAGGCAGCCTCTCGACGGCGAGTTTCATTTCCGGCGAAAGCCCGGCGCCGGCAAGAACCGTAACTCCGTGGTGGCGGGAAAGCGCGGCAAGCAGGTTGTCCGTGTGAAGGATCGGGCGGCTCGCGACGCTGGCGGGCAATGGCCGGGAAATTTCCAGCAAGCCGGGAACCACGGGCTTTTCAAGCGCCTCGAGCCGGGCCGTCGCCGATGCGAACAACCCCAGGGTGCTGTCATCGAAAAGCATCGCGAAATCGCCGATGGGAAGATCGATGACCTTGGTGGCGGGGGAGGATTCGGCTAAATAACCTTCCGTTGCGAAAAGCTCCGCCGCCGTGGTGGTCAGATTCACCGCCCAATCCGTCCAGCTCTCGTCCGAAGTGATGGATGCCACATCAAGCCCGCTCTGGATGGCGAGGGCATACACGAAGGCGCGCGCGCCGGTAATCGTCACGGGGCCTTCCCGGTCGAATTGACGGAGCCGGGGGCCGTCCCCGAAGGCGGCCCGGGCAGCCGCCAGCAGTTCCACTGCTGTTTCCCTCCATTTCTCCTCTCCCGTGGCGGTGAATGCCGCCGCATGGGCGGAAACCATCCGGAACGTGCTGATCGCATGAGGGACTTCGTCTTTGAAAGACCCTCCCAACCGTTTCCCGCGGGCTTCCAGAAGGAGTTTGCGGACCGCTTCGTAACGGGGAGCGAACTCCTCCGGGCCGATTCCCGCCCCGGCGGCGATCCCCGCCATCCCCGATGGCAGGCCGATGGTATTGGCACGGAAGAATTTGCGCCCCGGGTCCGCCTCGGACGGAAGATTGCCCAGATCGTGCATTCTTGTGGCCTTGATCCACCAGGCGGCGTCTTCCGGTGGCAGCACCTTTTTCACATCCTCGACCTGCCACAACCAGTCTTCCGTCTCCCAGGACTTTTCCACCCCGAGGGAGAAAAGCCCCCCGGGCGTACGATAGGACCGCTCCGCAAAGGCAAGGAGGCCGAGCGCCCTTTCCAGCGCCAGCGGCTCCCCCGTCGCCCTGTACATGTGAAACAACGCGAGAGCGACCCGCGCCTGGGTGGGGCAATCCCGGCTGAAAACCGGAAAATCCCACGTTCCGTGACGGCGGGAGGTGAACACGCCGCCGTCCAGGGGATCGAACATCGCGCTGGGAAGAATGTCTTCCATCAATTCACCGATGGTCTCCAGACAGCGTCTTCTGATTTCATCCGGAATTCCCGGATGGGCCGCGGCGGTGGACAGAAGATCCAAGGCACCCGCCGGAAACAACCCCCCGGCCTGATCCAAAGAGCGGGAGACCGGATCATAGAGCGCCGACAACTGGCGGATCCCCGTCAAGGTATCCTGCACGGGCTGATCCGAAGCCTTCGTGAGAGCCGCCCGCCGGCTCATCCGCGCCCTGCGGTCGTTGTTGTTCGCCCGGCTGTTCTCCCGGACATAATCCGGATCATCCTTCCACATTCCCTCCACCATGGAATGGGATTGGTTGAAAAGTTCCCGGAACGGCGCGCTGGAACCGGTCGCACCCCTCCACGCGACGGGATCCCCCGCCGGGGTGAACCACACCATGAGCGGCAGGGAGATGCCTTGCTTCAATTCCGCGCAGAGATGGGCCGTCAGCAAGGCCATCTCCCGGCAGGCGTCGCCGTCGATCAATACGGGAACGTAATTGCGGTTGATTGCCTCCACCCGCGCCGGATCGGCGTCAAGCTCGGCCAGAATTTCCTGAAATCCCGGCTGCTGCGGCATGACAATCAATCCGAAAACGAGCCGGTTGGAGCTTTCCGCCATCTTCAGCGCCTCCGGCGTCCAGGGCTGCCAGCGCACCGGAGAATCCGCGACCAGGGAATACAGCTTCCCCGGAACTCCCGCCAATGCGTTCGCCGGCACCGCCGCCTGTGACTCCACGGCCTCCGCCTGCGTCCCGCCACCGGGACGGGGAGGCTTGCGGCACGAAACCGCCGCCAGAGAAAGCAGCACGATGAAAAACAACTGCGGGCGGCGGACGCCTCTCCGGCGAAATGGAAAATCCTTCATAATGGAAACACGGAGGACTTTCACTGCCCGTCCACACGCCTACAATGAAGAAAAGACTTCCGGTGTGACAAGCGGAAGCTAGGCTCCGCGAAGAATTCCCGCCGCCGAGTGATCAGCATTGCCGTTTCCAGCCAAAAAGGGGGTGTGGGCAAAACCACATCCTCGATCAACCTTGCCCATTCCTTCGCACGCGCCGGGGTCAAAACCCTGCTGGTGGACGCCGATCCGCAAGGCTCCGTGGGGCTTTCCCTCACCCGCCAATCGCGCCTTCTCAGCGGATTTTACGACTACCTCGCCGATCCCGGCATCCCGCTGGACCGCCTGGTGGTGCCCACCCGCCTGGAAACCTTCTCCCTCGTGGCCAGCGGACAGGCCAGCGATTACGAAGCCGGCGGAGGCGGCATGGGCGCCCATCTGGCGAGAGTGCGCGCATTCCTGAGACACGCCGCGGCCCGCGGTTTCGATCTGTGCCTGCTGGACACCGCCGCCGGGCTTTTCGGAGTCACCGCGGATGTCATCGCCTCCTCCAACGCGGTCATCATCCCGCAGCAAGCCGAGCCTCTCGGAATCCGTTCCGTGCCGAAATTGCTGGAAGGACTCAACCGCCTGCGGGTGATGAACCCCCGCCTCTCCGTGCTCGGAGTCTGCCTCACCATGGTCCAGCACGATTTGGCGGAAAGCGTCGAAGCCGCCGCCGCGCTCCGCCAGTTGCTCCCGGACGAAATGGTCTTCCGGACGGAAATCCCGCGCGACGGGCTTTTCATCCGTGCCAGCGCCCGCGGACTGCCCGTCGGCGTCCTTGAGGAAGGCGCGGGAGCCAAGGCGGTCTTCGATTCGTTGCGGGCGGAAATCGAAAGAAAACTTGAGTCGCACGACGGACGCCATTCCGTCCCAGGCTGATGGACCCGATCAATCCATGGCTGGATCCCGCGGAAGTCAGGCGTCTGGCTGAAAAGCTCATGATCCCCCTGCGCGAACCTTCCATCACGGTGAGCGATCCGGGATTCGACGGGGATTTCGTCGGTTACGATGCCGTCGCCATCGCCCGGCCCGCACCCGCCGCCGTGCAGCCCGCCCCTCCCGCCCCGGTGCCGGAACCAGCGGTCTTCCCCAACCCCAGCCCGTTTCAGGCCGCCCCGCCGGATCCCGAGGAAGAACCAAATTTCCCGCAGGAACCAATCGAGGAACCCACGGAGCAGGAAGAACCCGAA
>CAZVSA010000247.1:0-3418 GCA_964629955.1 uncultured Luteolibacter sp.
TTCCGGTTTCCCGGGAGTGGCTTTCCATCCAGCGGAGGAAGTGTTCCCGGGCGAGGATGGAGGCGGCGGCAACGGCGGGGTCGGATTCGGCTTTCGTCCGCTGGTCGAGGGTGATTGCGATGCGCTTTTCCGCCAACGCGCGTTGCAGAACCTCCGGGCGGGCGAACTGGTCGCTGAGCGCCCGCGGGCAATCGGGTTTCCGGGCCGCCAGTTTTTCGATCACACGGGCATGCCCCCATGCCAGCAAATGGTTGAGATTGCCGAACGATTCATACATTTCGTTGTAGCGTTCCGGCCCGATGCCGATCACTTCGGCCACGCAGCCGGGCGTGCCGCGGATGATTGCGGCGAGCGCCTTGATGCGCGCGGCGCTGGTGATTTTTTTCGAGTCGCGGATGCCCGCGTCGATCAGGCGCCGCGCCACGGGGCCGTCCGTGTAAACCCCGGCGATGACGAGGGGGCCGAAGAAATCGCCTTTTCCGCTCTCGTCGATGCCGAAGTGCGGCTCGAAACGATCCGGGTCGAGCACTTCCTCGTAGTCGATCCGGGCTTCTCCGGTGACGCGGGGTTCGAGAATGAAACGGACGAAGTCCGCGGTGTCCTTGCCCTGGATGAGAACCTTGGGACCTTTCTGATAGACGGTCACATTGAGCCTGCCTTTGCGGGCGGCGAAAAGGGCGTGGGGTTTCGTTTCAAAATCGAAGCCCTCCCCGGCAAGGATTTCACGCAGCGTTCCGGCCTGGGCGGCCGTGAGCGGGCAGGTGTGGCTGGTCATCGGGTGATTCGGGAGTTGCAGGGTTTCATGCAATGCGGCGGTGCCGAAAAGGTGACCGAACCGGCGGATTCCGGGGCTTTCCCGAAATGCGGGGGAAACCTAGCAGGGAAAGAACGGCCCGGCAACCCTGCAGGGCTGACGCATCAAAAGACGGCGGTTTTCATTTCACCGCAAAGCCGCGAAGGTCGCAAAGGAACTCGAAGAGGGCGGATTGAGGATCGGAAACCGGAAAAACAGACGCAACGTTGCCCATCCGCCTCCGATCTCATCCGGAATTTTTCTCAGCGACCCTTTGCGACCTTCGCGGCTTTGCGGTAAATCCATTGTTTTTTTGATGCGTCGGCCTTGGGCAACCCTGTGTGGCCCGCGCCACTTTCCACGGCAAAGCCACAGGATGGCTTGCGAAGAGGGGGAGGGGCATCTAGAATCCGGGGCAACCAACTTTCCGACCCAATGAGCAAACCGAATCCGAAAATCACCGCCTACCTGAAAACCTTCTGCGGCTGGAGCGAGGGCATCCGCGCCATCATGCGGAAATACGATCTGGAATTCGAGGAGAAGGACATTATCAAGAACCCGGCGTTCCGCTGGGAGATGGAGCAGCGCAGCGGCCAGCCGCTTTCCCCTTGCGTGGAGATCGACGGTCGGATGCTGGCCGATATCAGCGGCGAGGAAGTCGAGCAATGGATGATCGAAAACGGCTATCTGGAAGCCAGCGACGCCGCTCCGGACGCCCCGATCGATTCCGCCTGCACGGATGAGCAGCATGCGGCGATGGCCGCGGGGCTTCCGCCCGTGCCGGGCAAGATCCGTTTCTTGGATTGAGCGGGCAGCGCTGAAGCCGGCTTGCAACGGTGGATGAATCGAAACGCCGGGACGCGGAGGTCGCAAAGGATCTCGCGGGGATTTGTAGGAATCACTTTGCGTTTCTCTTCGCGGCCTCGGCGTCTCCGCGTTTCGATGAATTTTGAAATATGGCGGATTTCCGGGCTCATGTTGCGATTGCGGCGGGATTCGGTAATTTTGGAGACAAAAGGGGCCGCCGACGGTATTCTCCATGCAAGTGAAGGAGAATCCGGCAAAGGAATGGAAGCGGTGGCTGGCCGAGTGCGGCCCCCGGTTGCTTCTGTTCGCGCGCGGCTGGAGCACGTGCCGTGAGGATGCGGAAGACCTCGTGCAGGAGGCGATTCTGAGGCTCTGGCACCAGCAGAAGGAAAAAGGGGGGGAGCCGCCTGATCTGCCTTTGGTGTTTTCCACCATCCGTTTTTGCGGACTGAGCCATCACAGGAGCGAAAAACGCAGGCGGAAGAGGGAGGAATCGGTGGTGTATCTGAATGATTTCCAGGATGTGTGGCTGGATCCGGTGCTGGAGGAGGACGAGGAGGCGCTGGCATTGCGCGATGCGGTCCAGAAGCTCAGCCAGAAACTGCGCGAAGTGGTGGTGATGAAGATCTGGGGCGGGCTGACTTTTCTGCAGATTTCCGAAACGCTCGCCATTTCCCCGAATACCGCCGCGTCCCGTTATCGTTACGCATTGGAACAACTGGCCCACGAATTGCGCCGGGTGAAGGAGGACCGCTATGAAAGCGCCTGAATCCATCGAAGCCGCCTTGTCCCGCCTGATGCCCACCGCATTGAGCGGGGAAGGGCTTCACTCCATCGAAACGATGCTCGATGAACTGGCGGGCGTCGAACCGGAGGAAACGATTTCCGGGGAATCCCCCGCGCCGCGCTGGCGGTGGCTGGCCCCAACGGGAATCGCCGCGTGCGCCGCGATTCTGGCCTCTCTGGTGATGGATGCGCGGGACGAGCCCGTTGCCGATCTTCCCGCCGGGCTCTCCGCTCGTTCCGGCATTCTGCTGGTCGATCACTCGGAGCGGATCGAGGAGGTGGCCGATGAGGGCTGGACCTCCGATCCCGGCGGCGCCGCGATGAAGGTAGTGTGGGTCCGCGCCATTGAGGAGGTCAGCTTCCGCGACGAGCGGACGGGAATCATCGTTCATGTCACCCAGCCGAGGGAGGAAATGGTTTTCACCCCGATCACCGCTTTTTGAAGAATGAATCGCCTCCCGGTCATCGGCTTTCTTTTGCTATCCCTGTTTCCTTGCGGAGCGGAGGAGAGGCCGCTGCCTTCACCGCCGCCGGTCGTTTTCCAGCTTCCGCAGGCGTGGCTCGGCCTCCATGTGGTGAAACCGGACCAGACGACCATCGCGCATCTGCCGTCGTTGCCGCCGGGGGTCGGCTTTGTCGTCGATCATGTCGATGAAAACGGGCCCGCCGCCTCGGCCGGTCTGGAAAAATACGATGTCCTGTGGAAATTCCGCGACCAATTGCTGGTGAACGAAGCCCAGCTTGCAACCCTGCTCCGGCTGACGAAGCCCGGCGAGGAAGTCGAGCTTTCCGCGTTCCGCAAGGGCGAGGCGGTGACGGTTTCCCTGGTTTTGGGAAATGCTCCGGAAGACGGGAAAGGGAGGCTCTCCAATATGGCGGATCTGGTCATGCTGCCGGAAGAGGCAGGCCCGATGCGGGTGGTGAACATGGCATCGAGGCAGGCCGTCTTCTCCACCGAAGAGGGTCGTGCGATCGTCCGGCGTGAAGGGGAGAAATACCATGTGACGATTCATGGTCCCGGAAACGAGGTGG
>CAZVSA010000247.1:3428-6279 GCA_964629955.1 uncultured Luteolibacter sp.
TTTTGAAAAGAGTTTCGACAAGGGCAGCGAATTTTCCTCCGTTCCGCGTGATTGGAGGAAGCGGGTTTGCGCGTTGCAAAGGGGCCTGGATCATGCGCTGGAAGGCCGGACGGTTCCTCCCGTGCGCTCTCCCCGTCCGAGGGTGGTTCCTCCGGCGAATCCGTGAGGGGAGGATATACTGTTGGCCAAAGAATGAAGACCCTCCAAACAATCGCGCTTTTATCGGTGATCATGCTCTTTTCCCGTCTTTCGGCTCAAGAGGCGGTTATTCGCGCTGACGATCCATTTTTGCCAAAGGAAAGCAATGATGCCATCAGGATTGAGCAAGACAAAATGGCTCAAATTGCAATCCCCAAAGAATTCCTTCCGATTGAAGGAGCGAGCATTCAAATTGAGGGGAAGAACAATAAGAGTATTACATATAGGCTCATCAATAATTCCGATAATCCGATCAGTTTTGGTTGCATCGGAATTAATCATCCGTCGACAGCGATCGAAGTGTTGAATGAAGGCAAATGGCAACCACCAGAGAATTTTATGATTTGCGGAACTGGTCTTTATCTTGCCAATCTTGCGCCAAAGAAATCCATCTTGTTTGAAGTAGGAATTCGAGACTCGGGCACCCAGATGAGAGTGGGGGTGCAGATTATGAGTTCAGAGAACGCCAAAGGGGATCGAACGGCTGTTACGATATGGTCACCGCCAGTTAATACAAGAGGCTAACAAGCCGGTGCCTCACCTCTGATGTTAGGATGTGCTACTTGCTCATGATAGGCGGCGGGCAGAATGCCCGCGCCACGTGGGCCGGGCATTCTGCCCGGCTTCCCGATGATGGGGTAAACCGCAGTCCTCTCAGTAAGAGTAAGCCGCCACTGCGGGCAGGATGCCCGCGCTCCCTTTTTTGATGCTAGCGCACGGGGATTTCCACCTCGTCGAACACTTCGCCCCGGTGGCTGACGGCGGTCACTTTTTTGCGATCCGGGGTCAAGGTCACGATCATGCCGTGGCGGATGGAACGGCTTTTCTCCAGATACCAGGTTGTGGCGGGGTCGTGCACGGGGCGCTCGCCGACGCCCCAGGCCCCGTCGCCCATGTAGATGATCCCGTCATCGGAGACCTTGCCGTTGCGGATGGGTTTGGTCCGCTTGTAGGTGTGGTCGTGGTGCTCGAAGGCCAATTGCACCCCGTGCCGCTCGAAAAGCGGCAGCCAATGTTCCCTGACCAATTTACTGACGGAGCCGTCGTAGGAGCGGTTCGAGGGGAAGGCGGGCACGTGATAGACGGGAATCAGATGGGTGACCTTTTCCCGTTCGGCCAGGGTTTTCGCCATCCAGTCGGTCTGTTTGCCGGGGATCGGGTTGGCATGTTCGGTATCGCCGATGACGAGGCTGAGATAGTTTCCGAAATCCAGAACCCCGTATCCCGGCTGGCCGGGAAAGGCGAACAGCCCGAAGAAGAAGGGGGCGAACCGTGCTCTCGCCGCGTCGCTGGTCATGCGGTTCTGGTGGGATCCGCCCTGCACTTCGTGATTGCCGATCCCCACGATGATGGGAGGAATCCGCCCGTCTTCGGCTACGAGGGCGTTCATGTTTCCATCGAACCATTCATACCAACGGCCGATGTTTGCCGGAAGGCCGTCCTCATAGGCCAGATCCCCGCCCCACACGATGAACTCCGGGCCGTGTTTCATGGCCGCGCGGTTCATTTCCTCCAGCCATCCTTGGTTGTGGCGGGTGTCGCCCCCGACGGCGAAAACCAGCGGCTTTTCAAGCTTCGCGGGCATCGTGCGGAAGTAGTAGACGCGGGAGCCCGGCCCTCCGCGGAATTCGTATTCGGTGCCGGGCTGGAGATTGGTCAGCTCGACCCTGTCGATCTTCCGGTCGGAATGAGGGAAATCGAAACGTTTCGCTTCAAAGGATGTCCAATCCCGGCGTCCTTTCGGGCGGGCTTCGATCCGGGCCGCTTGGTCCGATTCGGTGGCGCGTCGCTGCCAGTCGATCGTCATCGTGGTGGTGGGATCGGACTGCCAGGTGAGGTGGAGTCCCACCGGGGCAATGGGCGTGCGGACGTCTTCCGCGATCAGATGAGCGGCAAAGGCGATGTCCGAGCTGTTTGTGTTGTGGTTGTGGAGGGAGACCGCCAGCACGTTGCGGCCCTCGCGCAGGGCGTTGTCATCGATGTCGAAAACATTGGATTCCAGAACGGGATTCGTGGCGCTGGTGGATCTGGTGGCAAACCCGGCCGGACCCTCCGGAACGAGGCGGCTGCGGCCGATTTCCCGACCGTTGAGGTAATACACCGCGGCGTCGTCGATGACGTGATCGAGCTTCAGCCGCATGCCTTCCGGTGAACCGGAAAAGGTGAATTCCTTGCGCAGGTAATACGTTCCGAGTCCTTCGGCGATCTTTGTTTGCAGGCCGGGCTGCGGCCAGTTTCCGGTGTTCCCCCCGCGGGCGTACCCGAGCAGGCCCCTGCCTTCCTTCCAATTGGCGGAATCGAAGCCGGGTTCCTTCCAGTCATCGCCGAGATCTTCGTTTCCATCGTGAAACCGCCATGTGGCATCCCAGGAAATCAGGGTTTCCGGCGGGCGGAGATCTTCCTCCGCCGACAGCGGGGGACAGGAGAGAACGAGGGTTCCCAGAAGTAAGGCGGAATGGCGGGAGAGGAAACGGAATGGCTTGCGGGGCATGATGGAAGAGGATGGGTTGAGGAGGATACGGAGAAAAGCCCGGTTCCAAACACGGAAATCCCGGATTTTTTTTACCGGACCAGGTGAGGAATGTGGCGCGGGCATTCCGCCAAAAGTGTTCCGGAAATCGCGGCGGCAACGCCGGAGGCGGGTTTTCCGGTA